>NZ_JBFTNV010000024.1:0-138374 GCF_056397645.1 Rhizobium sp. 05L429 | reverse complement strand
TGATAGCTCGCTGTGGAGGGACCCTGACGATGTTCAAATTTTTCTCGATCAAGCCGTCGGCTGACAGCTTTGATGTCGATACCGGCACCTATGCCGACGGCATCACTGAGCGCTACTACCGTGATCTGAGCGGTCGCCAGGAAAACCGCTTCCGTTCGGCCCATGAGCGCGATTACGGCGCAAGCCGCGAAATCGGCGAACTTGCGCCACACGGCGCAGTCGGCAATTAATCGGCTGATTCCCTATTTGCAGGCATCAGGGGCGTAGCGTTTCCTGCGCTTTCCGGCTCAGGCTGCTTGCCAGGACCGTTCGGTTGCGGCCCTTGGCCTTGGCATCCAGAAGGGCCGCATCTGCTCGGCTCACCAGCGTATCGACTGCACCTTCCCCGGGTGACACAGCCACACCGATCGACACCGACACGGCGCCGAGAATCTGACCTGAGTGGGAGAGTGCCGCTGAACTGATCTGCGCACGCAGCATTTCGGCGAATTGGAAGCCGCCCTCTTCGCTGTGGTCAGGCAGTAGTATTGTGAATTCCTCACCGCCGAAACGAAATGCGTAGCCGTATCCGGCAGCGGCATTTCGCAGGATTTGCCCGACATATTGCATGACCAAGTCACCGGCATCGTGGCCGAACTTGTCGTTGAAGCCCTTGAAATGATCGATGTCGATCATCAGGCATACCAACGGCTCATCGGCATCGTCACGGCCGCGCCGGTGCAACGTGTCATCGAGGAAGCGGCGGTTGAAAAGCCCGGTCAACGGATCGCGCACCGCAAGATCGGTCAGCTTCTCGCGAAGCTGCAGGTTGGCGACCGCCAGTCCGACATTCTCGGCAATCAACTCAAGATAGAGGCGGGCATTTTCCAGCACCGGCACCCGCCCGTCGCGTTCCTCGAGATAGAGAAGGCCAATCATATCGCCCTGCGCGGTCAGCGGGAAACAGGAGGTCGTAACACCGCTGCCTTCGACATGAAGGCAGGTCACATCGCCATCGCCGACGCCGCTCATATGGGGGCGGCCGCGCCGCAGACCCCAGCAGGCATTGGCCGAGAAAGCCGCCTGCGCATTGACCGGCTCCAGCCACGTGCCGGCCTGCGCGAGAGAGGACTTGTCCTCGTTCAGGGTATAAAGACTTCCGGCAATGCCCGGAAAGATCTGCGGCGCAAAGCGCGCGACGACATCGGCCAGTTCATGCTGATTCTCACAGGCCTGAAGGCGATGCATCATCTGCAGGATGAGATCCTTGGTGTGCTGGTCCGCCCGCCGCTCGGCATCCAGACGCTCGCGTTCAAGGCCGTTCTCGCGAAAAATCTGGATGGCCTCGTTCATCTCGCCGATTTCGTCGTGGCGGCGATCGTCAGGAACCTCGACAGCATAGTCCTGCTTGGCCAACCGGGTGACGATGCCCGTCATGCGCACGAGGGGCATGGCCACGCGACGCCGCAGGATAAAGTAGAGTACGGCGAGGAAGAGCAGGCCGGTGATGCCCAGCATGATCTTTGCGACAAGGCTCCATTGGTCACTGCGCCGGCGCGCATCTTCGAGTGCCGCGCCGGTGCGTGTCGCCGTGATATCGCGCAAACGCCCAGCCGATTCCACCAGAGCCGTCTGCAACCGCTCGTGCTCCGGTCCAAAAAGCGCCTGCTGTGCTGCCTGCCGATCTCCTTTCTGATAGGCATCGACAGCGGCGGCTTCCACAGCGTCAAGCGCCTCGGCCTGTTTGTCTATGTCCTCGATAATATTCCGCTCTACGGCAGATATATCCCTCGCCGCGATCTGCTCGGCGGCTGTTTCGCGCTGCCGCTCTGTTTCCTCGTCCGCCTTGAATGCAATAAGGTGGCGCTGTTCGCCCCGCATGACATAGAGCCGTGCTTCATCGCTTGAGAATTCCGCACCCATCTGAAGCTGTTCGGCAAGTGTGTCGAGCGCGAGATGCTCCTCAACCGCACGCCTTTCGTCTTCAGCACTGCGTGACGACATGATAAAGGCCACAGCCGAAAGCGCCGTAAGGATCACGGTTATGCCGTAGGCCCAGTTGGTGATGGTGCTTATTCTCATGAGGCCATGATAGCGAAATCGGAGTGAAGGAGAATTAAAGAAACTTCTAACACAGCGTTGTTGCGCTATGCGTTTTGGAAAAAAGCAGAAAGTCTGGATCGAAAATACCCGCCGATACGCGAAGGTGGCGTCAGAACCCTTGGCAATCACGGTCCTGTCACGTCAACAAAGAATGACTGCAGTCATTGCTTTTTGTGCAGCTGATCGGGCCTGTGCGCAGCCCTTTTGCCGGATTTTTCGCTCTCCACGATATATTGCGGATCGGACTTCGAGGCTTTCACCTCATGCTCTTTGATCTTGGTCCGCGTCGTCTGCTTTTTGACAATTTTGCCGGCGGTTTCTCCCTGGCTCGTATTCCACGACACCTTGTCACCTGTCTTGAGATCCTTGCTCATTGTGTCTCCTTCCAACAATCGGCGGCTACAGCGGCAATTTGCTAAGGCCGCCATTCCTGGTCATTCCGGGTATCCAGTTCACGATCCAGATAATAGGCGGCGCTGATGAGTGCGAGATGGGTGAACGCCTGCGGAAAATTCCCTGAAAGCTCCGATCTCATGTCAAATTCCTCGGCATAGAGACCGACATGGTTCGCGTGGTTCAATACCGCCTCGAAGACGCGGCGGGCTTTCTTGAGATCGCCCGCCCTGGCAAGGCATTCCGCATACCAGAAGGAGCAGGCAGAGAAGGCCCCTTCCCGGCCGCCCAGCCCATCGGCGCTCTTGTAGCGATAGACAACGCCGTCATCCGCTAGTTCCCTGCCGATTGCATGGAGCGTCGCGAGCCATTGTGGATCGGTCGCACTGACAAATCGCACAAGCGGCATCAAGAGCAGTGACGCATCCAGACTGTCGCCGTGCTTCGTCTGTACGAAATGGCCTTTCTCGCTGTTCCAGAAATTTTGCCATATATCATCGTGAATATCGTTGCGGGTTTCGAGCCATCGGGCAAAGGGGGCGGCAAGGGAACGCTTGTTTGCCAGCCGCAACGCCCGGTCGACCGCCACCCAGCACATCAGGCGCGAATGCAGGAAATATTGCGGCTCCCGCCGCATTTCCCAGATCCCGGCATCCGCGTCCTGCCAATGCTCGCAAACGTAATCGATCACCTCACGCACGCCCTGCCACGCCTTATGCGAAATGGCATGTCCATATTTGTTGCTGAGATAGATCGAGTCCATCAGTTCGCCGTAGATGTCGAGCTGAAACTGCTCCGAGGCCTTGTTGCCAACGCGAACCGGACGCGCTCCGCCATAGCCACTGAGATGGTCGAGGACAACTTCGTCGGGCACATCGCCACCATCGAGGGCATACATGATATCCAGTCGTCCGCCGTAGTCGCAGTTGGACGCACGTTTTCCGATCCATGCATTGAAAGCCTCGGCCTCCTTCCGATAACCAAGACGCATCAGCGCATAAACAGTGAAAGACGCATCTCTGATCCAGGTGGCGCGATAATCCCAGTTGCGCGTGCCACCCGGAGCCTCCGGCAGCCCGAAGGTTCCGGCGGCGATGATCGAGCCATGCCGACGGGAGGTGAGCAGCTTCAAGGCCAAGGCGGCCCGGTTGACCATCTCGCGCCAGCGCCCACGATAGGTGGATTGCCCGGCCCAATCCTGCCAATAATCGATCGTGCCATCTTCGAGGGCCTGAATGTCGGACGATTCCACCGGATCGCTATCGACAGCGGCAAGCACGAAATCTGCGGTCTCGCCGGCCTTGAGCCGGATATCCGGCGAGATGACATCGTTTCCGTCCTGTATCAGCGCAACATTAGAGCTTATGCGGAAGCCTGCCGCCGACGGCGAGCGCCAAGTCGCGCAATTGCCCACGATCTCCGGTCGGACCGATTCCATCGCATAGTTGAAACGCGGCGCACAACGCATCCTGACAGCAACGTCGCCGCGCGTAGCGCGTATACGCCTGACAACCGTTGTCGGCCCGTCGGGGTCAGCATCCTTGACCACCATGAAATCGGTGATCTCGGCGCTCAGCCCCACGCCCATCCACCGCGTCAGCAAGACATTCGTGTCGGGCAGATATTGCTGCGTGACGCGGGCGTCGGGGATATCAGGATAAAGCTCAAAAACGCCGCCGCGTTCCGGATCCAGCAGCGCAGCAAAAATCGATGGGCTGTCGAAATTCGGCCAGCACAGAAAATCGACCGCGCCATCCTTCGCCACCAGAGCGATCGTCGCGAGATCGCCAATCACCCCGTGATCGCCGACCAATCTTGGTATGCTGCGATCGTCATCTCGCGCGCCCGAGACATGCAAACTTCTGGTCGATGCTTTGGAATCCATGATCTCTTCCACCCGCTGTGTTCCGACAACGCATCGGCATTGGGTTGGTTTCAGGCCGAAAGGATCGTGATTGACTGCCGACKGGCGCGCGCCTTGGGTCAGGAAGAGTTTTACTTGGAGGTTGATGGCGGTTGCCAGCCGCAATAGCGAAAGAATTGAGCGCTCAATACTAAACGCCGGACGTCTGGACGCAGCGTTTCCGCCGCGTCCAGACAGAGCTTCAATCAGACGAGATCGAAACGATCTGCGTTCATGACCTTGGTCCATGCCGCGACGAAGTCCTTGACGAACTTCGCCTTGGCGTCCGACTGGCCGTAGACTTCGGCGAGGGCGCGAAGCTGCGAGTGGGAACCGAAGACCAGGTCGACGCGGGTGCCGGTCCACTTGACTTCGTTCGTCTTGCGGTCGCGTCCTTCGTAAACGCCTTCCTTACCTGCAACGGGAGCCCAAACCGTGCCCATGTCGAGCAGGTTGACGAAGAARTCGTTCGTCAGCRCTTCCGGAYGCGMGGTGAAGACGCCRTGYTCSGGCTTGCCGGCCTTCAGCACACGCAGACCGCCGACGAGAACCGTCATCTCAGGTGCGGTCAGCGTCAGCAGTTGTGCGCGGTCGACGAGCGCTTCTTCCGGCTTCATAAACTGCAGGCGCTTGCTGTTCACATAGTTGCGGAAACCGTCGATGCGCGGCTCCAGAGCTGCGAAGGATGCAACGTCGGTCTGCTCCAGCGAGGCATCCGCGCGGCCCGGCGTGAACGGCACGACGACGTCGTGCCCCCCTGCTCTTGCGGCCTTCTCGACGCCTGCTGCGCCGGCCAGGACGATCAGGTCGGCAAGGGAGATCTTCTTGCCGCCGGTCTGGGCGGCATTGAAGGCCTTCTGGATGCCTTCGAGGACGCCCAGAACCTTGGCGAGCTGCGCCGGTTCGTTGACCTCCCAATCCTTCTGCGGAGCAAGACGGATGCGTGCGCCATTGGCGCCGCCGCGCTTGTCGGAGCCGCGGAAGCTCGAGGCGGAGGCCCAGGCGGTCGAGACCAGCTCCTGTACCGACAGGCCCGAGGCAACGACCTTGACCTTCAGCTCGGCAATATCGGCGTCATCGACAACAGGGTGATCGACGGCCGGAATGACGTCCTGCCAGATCAGGTCTTCGGCCGGCACTTCCGGGCCAAGGTAGCGGACCTTCGGACCCATGTCGCGGTGGGTCAGCTTAAACCAGGCGCGGGCAAAGGCGTCGGCGAACTGGTCCGGGTTTTCCAGAAAACGGCGTGAGATCTTCTCGTAGATCGGATCGACACGCAGCGCCAGATCGCTGGTCAGCATGGTCGGCAGTTGCTTTTTCGAGGGGTCGAAGGCATCCGGAATGGAAGCCTCGGCATTTTTCGCCACCCACTGCTTGGCACCGCCAGGGCTCGTGGTCAGCTCCCATTCGAAACCGAAGAGGTTTTCGAAAAAGTAGTTGCTCCACTGGGTCGGCGTTTGGGTCCAAGTGACTTCCAGGCCGCTGCCGATGGCATCGCGACCGACGCCGCTGTTGAATTTGCTCGTCCAGCCAAGGCCCTGGGCCTCGAGCTCGCCACCTTCAGGATCGACGCCGACAAACGACGGATCGCCGGCACCATGGGTCTTGCCGAAAGTGTGGCCACCGGCAATCAGCGCCACGGTCTCTTCGTCATTCATCGCCATGCGCGCGAAGGTCTCGCGGATGTCGCGAGCGGATGCAAGCGCATCGGGAGTGCCGTTCGGGCCTTCCGGGTTGACATAGATGAGGCCCATCTGCACGGCGCCAAGTGGCTCTGCCAGTTCGCGTTCGCCGCTATAGCGCTCGTCGCCGAGCCAGGTGCCTTCCGGACCCCAGTAAAGCTCTTCCGGCTCCCAGACGTCGGCGCGACCGCCGGCAAAACCGAAGGTCTTGAAGCCCATGGATTCGAGCGCGACGTTGCCAGTCAGGATGAGCAGGTCGGCCCATGAAATGCTGTTGCCGTATTTCTGCTTGATCGGCCAAAGAAGGCGGCGGGCCTTGTCGAGGTTGACGTTGTCAGGCCAGCTGTTGAGCGGCGCAAAACGCTGCTGGCCCTGACCGGCGCCGCCGCGGCCGTCGGTAATGCGATAGGTGCCGGCGCTGTGCCAGGCCATGCGGATGAACAGGCCGCCGTAATGGCCGAAGTCCGCCGGCCACCAGTCCTGCGAATCCGTCATCAACGCATGGAGATCCGCCTTCACTGCTTCGAGATCGAGCTTCTTGAACTCTTCGGCATAGTCGAAATCCTTGCCCATCGGGTCGGAAAGACCGGAATGATGGTGAAGCATCTGCAGGTCGAGATGGTTCGGCCACCAGTCGCGGTTCCCTCTGCTGCGGTGAGCCGTATGGTCGACGGGACATTTGCCCGCGCTGTCAGGTTTCTGGTCCATAGTTTTCTCCTGTTGCTTCCCTGTGGCTGCCGCTTCAGGGCAGCCTGTGCGTCTAAACCATTCGGCTTGGCTGCCTGCCCGACTGCGTTCCAACCCCGTACGGGTCAGCAGCAGGATCGCTGCGCATCCTCCCCTTCGTTCCTTCTTATCGGAAGCCCATCATAAATTTAAGTTGGATTTACTGATGGCTGCGATAAGCTGAAATTATGACCAACCTTACACTCAAACAGCTTCGCTATTTTGAAGCCCTGGCGCGCCATGGCCGTTTCCGGCACGCCGCCGATGCATGTGCGATTTCGCAGCCCGCTCTGTCCATGCAGATCAAGGAGCTTGAGGAACAATTGGGGGGCAACCTCTTCGAAAKGGGCGCCAAAGAAGTAAAACTCACCGCCTTCGGGCAACTGCTTGCGCTCCGCGTCCGCGACATTCTTCGCGCCGTGGACGAGCTCGCGGATCTTGCCCGTGCTTCGCAGGACAAGCTGCTGACGCGGCTCAGAATCGGAATCATTCCAACCATCGCACCCTATTTACTGCCAACCATCATCAGAGATCTGAACAGGACCTTCGACAGCATTGAAATACAGGTCCGCGAGACGCTGACAGCTAGGCTGGTTCACGAGGTGGCGCAAGGCGAACTGGATCTGGCAGTGGTCGCCCTGCCGGTATCGCAGCCATCCCTCACCGAGATCAAATTGTTTGAAGAGGAATTCGTGTTGGTCCGGCACCGCGAAGACGAAGGCAAGCCGGTGCCGGAACCCGAGGCCCTGCGCGAAATGCGCCTACTTCTGCTTGAGGAAGGGCACTGCTTTCGCGATCAGGCCCTGTCATTTTGCGGCATAGAATCGACACGCCCTCGGGAAATCATGGAGGGCAGTTCTCTTTCGACGCTGGTGCAGATGGTCAGCGCCGGCATTGGTGTAACCCTGATCCCCGAAATGGCGGTACCGGTTGAGACGCGCTCGGCGGATGTCTCCATCTCCCGGTTCCGCACGCCCCGCCCCCTGCGAACGATCGGAATCATCTGGCGCAATTCGACGCCTCTGGCCAAACAACTGCTCCAGATTTCCGAGGTCATCCGGCATTCGGCAGGAAGCCAGCGCCGTCAGATCTCGGCGGAGTAGCCGATCCTGCACCTGCCGATTTCATGACTGGTTTTTACTGCCCCACTGGCCAGCTTGCCGGCTGCGCTCTAGCTTCCCGCACGAAACGATCGGCAGCAATCCGGCTTATGGGAGCCATCCCGGTGTAAATCGGCTTCCATCTCAAGAATAGAGGCGCTGATCCGTGACAAGGGGAGCATGGAATTGGATTTGATCGACCTGATGCCGATCACGCCGAACTGGGTGGACATCGCAATCCGTCTGACGGCAACGATCATCGCCGGCGCATTCATCGGCCTCGACAGGGAGCGAGGGGGCCACGTCGCGGGATTGCGCACGACCATCCTCGTCGGACTKGCGGCCTGTCTCTCGATGATCCAGGCAAATATCCTGTTGGCGACGAGCCAGAGCGCCAACGGGTCGATGGACATATTGCGGTTCCCGCTCGGCGTACTCACAGGCGTGGGTTTTATCGGCGGCGGGGCGATCCTGAAAAGGGGCGACATCACAACCGGCGTAACCACGGCGGCCACGCTGTGGCTGATCACGGCAATCGGCCTGTGCTTCGGCGGTGGACAGATCGTGGTCGGTGCCATCGTAACAATTCTCGCGGTCCTGATCCTTTCCCCGCTGAAACAGGTAGACCGGTGGATATCCGGTCAACAGAACGGCATGGTCGCAATCAAACTCCCGGTTGACGCCGAGATCCCGAACCTGAAGACAACGGCTCTCGAGCTCTCCGAAGCAACCTTTACAGGGCTCACCGATAGMAATGACGGGCATCGCGAGTTGATCTACGAGATCAGGTGGAAATCCGTTGGAGGTGTTCCAGGCGCAGATCAAATAGCCGCATCATTGGAAAAGAACTTTCGCGTCACGCGTTTCGAGCATCGCGCCACCGTGACATAAAACCAAAGGCTTCAAGCGTCCTTCACAGCGAGTGACCGTCCTGATGCTCTCATATAGGGCACGTGAGGTGCTTGAAAGCACGATCTCACGTCCAGATGAAATCGATCGATCAATTAGCCAAACGATCGTTTAGTTGACGAAATAAAGAGATGACGGAAGGCTGGGGCAACGAATGGAGATGACCATGCCGCTTCTTGTTGAGAACAACAGCCGGATGCAGCGCTATGAACTGCCGATCAACACTAATGCAATGGCCATGGCCTACTACAGGATGGCGGGCGACAAGATCGTCCTTACCCACACCGAAGTTCCGTTCGAATATTCCGGCGCTGGAATCGGAACCAAGCTCGCTGACGGCGTCTTCGCGCAGATCAGGAAAAACGGCCAGAAGGTCGTTCCGCAATGCGAGTTCATGGCGGCCTATGCCGCAAAACACCCCGAATATAACGACCTGATCACCGGCTGATATTTTCGCCTCTTGCCGCTACAAGACGTGAGGAGCAGCCACAGCGGGTCAATTTTGCCGCGGCCGCACTCTCATGCGGCCGCGATATCTGTCGACCGGTTTCTACTCCAGTCCGGCCTTGTCCAGGCCGTAAAGCTTGTCCGCCGAACCCGGCACGGCCTTGACCGCAACGCTGATCCGGTTCCATGCGTTGATGGCCATGATCTGGAACGTCAGGTCGGAAACTTCCTTCTCGGAAAGTTGACCGCGGACCTTCTCGTAGAGTTCGTCCGCAACGCCGGTGTCGGAGAGCTTGGTGACCGCCTCCGTCCAGGCAAGCGCGGCACGCTCGCGCGGGCTGAACAGCGTCGATTCACGCCAGGCGGCAACGTGATAGAGACGGAGCTCGCGTTCACCGTGGATCTTTGCCGCCTTGGAATGCATGTCCACGCAGAAGCTGCAGCCATTGATCTGAGACGCGCGGATTTCGACCAAATCCCTGATCGTCTTCTCGATGGAGCTCTCATTCAGCTCCATGGTGAAGGCGGTGAGCTTTTTTACGAGTTCCGGCGAAAGTTGGGCGTAATTCAGTCTTTGCGTCATGTCATCCTCGTCTTTCGAGATTGCTGATTTGGGGAGCCGACCGCCAAGGCAAGCGCCTGCATACGGTCATGAAATGAGTACCAAGCACCGGAAAAAGCGGTAGCTAAACATCGGTTGGGGGATGGGCCGAGCGTGACGGCACCATTTACTTCACGTGGCCTGCCGGCAATGCAGCGGACACAGGCAAGTAGGCGGCAAAATGGCTGGCCAAGATTTCAGGCGGGACTGCTGCATCTGTCGCGGTCCCGTGAGCTAGGTCATCGCGATGCGCGCTTCTGCATTTCGGTTTCGATGAAATCCGAAAAGAGCCGCAGGCGGTAGGTCGGCATTCGACCGAAAGCGTGGACAGCCTGGAACGGCATCGTTTCCAGCTCAAGGTCGGGCAGAATCTGGATCAGTTCCCCTCTATCCAGCTCTTCCTGAACGATGCATTTCATCAGATAAGCGACGCCTACTCCACTCAAGGCGGCAATGCGGATCGCTGTCGCCGTGTCGAGGTCCACCTGGCCCGTCGGTATCATCGTCGCGCCATCGGCAAAGTGAATGGGATATGTGTGGCCATCGATCGCATATCGCGCGAAGGGCAGTTCGCGCAGCCTCTCCACCGTGCCGACCGGTCCCGATGTATCGACAAAGGCAGGAGATGCGACCAGCGCCATGTCCAGATGCATCAGCGTTCGCATCATCAAGTCGCTTCCCGTGACTTTGCCGACGCGAAAGGCGATGTCGTAGTTTTCGCGGATCAGGTCCACGTGGCGATCCGTCGTACCGAGATCGAGCGTTATGCCGGGATGCTGCGGCAGGAAATGCGTGAAGATGGGCACCATGAGCAGCCTCGCAAGCTCGCTTGGCAGGCTTACGTGTAAATGGCCGGTGGCTCCGCGATCCGCCTGAAAGACATCCGAAGATTCCTCGATCTGCCGAAGAAGCGGCGCGATGCTTCCGAAGAAGGTTTCGCCGTCGGGCGTCAACGTCAAGATACGCGTCGAACGACGAAAGAGCTTCAGCCCCAACAGGCTTTCCAGCCGGGAAATGCTCTTCGATACGCCCGACGGCGTTGTCCGCAGACTGCGCGCCGCGGCACTGAAGGACCCCGTTTCCACGGTCCGGACAAATGCCACCAAACCCGCGGTTTCGCCCAGCAAATTACGCATCTCGCCTCCACGAACTTGATCTGCGGATAGGTGGCAACGCCCCGATAGTCCACTGCGGTTACCGCATGGTCATCCATGTGCATGGTTGCGGAATACCGATCGAATGGCTTGCACCAGGTAGGATCGGCGGCGATCGTGCTGCATGGCATGATTGCCGATATTTTCGCTCAACGCCTCGCGATGGGCGAGATTTGCCGCAAGGTCTTCCGCGAGTTCGGGGCGCTCTTGCAGGAGCGGTGCAAACGCCTCCTTGCCAATCTCATAGACGGTCACCCGCGTTACCGCCTGAAGCGCGTGGCTCTCTCCTATTCCGGCGAGAAAACCCCCTTCGCCAAAAAAGTCGCCCGGTGCCAGGCGCGCCGTCTCCCTGTCATCTCTTCGCATCGAAACGATGCCTGCCCGGATGATCATAAGGCTGGCGAGGGAGTCTCCCTCTTTTGCGATCTCGTCACCGGGAGAAAAAGTGCGCTTGGTCGCAGATGCCGCAAGCGTCGTCATTTCGTCGCCTGTGAGTACCGAGAAAACGGGGATCGCTTCGATAAGACTTTGAGCCGGGCCTGCGCTGGAGACCAACGTATTCTGTGCTGGGGACTCGTTTGCCATGATCACCTTGCTGAGCGGCATCGCAAGCTGAAGCCCACTGGACTTGCAGTGGCGGTATACCAGATCGATCACCTCGCTGCGGGCAAGGCCTCGCCGCAGCGGACTGGTCACCTGAAAATAGAGTTCGACATTAACTGCGCTGGCATCTATGCCGACAAGCGAAACGGCTGGCGGCGGATCCTTGATGATGGAATTGCAGCTATCGAGCACCGTCTGCATGACGCCGAGGATGACGTGCGGCATGCGTGTCGGAACAATCCGGATCGACAGCGTGATCAGATGGTTTTCATCCGGTTGGCTGATATTGGTCAGCCCAAGCTTGGCAAGCACGCTGTTCGGCAGGACGACGATATTGTGAGCAGCGGTGAGCAGATGCGTAGAGCGCCAGTTGCTGGCGACAATCCGTCCTTCCGTGCCGTCGCTGAGCAAAATCCAATCACCGATGACATAGGGACGTCCCAGCGTCAGAGCGATCCCGGAGAACACGTCTCCCAGCGTGTTCTGCAAGGCGAGACCGAGGATCACGGCGATGACGCCTGATGTCGCCAGCAACGTGMCGATCGGAACCCCGAAAACGAAGGCCATGACCGACAGGGCGACACCGAGATAAACGACCGCGATCAACAGGTCCTGAATGAGCCTTGCTTCTCTCGGCCTGCCGTCCAGCACGATGTAGATGCGCAGGAAGCCGATGACGGCCCAGGAGAGATGAACCCACCAAAGGATCTTGGCAGAGACAAACAGCGCACTTACGCTTTCCAGATGCGGCGGGTCAAAGCGAAACGGAACGATCCCGCTCAGCAGGAGAACGATCGTCATCGCGGTAAAGAAGATGATCTGCACGATCAGGCGCGCGTTTGGCCGGGAGCGCCCTTGCAGATGCCATACGACGACGCCCGCTATGCCCAGGGCGTTCAGCAAGACGACAAACGAAATGATTTCCTGCGGCATCCAGTTTTCTCATCGATAACGGTAGAGGCAGCCACACCTACGCGTCTGCTTGGTACGCAGCGACCGGATAGTCGCAAAGAGACAGCTTTCGAGGTCGCTCCTGTCGGGCTTAGCCCGACTCCGGGTTCTCAGAAATTCCGCTGGCGCATCTTGGTTTCGCCCGCATCGAGATCGAGAGCTCAGAGTTCGATTGGTAGTTCCAGCCGATTCAGTAGGATACTGACTCTCGCCGTGTCTCAGGAAAATCCACCGTTATAAAGGAGAAGCATGATCGGGCCTTGGGCAGTGCACGACACATAGCATAGTCACTCACCAGTCCGCGTGACTACTAAATCAAGGGTGGGCTTGACACGAAGCCTGCTATCCATTGTTCGACAGCCTTGACGTACGAATCCATCGGGCTGCCGCCACCCACCGTCCCAGCAACTTTTATGCACATCACCACGACGATTGAAAACCTGGCTGACTTTGTTGCGGATCTTAAATCACTCTCTGAGGGGAGACAAACTTCGGTTTAGTTGAAAGGCGGCCATTGTTTGTTACCATAGGATGCAGACTTGGGAGGGGATGTCTCATGGGAAATAGACCGTCGCTCGGGCTTCCATTGGCATCAACGATGTTGGGAGCCTGACGAATGGACCCGTGCACATCTTGAAAAAAGATGTGTTTTTGATTTCCATCGATGCCTACGATTTATAAGGCGTACCAATGTCCACAAAATGCCGGATGACCGGTTCTATATTGTCAGAGGCCTGATGCAGTCCGAGCAAAAAACCACAATCGCGATCATAGACGACGATCAGTTTCTCTTGGAATCGCTCAAGGATCTCTTCGAAACGACCGGCATTGAAAGCCGGACCTATACGTCCGCGGACGCCTTCCTGAATTCCGGCGATATGCATCGTGTGCATTGTGTATTAGCCGATGTGAGAATGCCCGGCACCAGCGGACTGGGCCTGCTTTCTGCCGTGGTCCGGAACGGTGGCCCGCCGGTTTGCATCATGACCTCCTCTGCCGACAATCGCACCGAAACGGCCGCGAGATTATCGGGCGCAGCCGCCTTTTTGGAAAAGCCATTGAACTCCAAGGATCTGATGGAATTCATAGCCTCCGCCGCACGGCGCTGATCCTGATCATTTCGCTCGGGACTGAGGAACCATTCATMACTATGCTCACCATTGACGCGGCTGAAAAGAATCAAGGTGTTGAGCACGATGTCGGGTGGGCGCTTCGGCCCAGCAAAAGCGCTGCGGGTGAACGAGGAGCAAAATGCATAATCTTGACAGCGCCAACCGCCATTCTCTCATGAGCTGGCTGATATCGGGCGTTCGAGACGAGCTGCAGATCGAGCCGATATTTCTGCAATTGTGTGATCGTMTCGTTTCGTGCGGCGTCGCTTTGAGCCGCGCCAGTCTTCATCTTCGCGTTCACCATCCCCAATGGCTCGGCACGCGGGTCGTCTGGGTCAAGGATCACGGGCAAGCGGATATCACCACGATCGGTTACGATGTCGAGGCGACCGATGCTTTTCTCAGAAGTCCGTTTCGTGTCGTCATCAAGAGCGGCGTCGAAATCCGGCAGCGGCTTCAGATCTACGGACCGCATCAATTTTCTGTCTTCGAAGAATTGAAGGCGGAAGGCCACACCGATTACATTGCCTGGCCGATCGACCATACCCAGGGCAAGAGACACCTTGCGACGTTTTCGACGAGCGAGCCGGGCGGATTTACGGACGAGGAAATCGCGCTCTTCCGCGAGATCCTTCCGCTATTCTCGCTGGTCAGCGAAATTCGCCTCAAGAACCAGCTGGCCCTGACGCTGCTGCAAACCTATGTCGGCCCGCACGCCGGCGAACAGATTCTGGATGGAGCAACGACGCGCGGGAGCGGCGTGTCGGTAAATGCCGCAATCATGATCTGTGATCTCAGAAACTTTACGAAGCTGTCCGATCGCCGGCCCCGCGACGAGGTTATCTCCATCCTGAACCAGTATTTCGATGCCATCGCCGATCCGATCGAAAGGCATGGCGGCGAAATCCTCAAGTTCATGGGGGACGGCCTGCTGGCGGTCTTTCCCCTGGAGCAGGCTGACGCCTGTAGTGATCTCCTGCAAGCCGTCTTCGAGGCGCAGGAGGCGATCAAACGGCTTCAGGAAACAGCTCTCGGATACGAGGTCCGCTACGGCACGGGCATTCACCTTGGAGAGGTCATGTACGGCAATATCGGCTCCAAAAAGAGACTGGATTTTACCGTGATCGGCCCGGCGGTGAACATCGCCTCCCGCCTGGAGGCTTTGACGAAGGAACTGCAGCACCCCGTCCTGATATCAGCGGATTTTGTAAGAATGGCCGGCTGTGCTGACCAGACGGAATGGCTTGGTCCCTATAACCTCAGGGGTTTCGAACAACCTGTCGAGGTTCACGCACTGCGCCTTCCACCGACCAGGCGCTGACATCAGGCGGCAAAGGGCGGGCTTATCGTTTGAGCCTCGGCCGCTCGTCCACCGTGACGCTGCAATCCAGAATATAGCCGCTTCCGCGTGCGGTCTTGATCAGGCTCGGTTTTGACGGCTCGGTTTCCAGCTTTCGTCGCAGGCGCAGGATCAGCGCATCAATGCTTCGATCGAAGACTTCCTCAGAGTGAACACGGCTCGCCGCAAGCAACCGCTCACGGGACAGGACCTGTTTTGGTGCGTTCAGGAATGCGACGAGAAGATTGAATTCTGCAGCAGTCAGTTTCGTCTCACCGACATCCGGTCGGATAAGCGCTCGCTGATGCATGGAGAGCGTCCAGTCGCCGAACATATAGGTCCGGCGCTCCCGGCCGGCCTCGGGCGCGGGCCTCACCCGCATGGCTGCTTTGAGCCGCGCCAGGAATTCTCGCAGCCCAAACGGCTTGGTTATATAATCGCTGGCGCCAAGCTCGAACCCCAGCACCTTGTCGGCCTCCTCGATGCGGTCGGCGCTGGTGATGATAACCGGCGCTGTCGAAAGGCTCACAAGTTGCTGCACAATCTCAAGGGCGTCCTCTCCCTCGAGGCTCACATCAATGACGAATGCATCGACTATATCCATTGAGATCACGCTCTGCAGTTCGTCACCACTGCTGACCGCAGTGACGCGAAACGCCTGCTGCACGAGATAATCACTGATGAGACTGCGTGCAGAGTGATCGTCATCGACAACGAGGACATGCTGCATGGGTTTCTCCGTCTGGCAACGCGACGGGGCACGGGTCAGTCAGATGTAACAATGAATTGCGATGTTTCTGTCGTGAACGATGCCCCTCTCCGGTTGATAGTCGAAACGAGCCGATTGGACGATCAAACGTCCGTTTAGGTTTAACCGGAAAATTTGCACGTTTATGATGGCCCTGAAACGACGGTCTTCAAATCCCTTTGGGGCGCAAGCCAGTTCTTCATGCGTGCAACAGCCGCAATGAAACGGAAGTATAGCTTCCCACAATCTACACAAAGGGTAGCTTTCTCAGGCTTGGCTCGGCGGCGATACCTCTCCAGAAACGAGCCTTTCAAGGCGCTTATGAAGCATCTCGAAATAAGGATACTTATATGGACCCGAAACAATTTCAGCCGACGCGCCGAGATACGATGACAGGAGCGATAACACTTGCAGTCGCTGCCGCAACATTGAAATTTTCCCCATCCGCAATGGCCGACGAGCCAAAGAAATCGAAGGAAGAACATGCCATGAGCAATGAATACGTCACCACGAAAGACGGCACCCAGATCTTCTACAAGGATTGGGGTCCGAAGGATGCTCAGCCGATCGTCTTCCACCATGGCTGGCCGCTCAGCGCCGACGACTGGGATAACCAGATGCTTTTCTTCCTCGGAAAGGGCTATCGCGTCATTGCGCATGACCGCCGTGGCCACGGTCGCTCCAGCCAGGTCAGCGACGGTCACGACATGGACCACTATGCAGCTGACGCCGCAGCTGTCGTCCAGCACCTCGATCTTCGCAATGCGATCCATGTCGGCCATTCAACCGGCGGCGGCGAGGCGACGCATTATGTCGCGCGTCACGGCACGGGTCGGGTTGCCAAGCTCGTCCTCATCGGCGCCGTCCCGCCGATCATGGTCAAGACGCCAGCCAATCCAGGCGGCCTGCCGATCGAAGTCTTTGACGGTCTGCGCGCAGCGCTGGCGGCAAACAGGTCGCAGTTCTACATAGACCTCGCCAGCGGCCCGTTCTACAGCTTCAATCGCCCGGGCGCCCAGGTATCGCAGGCGATCGTCCAGAATTGGTGGCGACAGGGCATGGGCGGCGGCGCCAAGCCCCATTACGACGGCATCGAGGCATTTTCGGAAACGGACTTCACCGAAGATCTCAAGTCGATCGAAGTGCCGACCCTCGTCATGCACGGCGACGACGACCAGATTGTCCCGATCGCCGATTCCGCACCGCTTTCGGCAAAGCTGCTGAAGAATGCCACGCTGAAGATCTACAAGGGGCTGCCGCATGGCATGGCGACAACGCATGCCGACGTCGTCAATGCGGATCTGCTGAGCTTCTTCAAGGCCTGATGCCGAGGGGCGCCGTTGAGGCGCCCCTTTGAGACTGCGTGGCAATGAGCCTTCGACCCACAATCCATTTGCCGAAAACGATCAAAGCCCCTTTTGGGGCTTTGACTATTTCTATGCGGAATTTGATGTCCGATCAGTGCCCCGGAGGCGGCGTCGCCGTCTTGACCCACTCGGAGTAGCGCGTCTTGCCGATCCGCACTTGGCTGCCGGGCATAAGGGATTCAGACTTCAACAAAGCGCCGAAATAGCGGGTCTGGTCATCGGCGACAACCTCGCGCTTGTCGCCGATCTGCCGCATATAGCGAGTGACGGCATCGGCAATCTTGATCGGTTCCGGGCCGGCGATTTCGACGGTGGCATTCAGCGGTTCGCCTAAAACGACATCAACGAGCGCGTCGGCAACATCGTCCGAGAAGATCGGTTGCATCATCGCCGGCGAAAGGTGAACCTTGTCACCCTGCACGCCGGACTGAGCGATGCCGAACATGAATTCGAAAAACTGCGTTGAGTGAACCAGGGAATAGGGAATCTTGGATTCCTTGATGATCGTCTCCTGAGCAAGCTTGGCGCGCATGTAGCCGCTCTCCGGAAGGCGCTCGGTACCGACAACGGACAGAGCGACATGGTGCTTCACACCGGCGGCCGCTTCGGCAGACGCGATGTTGCGACCCGCGGTCTGGAAGAAGTCCATCACTGCCTTGTCTTCGAAAGACGGGGAATTGGAGAGGTCCACAACGACCTGCGCTCCCTTAAGAACGTCTGCAAGGCCTTCGCCGGTGATCGTATTGACGCCGGAGGCGGGAGATGCGGCAATAGTCTCGTGGCCCTTTGCCTGGAGGCGTTTGACAAGCTTTGAACCGATGAGGCCGGTTCCCCCGATGACGACGATTTTCATGATCTGCTCCTTTTTGCTGTACTAGAGAGTTCGAAGAACACCGCGCTGCGGGGGCAAGTCGGCGCGGCTTGTTAGTTCAGGCCAGCTCCGTCCAAACCCAGCGCTGCAGCAGCAGCCAGAATGTAAGCCTAAGCGATTATCGTCGGACGCATACCCAAACGTATGTTKGGGATCAGCTGGCGACCCGCGCGATTGAGTAAGGATCCAGCAGAAAATGCCCGACTAAACGAGCAGCAGCAAAGTGCGCCTTATCGGAACTTGGCGTCCACAAACCCACCTGCCCGCAAAACCGCTGATACAGTCGCAGCCTGTCTGGCCCGTCTTGGGATAGCCGTTCGATTCGATCGCAGGGCACGGAGGTTTTAACCCCGCTGAAGCTGCTCGACCTTGCGCACCAGATCCGCCAGCGACCGGCACTGCATCTTGCGCATGAGGCTCATGCGATGAAGCTTGACCGTCATTTCGCTGATGCCGAGCTGATAGGCGACCTGCTTGTTCATCAAACCGCTCGCCACCGCATGCATGACCTCCTGCTCCCTCG
This sequence comes from Rhizobium sp. 05L429, assembly GCF_056397645.1. NCBI lineage: Bacteria > Pseudomonadati > Pseudomonadota > Alphaproteobacteria > Hyphomicrobiales > Rhizobiaceae > Rhizobium > Rhizobium sp. 05L429. The sequence goes on along the minus strand of NZ_JBFTNV010000024.1, from coordinate 119,863 downwards.
GAGTGAGGCTATCGGCAAGCGTTTGAACGCGTTTCAATTCTTCTCGCAACTTGCGGCGCTCGTCATCCAACCTGATCGCATGATCGACAGCATCAAGGAGAACCTGGTTGACGAAGGGCTTGGTGATGAAATCGGTCGCGCCGGCCTTCATCGCCTTAACGCTTGTGGGAACGTCGGCGTGGGCCGTGAGGAATATAAGCGGCAGCTTGCAGCCCAAGGCTAGAAGCTGGCTTTGAAGATCGAGGCCTGTGCCCCCCGGCATCCGCAGATCCACGACAATGCAGCCGGCTGCGTTGACGTCTGCCAATTTGAGAAATTCCAGGCCGTTTGGAAAKGCTGACGCGCGTTTGTTGGTGACCGTGAAGAGGTCCAGAAGGGCGCTGCGCATCTCTGCATCATCATCGACGACGTAAACGATCGGCTCGGCGCACCTGTCCGTCTTTACCTGAGCGTTTTGCATCGAATTACCTCTTTGCTACCAGAGATTCCGGCGGTTGAACGCGCCTATCTCTCTGCCTGCCCTATGCCGGCTTTCGGTCGCCAACCCGAAAAAGATCGTAGTGCCGGCCTGCATGGTGCCAGCCTTCTCAACAGGGCGCCAACCGATAACATAGAAGACGCGCCGGCGGACGATACACCTTGGTTTACCATCGCTCGCTCTAGTGTGCGCCGGAAGCTGTGTTCGTGATCTCCAAAGCCAAACAAAACCGGCAGCAACGCTGCCGGTTTTGCCTGCTCGACGACATAGGCCGGATGGGTTGGACGCTCGGCTGCCATTTCGTTGGCCGCAGGATGAAACCGAAAAAAGCCCTGCGTTCATCATCTCCATCGTGTCCGGTTAACACGGCCCACGAATACTCAGATACTGGTCGACCTAGCGACTGACATCCCTACCTTTCGTTTGCCAAACCTTCGTTTGCGTTGAGCCTATCCTCCTGAAAGCGCACATTTTTCGTAAATAGAGAACTTGCGCAACGAGCCTCACAATGGACATGAACCGATAGGGAGAGGCGACGGGGCGGATATGCCATCCTCTGCAAAGGCAGCTTGCGACGTCACACGGACATTCGCTCATAGGCGCCAGCGATCTGCCAACTCCACGCCCTACTTCGGGGTCAACCCAAAACTTCGTTTTATCGATCCAATCCCGGAAACGGCTATCCTCTCAAACATGTCAGTCATATCCCGGAGACTTGAGATGAAAATTACGGTGGTTGGTGCGAGCGGGATGATGGGATCCAAGATCGTTCGCGAACTGGAACGGGCCGGCCAGTCCGTTAGTGGCGCTTCGGCGAGTACGGGCGTCGATGCCTATACCGGCGAAGGGTTGAAGGCTGCGTTAGCCGATACGGACGTCGTGATCGACGTTACGAATTCCGGCTCGTTCGGAGATTCCAACGCGCTCGGCTTCTTCAAGCAGGCGGGAAAGAACCTGCTGGCGGCAGCAAAGGAAGCGGGCGTCAGCCATTACCTTGCTCTGTCGGTCGTCGCGGCGGATCGCCTGGTCGAAAACGACTACTTTCGAGCAAAAATGGTGCAGGAAAATCTCATAAGGGCATCCGGCCTGCCTTACACCATCGTTCGATCCGCGCAGTTCTTCGAGTTCTTCGACGGGATCATCAGCTCGGCAGCCGAGACCAATGGATTTCGGCTGTCGCCTGCCCTGATGAGACCGATCGCAGCGGACGAGGCTTCGACCCTGATATCCCGGATCATAGTCGGGTCGCCCCACAATGACATCGTAGAAATCGCCGGCCCGGAATCCGTCCAGCTTGACCAATTGGCGCGCGAGATACTGACCGTGACGGAAGATCCTCGGTCGATCGCAATCGATCCCGAAGCGCCATACTTCGGCGTCGAGCTTGCCAGGACAACACTTCTGCCGGGAGCGAATGCTCTTGCCGGAAGTTTGACGTTTCACGACTGGCTTTCACGGTCGATGATGGCCGCCTAAGCAGACGGCCCAGATACCATGTCGCCTTGGCGACAATTCGACATGTGTAACTAAGACAGAAAAGGAGGTGCCGAAGCGCCTCCTTCTATTGACTGAAGCCTCTGTCTTAGGCGCGGATTCCTACAACCCCCTGCCGGCTTGATGAGGCCAAGGCCTGTTGAATGGCCCAAAGCGTCGCAAGGATCCCAAAAATCGCTGGCAGGCTTACCGCCGGAAAGTCGCGCATGATTACCGACGACGAGCAAATGCCGACGGCGACTTCCCACAGATGGAACGCAGCATGGGCGATGAGCCAGAGTGTTGCCCCGGCCCATAGCTCGACCCGCCGGCTCGGCTTCCAGGCGCCAAAAGCAAAAGCAAGGGCGATGAAACCCTGGATGATGCCGATATCGCGAATGAAATGCTGGTTGAACATTCCGGTATCGGTCACGCCGGGGACAAAATAATACCAGCTCTCTGGATCGTAGAGCATGTAAAGGGCCAACCAGCCGGCAAGCAGTACGTTAAAACCGACCATGCCGTAGACAATGAACTTCGTGACCTGCATCGTAACCTCCTAAGAATAAGCGGGCCTCAAAATTAACATCCAAGGCTAACGCTTACTTCCCAAACCAAGGTTGGGGAGCAGGTCGCGATAGCGGTCGAAACACCGCCGTCGGCCGAAGAAAAAAGCTATTTCAATGGGATATCGTCGTTGGAAGCTGAAACACGATCAGCTCGCGGCATGAGAGAAGCCGCCCGCTATCGATCAACTTACCGACAAAGGCMGCAGCTCCGCTCTGTAACACGGCGGACTCGATCTGCGCGTCCGAGCAGGACGTCGTGATCAGGATTGGCGGGTAAACGTCCCTATGCTTGAGGATACGCAACATTTCGATGCCAGACACGCCGTCATTCTGACATCGGCCAGGATACAATCGGGAGGAAGATAGCCCTCTTGCAGCAGGAAGTCTTCGGCGCGACTGTAGCACTCGCTGGCAAAACCCTCTTTTTCAAGAGGATCTTTGATCGGCGCTCGCAGACGCCTGTTGTCATCGACAATGGCGGTGTTTTTTGTATTCAATGCGGCCATGGGCCTCTGCGATCTCTCCAGAGGAGATTTCTGCTGTAACGGCCGGAATCGGACTTGTTCTACTGATAGATGTCGAACTTGCCCGCAACCATGTCGAGTTTTTTCACCAGCTCGGCCAGCGAGCCGACCTGCATCTTCTTCATCATTTGCCGGCGATGGAGCTTCACCATCGTTTCGCCAATCTGCATCTGATGGGCGATCTGCTTGTTCATAAGCCCCTCGCCCACATATTTCATGACTGCCCGCTCGGGCGGCGTCAAGGTCTTGGCAGTCGTGCAGATGGCATCATAAGTTGCAGCAGCTTCGCGTCTTTCGATATTCCTGGTGATAGCCTCGCGTGTAGCCTCCATCAGTTCGGCGTTTTCGAACGGCTTCAGCAAAAAGTCGCTGGCACCGGCCTTCATGGCCTGGACGCTCATGGAAACCGTACCGCGACCCGTCATGAACACGATGGGCATGAAACATCCCGCCGCTGCCAGCCTAGACTGAAGATCGAGCCCGTTGAGGCCGGGCATATGAACGTCGAGCAGAATACATCCAGCCCGAGAAAGATCGGCGCGATCAAGGAAATCATCGGCACTTTGGTACGCGACTGCCCGCATGCCCGCCGATTCAAAGAGATCGACAAGAGATGCGCGTATGGACGCCTCATCGTCAACGATGCAGACCGTCGGGATATCTTGCTCCAGCTGCTCATCGGGCATCGGTATGTAGCTTCCAGAACCCCAGCTTGCGAAGGCGAACATGAAACGCCTCGGCCGGATCAAGCTACACAATTTCAGATTGTTTACAACGTCAGCCGTGCCATCATGGCAATTGGGCCGCCTTTCCGGGATGGAGCTCATTCCAGAAGATCACGGGGAGAACGTGGCGGCAGAAAGATCATGCCGCCACGATTTGGCTTACTTGGCAGAGGCTGCGTCTTCGATGATCTTCACAACCTTGTCGGGATGAGAAACCATCACGACATGGGAGGCCCCCTTGACCACGACGGTCTCCTTGGAATGGGCACGCTCTGCCATCCAGCCGAGAGCCTTGGCGGGGATGTTCTTGTCGGCGTCGCCGTAGATGAACCAGGACGGAATGTTCTGCCATGCCGCACCAGGCGCACCTTCGGTCAAGGCCGCCTCGGTAATCGGGCGCTGGGTTGCTGCCATCAGTTTTGCCGTCTTCGCCGGGACATCGGCAGCAAACTGCTCATGAAACTTGTCCTGCTGGATATACAGATCCTTCCCACCATTTTCCAATGCCACCGGCGCGGCAAGTGTCGGCGCCAGAGTGCTGCCGGGGAACTTGCCCGAGAGGTCGGCTGCGGACTCACCCTTTTCAGGGGCAAAGGCAGCCACATACACCAGGGCCTCGACATTCTTCGTCTCCGCAGCGGCCTCGCTGATGACCGAGCCGCCGTAGGAATGGCCGACGAGAACGACCGGCGTCTTGATGCCGGCCACGACGCGGCCGACATAATCGCCATCCGACTTTACGCTGCGCAGCGGATTAGCCACCGCGACAACCGGATAACCATCCTTTTCCAGACGAGCGATCACATCGTTCCAGCTCGATGCATCGGCAAAGGCGCCGTGCACAAGCACCACCGTCGGCTTTGCAGATTCAGCGGCAGCAGGAGCGGCAAGAGCTGCCAGTGCGCCGAGCGCGAATACGCATTTCAGAATTCCATTCATGGGTTGGTCTCCTTTGTTGAATTGCGCACAACTTAATATGACACGATTAATATGTCCACTCACTTTTTGTTCAACGAGCGCGAGCGGCTGACGGAAGGCGTTTCAACAGGCCGCGCCCGGGGCCGGTCAATAAACAGGTAGGATTCTTGTACTGGCCAAATGCGCTACGGCAACCCAAACCTCAGTTCTAATGTCTTCCGAACAATTCTGACCCGGGAGAAACCATACCGTGGAAGCCGGCCGGCGCCGGGAAACTCCGCCTGAGCGGCTGAAACACGGCCTCCGGGCGGACCGCGCTGGCGGTCGATCGACGGGTTGCTCTGAGCAAATGGTCGCGTGGCGGGCATTGCAAACCGACCACGCAAAACTCCAACTGCCCTCAGGGGTTAGGCGACGCACATGCCACCGTCGACATGAAGCTCGATCCCGTTGACGAAAGTACCCGCCGAAGCAAGAAAGAGTGCGGCCTGAGCCAGTTCTTCGGGACGTCCGAGACGTCCTGCCGGAATCAGCTCCGCCATCTGCTGCTCGAATTGCGGGCGGTTGCTATCGCTGACGCCAAGTTTCCCCAGGATCTCAGTCTCAACGGGACCGGGGCTGAGAATGTTGACGCGGATCCGGCGCGACCTGAATTCGATCGCCCAATTGCGGGCAAATGCGGCGAGTGCAGCCTTGGTGCCAGCATAAACCGTGTGGTTCGGCAAAACCTTCGTGCCGGCCAGAGAACTCGTGACGATGATATTCCCACCATCGCGGATATGCGGGGCGATGGCCTGAACACCGAAGAAGACACCGCGCGTATTGACCGCAAAATGCTGGTCGTATTCGGCTTCGCTAACGGCCTCCGAAGCGGCAAGATTGATGATCCCGGCATTGGCCATATAGACATCAATCGCACCAAAGCGCTCCGCTACCTCAGCCGCGAGCCGGCGGTGATAATCGATGCTGGCGACGTCGCCGCAAATTCCGATTGCCCCGTGGCCAATCTCTTGGACCGCTTCGTCGACGACATCCTGACGGCGTCCGGTGATGACAACCTTCGCCCCCTCTTCTGCGAAAAGACGCGCTGTCGCTTTCCCTATTCCGCTATTGCCACCTGTTATGACGGCCACTTTATTCGTTAGACTTGGCATCTGAATTCTCCTTGTTGATGCGAAGGAGATAAACAGTTGCATCGGCCGCAATTAGCTGGTTCTCAGGACAAGGAACTTTGCCTAAAACAGGCAAATGAGCCGCCGCCGTCGCCCGACGACATCGAGAATCCCAGGCAGTCGAAAGCGTCAATCTMGATACGGAAGCGCGGCCGATCGTCTATCACGAGATCCGCTTTGCCAGCGCACGCGTCCAGTTCGTCATCCGGCGCGACGACCTCTAGGCAGGGCGGCAGCGGTCAACAGCCATGACGCATCGTCCCGCATGAATTGCTTTCGTTTTCCGCTGTATCGTAGGATAAATCCTGCTGCAGGCATTTCTGCCTGATGAGGCGCAAATTTGTCGTCAGGAGCAGCGGATGATCGTCAGTCGGGCCGTCAGGGCACTGCGTAAGCGGGAACGGGCCCTTTCCGAACTCGTCGACAGGGTGCCGTCTCACATCTGGCGACTGACGGCAGACGGGGAACCGATCTTTTTCAACAAACAGATGGTCGATTACCTCGGCCGGGATATCGCCGATATCCAGCAACCAGGCATGAGCCGGCTTGATGCGATGATCGAAATGGCGATCCATCCCGATGACGCCGAAGGGTTCAGGGACGCGCTGGATCATTGTTTCGCCACCGGAGACAGCTTTTCCACGCGATATCGCCTGCGCCGCCATGACGGTGTCTATTACTGGATGTCGAGCCGTGCGGACTCGGTAAAAGACAGGCATGGACGGATTATTCAATGGCATGGCCTCTGCCACGATATTGACGATCAGGTTCATGCCGAAGAGGCGCTGCAGCGCAGTGAACGACACCTTCAACGGCTCATTGACGCTTTGCCGGTCCATATCTGCAGCTGGACTCCTGTGGGCGAGCTTTCCTACGTCAGCAGGCGCTACATGCAGGAATTGGGCCTTTCCAAAGCGAATTTCGCGGAATTTGCGCGGGCGGCGCAAGAACTTGTCCATCCCGAGGATAGTCCGGAGGTGCAGCTCAGGGCCGCGCATTGCATCCGGGCTGGCGAACCTTTCGTCATGCGGTACAGACGGCGCGGAGCGGACGGTATGTTCCACTGGACGGAGGGCCGGTTCGAGCCTCTTCGCGATCAAAACGGTTCCATCGTGGAATGGTACGGCCTTTCCATCGATGTCGACGATCAGGTGCGCGTGCAGGAGGCTTTGAGCCTCGCCCAGCAGAATCTTGCGCGCGCAAGCCAGGCGGCGAGCCTCGCCGAGCTTTCCGCCTCGATCGCCCATGAGATCAGTCAGCCGCTCGCAGCCGTCATATCAAGCTCGGATGTCAGCCAGCGCTGGCTTTCGGCGGAACCGCCCAATATCGAACGGGCGCAGAAAGCAGTCGAGCGCATCTCGGCAAGCGCCCATTCCGCCGTCGAAGTCATCGGCCGCATCCGCGCTTTGTTCAAACGCTCCGAAACGTCGAGGAATTATACCGCACTCGACAACGTGGTCAGGGAAGCGCGAGACCTCATGGCCGAGGAGGCGATGCGGCGGCGCGTGCGCATGGATATCGAGCTTGAGCGTGATCTTCCACCGATTGCCTTCGATCGGGTTCAGGTTCAACAGGTCCTGATCAATCTCATTCGCAATGGCCTTGAGGCCATGGATTCTGCTGGCGATGACCGCATTCTGCACATTCGTGCCCGCCGCGCGACAGATGCCGTGCAGATCGAGATCAGCGATCGCGGGCCGGGCGTCGAATTTCCCGACAGAATATTCGAGCCCTTCTTCACGACGAAGGGCCAGGGGATGGGAATGGGGCTGGCGATCAGCCGCTCCATCGTCGAATCCCATGGCGGACGGTTAAGCGTGGAGCAGGCCGATCCACACGGAGCGAGGTTCATCTTCACCCTGCCGGTTGAAATGGAACAGATCGCTCACGCGTGACGGCGGCGGCCGCGGCGGTTGGAGCAGTTCCGTTTTTACGGAATGCTCTATCGCTTTGTTTCACGCAATTCCGGACGCAAGGCCGCTGCACGGTTTTGCTGAATCGCCCTAGCCGCCGCGATAATCGCTGATCGCCCGCTCCAGCCACGACATGAGCAAATCGGCATTGACGGGCTTCCTCAGAAAGGCGATTGCGCCCGCCTGAAAAACGGMTGCCTCGACGTCCTTGTCCCCATGAGCGGTCATGATGATGACCGGCGGGTGCGATGGCATCCTGCTCAATGCCTGGAGCATCTCGACGCCCGACATTCCCGGCATTCTGACGTCGGCAAGAATGCAATCGACGAGCGAATAACCTTTTTCGTTCATGAACGTTTCGGCGGAGTCGTAAAGCTCACTTTCATAGCCAGCCGCCTCGAGCAAATCCTTAAGGGATTCTCTGAGGTAGCGATGATCATCGATGACAGCGACGGTCTTATTGGGGAAACTTGCCATTGCGTCAGCACAATTCTTCTTTTTCGGGCAATGAGMTAGGCGCCACGCAGGTTACTGATACAGTTTCAGATCCGGTTTCAACATGTCAAATTTGCGGACGAGTTCCGCAAGAGAACCCGCCTGCATCTTTCTCATCATTCGCCCGCGATGCAGTTTCACCATGATTTCACTGATCTGCATCTCATGCGCGATCTGCTTGTTCATCAGCCCGGCAGCCACATAGCCCAGAACCTCCCGCTCGCGCGGGGTAAGCTTGGCTTCACAATTTTCCAGCTGGTTGCGTGCAGCGGCCTCTTTCCGGTTCTCAGTATCCCGCCTGATCGCCTCTCCGACTGCGGCGATCACGGCGCTGCCGGCAAACGGCTTGATCAGAAAATCCGTTGCTCCCGCTTTCATGGCCTTGACGGTCAAGGGAACACTTCCGTGACCCGACATGAAGATGATCGGCATGGTGTTTCCGGCCGCAGCGAGCTGATCCTGGAAATCCAGGCCGCTGATGCCGGGCATCCGCACATCCAGAAGAATGCAACCTGCCTGCCCCATATCGCAGCGCTCCAGAAAATCCGAAGCGCTCTCGAATGCGATAGCTTTCATCGCCACCGACTCGAAAAGGTCCACCAACGACGCCCTGACAGGGCCTTCGTCATCGACGATACAGACAACCGGCTCGTCCCTCGTGCTGACTTGATCGAACATCATGGCTTTCTGCGCCTCCAAACGACGGTTTTGCGCATCCTCCTTACTGCCACGCCACGGCCAAGCCTGAGTTCAACACTGCCTCGTTCCGCGGCATTCATGAAGGGATCCCCATCAGCCAAGTCCACGCCGGAATTGCATTTGGCGGCATGGTGGCCTCTTCACCACTCTAACACGTGGACCCCCTCACAAAAATACGCCAAGGGTGTAGGTTGGGCGGCGAGACCGGTCCAGAGTTCCATCAAATTCTCTCGTAATTGCAACCAGGTAGTTCCGCCAGCTGCGACAGGTGCTCCAGGCTGGATGCACTCCACACACAGCCGCCGCAAGGCACACCTTCGTTGCCCCCGCGCACACCTTCGTATAGCTCCTCAGGCAGCAAACCGTCTGTAAGCTGATGATGTCGAAAATCGGTCGAAGGCGATGATCATGCGGCATGACCCAAGCTCTCAGTACAGACCTCTTGAGATACCGAGGTTTCCGCTCTTGGTCATCGGCTGCCTGATCACGGGAATACTGGCGTATCTCGGCTACGGCGCGACATTTGCACCCAAGGCGTCCACAAAAATCTATGTCCCGCTCGCCGCCTCCCCGTCATCGCAGGCAGACCCGACGGTCGCTTATTTTGTCGCGAATGGCGAAACGCTCGCGGTATCACTCGAGCATCGGCCGACGGCATTGAAGGTTGCGTCTCGTTAGCCGAAATCGAGGCGTATTTCAGCAGGGCTTCCTTCATTTTTGAAAGCAGAAGCAGATGCTGCAAAAAAATCAGACATAAAAAAATGCGCCGCGCCATATATATTTGGTTTAGTCACCCCCTCCTTCAATTTCCTCGTCAGTGACTGTATTCTMCTGCAGTTCCGGGAAGCAGCATGTCTGCTGGCAGTTGGAGGATGATGCATGGGGGTGACCACCTCCAAGGGGTCGAAAAGTCCGGTCGCGATCTTGGTTGACGATGATGCGACGGTTTGCGCGGCTCTGGAGAACCTGCTGAATTCGGTCGGCATTGACGCAATGACATTTTTGTCGGGCCGGGAATTTCTCGATACAAAGCTGCCCGACCGCCCGAGCTGTGTCGTGCTGGATGTCCGTATGCCCGGCATCAGTGGCCTGGACCTGCAGCATCATCTGACCCGCAACGGCGTCACGACACCCGTCCTGTTTCTGACGGGGCATGGCGATATTGCAATGAGCGTGCAGGCGATGAAGGCCGGGGCGCAGGATTTCCTGACCAAACCCGTGCGGGACCAGACCTTTCTCGATGCCGTTTCCAATGCCATTGCCACCGATGTCAGCCGCAGGAACGCATTGTCTGCAGCCGATAGATACGTTTCTCTGTTTGAAACCCTCACGGTACGCGAGCGCCAAGTTCTGAAACTGGTCGTCTCCGKCGAAGTCAACAAACAGATAGCCTTCTCCCTTGGGATCAGCGAATTTACGGTGAAGCTTCACCGCAGCAATATGATGAAGAAAATGCAGGTCAGTTCGGTGGCGCAGCTTTTCAATGTCTGGCAGGCGCTGCCTTCGCATGTTCGAATGAGCGATGGCTGAAATGAGCGCCAGGTCATGGAAAGTCAGACATAGAAAAGGCAAAGGGGTTTTCCATGCAGTTGACATCGTCTAAAAAACGGATCGTCACAGCCATGGCTGTTGGTGGCAGCGGCGTCCTGATGGCAGGGCTTTTCGCAGATCCCTCCGGCATTCTCGTCGCAATGGTGGCCATCTGGCTCTATACGAGCTGGCGCACGGGCCTGGCCGTTTTGCTCATCGGCTGTTTGTTGACCGCAACCGTCGTTCTTTCGCCTGTCAATTTCGGGAATGACGAACCGATGCGAGTCGTCATGTTTGCCTGTTCCGCTGCGGCTCTCTGGTTTTTCATCAACGTCTTCAAACCGCAGAGCCTTTTCGACCGTGTGTACAAGAATATTCAGCCCAATATCGAAGATATTCCAGGCTTCGGATGGTCGGCCTATCCTGACGGTCGCCTGCGCTTCCTCAATCCGAAAGCGCTCGATTTTGTCGGCGTGACCGCCGAAGAAATGAGCAGGATCGCCCAGCTTGACAATCATTCGTGGTGGAGTCTTTTCGTCCATCCCGATGAGGTCGAAGGATGCAAGGCAAGATGGGAGCACAGCCTCAAAACGGGTGTGCCGATCTTCGAAGAGCAGCGGGTCCGGCGCGCCGACGGGACCTATCGATGGMTTCGCGATTCCGCCATCGCCTCGCGTGACGAACAGGGCCGAATCACGGCCTGGTTCGCGACCTCCGTCGACATCGATGACCAACGCAAGGCGGAAGCTGCCCTTCGGGAAAGCCAGCAGCAATTGCAACAGATGATCGATACGGTGCCGGCCCTCATCTGGTGCGCAAACGCAGCCGGCGAAACTTCTTACATCAACGGGCCGCTTATGCGCTGGACCGGGATTTCGCTTGCGAGCAACGATCCCGCGGACACAAAAAGATTCGCGACGGCGATTATCGAAGCCATCCACCCAGAAGACCGCGCACTATTCCAGAAGAGCCTGTCGCAGGCCTTTGAAACTGGCGAGCGCTTCGTATTGAAATATCGGCAACGGCGTTTCGACGGCGTCTATCGCTGGATCGACGGCAAGGCTGAGCCGCTACGCGACGCTGATGGTCAGATCATTCAATGGTACGGCGTTTGCCTCGACATCCACGACGAGATGGAAGCCCATGAAGCGGCGCGTGAGCGTGAAGCAGAGCTGCGCCTGATCGTTGATACGGTGCCGTCGCTGATCTGGCTGATGACGCCCGAGGGGCTTCCCTGCTATTTCAACAAGCGTTTCTCCGAATGGGCAGGGCTCGATGAAGGCGATATTCATTCGAAGACGCCGGAACAGGTCGCCACTCAGGCAGAACTTGTCCATCCGGATGATCGCGCGGCGGTAACGGAGGCGTTCAGGAACGCCATTGCGACAGGTCAGCCTATCAACCACAAGGGCCGACTTCGCCACAGGGACGGTCAATATCGCTGGATGGATTCACGCGTCGAACCCTTACGCGACGAAAACGGCAAAATCATCCGCTGGTATGGCGTCAACCTCGACATCGATGATGAGGTTCGCGCGCAGGAGGCGTTGCGTCAGTCCGACGAAAGACTGGCGAGGGCACTGCGCGCTGCCAGTATGTCCGAGCTTTCCGTCTCGATTGCGCATGAACTCAATCAACCGCTACAGGCAGTCGTCGCTAATGCGAATGCATTCCGCCGCTGGCTGAGTGCCGATCCGCCGAACCTAGAGCGCGCACTGCGTTCTGCCGACTGGATCGTGCGCGATGCCGATGCAGCCGCCGATGTCGTCAGCCGCATCAGGGCGCTCTTCGGCAAGACAGCCTACCCCCGAACGGCAGTCGATCTGAACAATCTGATCGGTGATGCCTGCGAACTGCTCGCCGACAAGCTCGCCTCCAACAAGGTGAGGCTCGACATCGAGCTCGACCCCTATCTGCCGGCGACCAGCGCAGACCATGTGCAGCTGGAGCAGGTGATGCTTAATCTCATCCGCAACGGCATCGAAGCGATGCACGACATCGAGCCTGGAGCCCGCATGCTGAAGATCGAGTCGCGGTTGCGGGACGATGATACGGTTGAGGTGGAAGTGAGCGACTTCGGGAGCGGCATCAGCGACCCCGAGAGGATTTTCGAGGCCTTTTATACAACAAAGCAGGATGGTATGGGCATGGGCCTTGCGATCTGCCGTTCCATCATTGAATCCCACGGAGGACGTCTCTGGGCGGAAAACGGTGCGCGCAGCGGTGCGTCCATCACATTCAGTCTGCCGGTCCGGGACGTTCAGGCGAAATTCGCACCGCGGGAAAACCAGGCCAGACCGACAGTCCGGGAGCTCGAAGCTTTGTCGGCATAACCGGACGAGATGCCGGCATCGCGGCTGCTCCCCGTAGCCGGTGGATCATGGTGAGAGCGTGATCCACCTGGCGCAAGCCGTTTAAGAGGCGCTTTGCGCGCCGAGTTCATGCCGCCATTGGCTGGGTGTCGTGCCGACGAAGCGCCGGAATAAACGGCTGAAATGTGCTTGGTCCGACAGGCCGCAGGCAAAGGCAATATCGCCCATTTCATGCTCGGCGGCCAGCAGCAATGTCTGGGCGCGCTCGATGCGCTGCTGCATCACGAACGCGTAGGGAGACATCCCGAAGCTGATTGAAAAGGCGCGGCGGAAATGGGCGGGGCTGAGCTTTGCTGCGGCCGCCAGATCATCGACGCGAAGCGGCCCCTCCAGCCTTTCATCGACATATTCGGTGACGCGTTTGACCTGCCAATTGCTGAGGCCCGTCCTGCGGCGGCCTTTGTCCGCACCGTCTGACCTGGCGTCCTGCAAGCAATCAAGAGGATCGGACAGAACGCGGTCCGGGGACGGTGCCGAATTACCTCTTTTTAACATGATCTCTTGATTCATCAGACCGCCCTAGACAATGGCCGGGATCGCCAGTCTCAGATGAACGCTGAATGTAGGGGAAATCCATAAGGTAGGTGTCTAGCGAACTAGGCCGAAAGGATAGGTTTCAGGCGGGCTAAAGCTCGATCCGGGGATCGGCCAATGTCTGCAGGATTTCGATAACGATGTTCACGAGGATGTAGAAGGTCCCAAGGACGATGGTGACGCCGAGAACAGCCGGGAGGTCGGCGCTGGTCAGAGATTGGACCATGTAGAGACCAAGGCCAGGCCACCCGAACACAAGCTCGACGATCAGCAGATTGCCAAACAAAAGCCGGATCTGCAGACCGATCATCGCCAGAGCCGGCGAGGCGGCGTTGCGAAGGCCGTGCCGCAAGACGACCGCGGTTTCCCGAAGACCCTTTCCCCGCGCAGTTCCGATATAGGTCTGCTGCATCACCTCGCGCAACGCGCTGTCGAGACTTCGCCCCACCGCGACCGCGATCGGCAGTGCCAGAGCGAAGGCCGGCAGGAGCAGATGCCTGGTCGCATCCAGGCTGAGGTCGCCCCTGCCGCCGACAAGCGCGTCGATCAAATTGAAGCCGGTCGGGCCGCCGATATCATCTTCGCTCATCCTGCCCGAACCGGGCAACCAGCCAAGGCGAAACCAGAAGAAATAGACCAGAAGCAAGGCCGACATAAAAGTTGGAACCGAGCCAGCCGCAATGAAGAGAAGCMTCAACCCTCCGGAGCCGCCTGCGATACGGGGCATCACCGCAATGACACCTGCCAGCGAAAGCCCAAGGCAGAGAGCTGCCAGTGACAGTTCGAGCGATGCGGGCAGATATTGCCTTATATCGACGGCCACCGGCTGACGGGTCCTGGTCGACGTCCCGAGATCGCCTTGCGCGATTCGCGACAAAAACCGGCCATACTGAACGATAATGGGATCATCGAGGCCAAGCTGCTGGCGAAGAGCGTTCACATTCGAAAGCGGCGTCAGCGGCCCGGCGATGGCGCGCGCGGGGTCAGCGGGAATGATGCTTTGCAGGCAGAACACTGCAAAGCTCATCGCCAGGAGAACGACGACGAGACCCGCTATGCGTCTAAAGAGATAGGCCAGCATACCCTAGGCTCCTCGCAACGCCGCACGAAGACCGTCTCCCGCGAGATTGGCAAGGAGGCAGACGAGAAAAATGACAGCCGCGGGCAGCATTGGAAGCCACCAATAAACGGACAGGCTATCAAGTGCCCTTGATGTCATCGCCCCAAGTTCAGGCGCCGGAGCTGGTTGGCCGAGACCGATGAAGGACATGAGCGACATCGTCATGATGGCGGTTGCCACATCCAGTGTCGCCGCCACTAGCAGGGCCGGAAGGGCACCGGGAAGAAGGTAGCGCAACAGCAGGCGTGGGCCGCTGATGCCAGCAATTCTGGCAGCCTCGACATGCGGGCGAACATTCAGCCGGCGAAGCTCATCGCGGGATATGCGCGCATACCAGGGCCACCATGCGATACCCATCGCAATCATCGTATTGGCAAGTCCCCCGCCTAGCGTCGCGATCACCGCCAGCGCCACGAGTGTCGAAGGCAGGATCAGGAAGAATTCGGCGACCCATTGCGCCAGCATGTCGAGCCTGCGGCTGATAAGCCCAGGTATCATGCCGATGCATGTGCCGACGACGAGGCTGATGATGACAAGGGCAAGTGCGGGCAGCCATGTATATTGGATACCGAGGACGATACGCGAAAAAAGATCGCGCCCGATCTCGTCTGTCCCGAACCAATGCTCAGTGGAAGGTGGCAGATAGGCCGCCGCCACGCGGAGCTGCGGATTGAACGGTGTCAGCCATGTGGCGAACAAGGCAACGATCGTTGTAGCGATGACGCCGAACAAGCCAATTCGGTCGATCCAGCCTGTTCGGCAGAGAACGACGGACCAGCGCACGAAGCGCTCTTCGGGAAGAAACTCGGGAACGTTCATGCGTCCCGTCCGCCTGTGCTCGCATGGGTTTTCGGTATTGCCGTGAGAATGGTGCCCATCGACAGGCGATTAAAACCGGCGGTGATCGCGTCGGGATCTCCCTGCTGCACCACCCGGCCGTGTTCCAGCACTGCAATGCGGTCGGCGATTATCCTCGCGGCCGCCAGATCATGGGTGACGAACAGCACCGCCATGCCAAGACGCCGCCTGATCTCACCGAGAAGGTTCAGCGTCGCAGCAGCCAGCGACACATCAAGCGCGCTGATCGGCTCATCGCAGAGCAGAAGTTTCGGCGGCACAATGATCGCTCGGGCAATCACTGCGCGCTGGCATTGACCAACGGACAGGCTGGCGGGCAGCGAAGACATAAGGCTCTCATCGAGGCCCACCATTTCTAGCGCTTTGACAACCTTGTGAAGACGCTCTGCCTTGCCGAGAGGCAGAGGCCGCAACCGATCGCCGATCTGCTCGCCGATCGAAAGCCAGGGCGTCAGGGATGCAACTGCGTCCTGAAAAACAACCTGCGGCGCATCATCGATACAGGAAATCTCTCCACTATCAGGCTTCAGAAGCCCGGCCGCGAGCCTGACAATCGTCGATTTGCCGGCGCCGCTGTCCCCAAGCAGGGCAACACACTCACCAAGAGCGACCGAAAGATTGACCGATTCCAGCACCTGCCGCGACCGGCGACGCCCAAATCGGCCGGTGGACGTAAAGCTCTTGCTGACATCGGACAATAGCAGCGCGTCAACAGGCTTCAGGGTTGTCGTGGTTGGCCAGAGTTCCGCGGAGCGATATTGAGCGACGCTGGATTGCACCAAGTCGGGGAAGAAGCAGGCGGCAACATGACCGGTGGCCGAAAGTGGCGCGAGTTCGGGCCGTCTGTTTATGCACTGGTCCCCGACGATGAGGCAACGGGAGGCATAGCAGCAAGCGTTTCCCCGATCGGCAAGGCGCATCCGCTCGACCGGTAGAGTGGGCAGAGAGTGCTGGCGATCCGTGTCAAAATCGAACTGAGTCGCCAGCAGGCCCGCCAGATAGGGGTGGCCGGGATTTTTCAAAGCATCATCGGTTCTTCCCACTTCCAGAATACGTCCGCCGTAGAGCACAAGCACGCGGTCCGCGAGCGATGCGGCAGCTGTAAGGTCGTGGGTGATGAAAAGAATTGCAGTCTGCTGCTCGCGCGCGATCCTGCGCAGGAGTTCGATGACCTGGCCGCGCAAAGCGAAGTCGAGCGCGGTGATCGATTCATCGGCAATCAGCACCTTTGGCTGTGCCATCAACGCCATTGCGATAAGGATGCGCTGGCGCTGCCCGCCAGACAGGCGATTCGGAAATGCATCGAGTATGACATCGGCATCCGCGAGTCCGACCCGGCTCAGCCAATCCCTGACGAAGCCGTCGTTTCCACTGGCCGATTCCCTGAGCTGACGGCGGATCGTCATCGTCGGGTTGAGTGCACCCATCGGATCCTGGGGGATGGCACGCACGAGTGAATGACGAGCCGCGCGCAGCACCGATGGCTTTGCTCCTACGATCTCGGTGCCTGCAAGACGAATGGAGCCGCTGACCTTGGGCTCATTGGAGGCCGGCAACAGGCCCTGAATTGCCGCTCCGAGGGTGGATTTGCCGGAGCCGCTTTCTCCGACGATGGCGATGATTTCACCCGGCATCGCCTCGAAACCGATGTCGTCGAGCACAAGATGATCGCTACCGTTTCGCCGCAGGAAGACATTGAGACCGGCGATGGAGAGCGCAGCTTCGGTCACAGCCTCTGCAACTCCTCAAAGGTCGAGTTACAGCCATAAACCCTGCCGGAAGCCGCCTGCTCAGCCATCAGCGCCTCACACTGGAAAAGTCGATACTGCCCCTCGGGAAAACCGGACGAAGCCCCAGATCCTTCAGCCCTCTGCGATGGACGACCACGTCGTCGACATCGACCAGCGGGATGAAATAGCCCGCATCGAAATACATTTTCCCGGCCTTCTCATAAAGCGCGTTTCGCGTAGCGATGTCCGCGGTGGAACCACCTTCGGCGACGACGGCATCGGCTTCCGGAAGAGCGCTTCCATAGAGGTTCAGCGGCGCATCTTTGGTGAAAAAGGCCTTTGCCTGATTGTCGGGATGAGCCGCATCGGGAGAAGCAATGATCAGCAGCATGTCGGGGGCGGCGGGATCGCCCTTCATGGCGTAGGCCGCGCCCGGCGGCATGATGTGTGACGTCGCCTGCACGCCGATCAGCGATAGCTCAGCGATCATCAGGTCGGCGATACGTCCATAACTGGGATTGGCGCTGTAGAGCCCGATGCTGATGGTGACCGGTCCGCGCTTGGCGATGGCAGATTTTGCCGCCTCCAAATCCGTCGGAAACTGCACTGGTTGGCCCGGATCCAGCATGACGTTTGGATAGAGCGATTTCGAGACATGAGCATATTGTCCGAAGGCGTCGCTCGCCCATAAAATCGGGTTGATTGCGGTTAGAACCGCCTTGCGAACTTCGGCATCGTCAAGCGGCGACCCCGGCCTAATGAAGGCCTCGTATTGTGTCATGCTGGGAGCCGACGTTATTTCCAGATCGGTCGGCAGATTGCCGAKCTGCGCAAACGGGAAATTGGCCGGAACGCCATCGATCTCGCCGGCCTTCAATTTCAGAATTTGCTGKCCGATATCGGGGATGACAGGAAGCTCTACCTTGCCGAAAGACGGTTTGGCGCCCCAATAATCTTCATTACGTTCGAGCACATAACGTTCGCCGCGCTTGAATTCGGCGAGCTTGAACGGCCCAGTTCCAACCGCATGATCGGTAAGCCATGCCGTCGCACGGTCACCTCCGGCGTGGTCGGAAAGTGCCGTCGGGCTGATGATCTTCGGCCCCCACGGGCTTGCAAGACTGTCCATAAAGGAGGGTTGCGCATGGCGCAGCGTGATGACGACGGTGGAACCATCAGGTGCTGCGATATCCGCCATGTTGGCGAGCGTGTAATTCTGCACAAATCCGCCGTCGCGGCGCCGCTTGAACGAGGTGACCACCGCATCTGCATTCAGGGCTGTGTCGTCATGAAACCTGACACCGTTTACGAGGTGGAACGTATAGACCAGCCCGTCTCCCGATATCTCCCAGTTCTTGGCCAGCGCCCCCACGATCTTCGTCGAGCCGGTCTCATATTTGACCAGCCCCTCATAGACGCTATCCAGCGCAGTCAATCCGGCAACCTCAAAACCGTTGTCGGGATCCAGAGTGCCTATATCCGACGAATAGGGAATGCGCAGTACATCCTCGGCATGACCCGAGGCAACGGCGATCAAAAATCCGAGCGAAAGTGCGAGCAGGCGAAGGCTGATAACGCAGTTGAAACGTGAGAATATCGAAGTGAACAGGAATTTCGGCATTAGGTGATCCGTGATTGCGTCATACCGGCCGCGGACGGCGGAAGCGTGAGGCTGTCATTGCTCTGGTGCTCAACCGTCGTCGAACGCCCATCGTCATCACAATCATAGCGCCGCGCTACTGAAAAGCTTTGAAGATTCCGCGCCATAAATATTTTTGCTTCCGTTGAGCAAGCGATGCCGCGGAAGCATTTTCATCGCCTAGCTACCGCCCCTGCTCGCAGTCCGACATCATGAAGATAAGTTTCCAATGCTGGCAGTTTGCCCTGCGAGACCACCGCACCGACATAACCATCCGGGCGGACGAGGATCCAGTCGCCAGGCGCCGGCTCGTAGGTCTCGCGGAATTGGTTCTCGCTGTCGATGAGGTTGCCGCCTTGCCCGATGGTATGAATATGCAATCCCTTGCGCGGCTGGACGCCAGCCGTTTCCATATCAAATCCCAGCAGCGTCCAATGCGGACCTTTAAAGAGATCGAACAGCCGCGCGGGTTGCCCTGCGGCGCCCTTTAACAGCGCATCGGGAGCGCGGCTGCCGGCAAGGACGCGAGCCTGACGCTTGGGTTCTTCGAGCGACAGGCTCGAGCCGAGATAGGCGATGTCCAGTTGCCGAACCTCGCGGCCACGCCGAATTTCGCCACGCTTCATGTCTTCGAGCAGTCTGACAGCAAGTCCCAGCATGCTTGCCGCGATCGGGCGGCGCTCTTCCTCATAGCTATCGAGAAGCGCCTCCGGAGCACCTGACAGGACGGCCGCCAGCTTCCAGCCGAGGTTGTAGGCGTCCTGAACGCTGGTGTTCAGACCCTGGCCGCCCGTCGGCGGATGGGTATGGGCGGCGTCCCCGGCGAGAAAGACGCGGCCGACACGATAGCTGTCGGCAAGCCGGGCATTCATGTTGAATGCCGATGCCCAGGAGACAGACTGGATGACGATATCCGTGCAGCCGGTGCGTTCGGCAGTGAGCGCAGAAAGTCCTTCAGCCGACAGGTCTATGTCGCCTTCTAGAGGCACCGGTCCCTGCAGCTGGAAAACTCCTGTTTCGGCCAAGGGACAAAAGGATATCTGCATCTCCATCGACCCCTCGTTGAAGCGATGCCAGACATCGCGGCTGAGGCCTGTCAGGGTCACGTCGGCAACAATGGCGCGAACGCCGAGCGTCTTTCCGGGAAAACCGACGGCGAGCGCCTGGCGCACAAAGCTCCGGCCACCATCGGTGCCGACGAGATAGCGTGCGCGGATAGTCTGCTCTTCACTGCCATTGGCAAGCCTTGCGGTTACACCCTGCCCGTCCTGTTTGAAGGCGATCAACGCGCAGCCGAATTCCGGAGCGTGGCCGAGTTCGGCAAGGCGCTCCCGCATCGCTCCCTCCGTCAGAAATTGAGGCACGAGCAGAGGCGCGCCATAGGGTTCCGACGGGATTGGGTCACCGGCCTCGAAAAGCGCGCCGTCCTTTACGCTACCGTCGCCATGATATTCGCGCTGGCGTGGATAGAAGGCGCCCGAGGCGGCAATCCTGTCGACAATACCGAGGTCCTCAAAGACTTCCATGGTTCGCGGCTGGATGCCCTTACCGCGCGAACCGCCGAACGGATCATTCATCTTCTCGATCAGCCGGAAGGATACACCCCGCCGGGCGAGATCGATCGCCAGCGTCAGGCCGGCTGCGCCGGCGCCACAAATCAATACATCGATTGCGTCATCTTCCGTCATTGCTGTTGCTCCTCGTTTGTGTGTATTATGCACATAACAGGAGATCAGGAATGCCGTCAATGAAAAATGTGCAAAATACACATATCTCAGCCCGTATCCATGAGCTTCATGGATCGCTGCTCGAGATCGTCAGTGTCATGAACCGGCCCCAACGGGATGAGGCCATGGTCAGAGAGGCAGGAATTTCGCTCGACCGCGCCCTCTTCCCCTTGCTGGTGGGCATTGAAAGATTGGGGCCGATCGGCGTGGTCGATCTGGCTGACCGCGCTGGGCGGGACTACACGACGGTCAGCCGCCAGGTCGCCAAGCTCGAGAGCCTCGGCCTCGTTCAGCGTCGGCCGAGTGCAACGGACCGGCGCGTCAGCGAAGCGGTCGTCACCACGAAGGGCAAATCGATGACGGATCGTGTCGATGCTGCACGCGAGAGGATCGGGATCGAGATATTCAAGAGCTGGGATCCCGAGGATCTGGACAATCTGGTTCGCCTGATGCGGAAATTTGCTGATGCCGTGAAGGATGATCCGGCCAAAAGCTGACGAGCCACCGTGCAGATGGGCGGGCTGGCGGAAGGAAGTGAGGCGTCAGCAGGATCGCCGGCGCCTTGAGACTCTCATTCGAAGCCGGATTACCAGCAGGTGAATCCTGCATCAACGTTGACGATTGCTCCCGTCATCAAGCTCGCTGCACCGGATGCAAGGAAGAGAACCGCGCTTGCGACCTCTTCCGGCGTGCCCATTCGCCCCATGGGCGTATCGGCAAGCCAGATTGGAATCCGCTCGCGATTGGCTTCGACGGCCGCGACCATCGGCGTCTCGATATAGGTCGGGGCAACCGCATTGATCCTCACACCGTGCTGAGCCCATTCAGCGGCCATGGAACGGGTAAGGTGGTGAACGGCAGCTTTCGAGACGTTATAAGCCGTCTGCGGCTGTGGCCGGTTGCAGATGATGCCGGACATTGAGCCGAGATTGACGATTGCACCGCGTTTCATCGCCACCATATGGCGGCCGAAGGAGCGTGAGCACCAGAATACGCCATTGACGTTGACATTCATCATCCGCAGCCAATCGGCGTCCGTGACGTCCTCTGCCGCAATCCCGTTCTGGCCGATGCCCGCATTGTTCACTAGGATCGTCGCTGGGAGGCCGCTGGCGGCGAGTTCATTGGCGATCGCCTCCATCCGGGCGGAATCGGTCACGTCACCAAGACGCAGCTCGACGTCATATCCCTTGTCCTTAAGCGCCAGAGCCTGCTCGGCGTCGGATTCATTGCGCTCGATGACGACGACGGCGGCGCCAGCTTCGGCGAGCGCGTGGGCGCAGCAAAGTCCGATGGCCCGTCCGCCACCGGTGACGACGGCGCGCTCACCGTCAAGGCGGAATTTTTCCTGATAGCTCATGGTTCGGCTCCTCAGATGTCGAATGCGCTTGGAAGAACGACGATGTCGCGGATCGTCACGTTGCGGGGTCGCGTCAGCATGAACATGATGGCGTCCGCAACCTCCTTGGGTTCGATCAGGGCACCGGCCTCCTTCGCCTTGCGCAGGTTCTCCTCCGGCCAGTCGGCAAGCAATGCGCTGATGACTGGTCCCGGCGAAACCGAGCCGACACGAATACCGCTTTTCAGCAATTGCCTGCGCATCGTCTGGACGAAGCAATGCATCGCCCATTTCGACGGCGAATAGACCGGCTCCCAGGGAACGGGCGCATGGCCCGCGACCGAGCTCGTAACGATGATGTCGCCGGTCCCACGTTCGATCATGTGCGGAATGATGGTCCGGACATTCTTGATGACGACATTGACGTTCAGGTTCAGCATCCTGTCGATGGCGTCCAGATCGGCATCTGCGAGATCCCCGCCGATATAGGTGCCGGCATTGGCATGCAGAATGTCGAGCTGCCCAACCTTCGACAACACGCGGTCAAGAAGCTTAGCGCATGCTTGAGGATCCAGCAGGTCCAAAGCGAGAGGTATGGCCCTTTCCCCAAGGCGTTCGCAGGCCGACTGGAGCGCCTTCTCGTCGCGATCAACGAGAACGACCGTGGCGCCCGCTGCGATCATCGCCTCCGTCGACGCCATTCCGATACCCGACGCCGCGCCGGTGATTGCGGCAACCTTCCCTTTCAACTCGTTCATTCTTTCCTCCTCGGTTGAGCGGCGCTATCTGCCTGCGCCGCATGCTGCATGATATTCGGCAAGGCTCTTCGTCACCCGCCAGATCAGAACCTCTTCCGGATTCAGCGGCGTGTCGGAAAACTGTTGGGCAGCGGGCATGTGCTGCCAGATCAACGGAAGCGGCACGGATTTTCCGGCAAGCGCGTCGCAAAGGCGTGCGACGGCGGATTGAGCTTCTTTAGACGCCCAGTAGTATCGGATGCGATCGGACAGCGAATAATGCCGAAGCCAGCGCTGCTCTTCCACCGTGCCGTGATAGTGACGGCTCCAGTTCTCCCGATGTGCCAGCATCAAAGCCTCCATCGCCGCGTAGAGCGGACGCTCGCCATAATCAGGCACGAGATCAGAGGCAATCAGGTCCAGCCCGTAAAGCGCCTCGCGCAGCACGAAGGTCAACTCCGGCCCGACCTTGAGAATGGGAAACCCGTCTTCGACCAGGGCCGTCAGCGGATCCGCGCCCTGATAGTCAGTGGAATGCGCTTCGAACACGAATTGCGGCTCGTCCTCGAGCACCTGTTTCAACGCGTCGATCTTGCTGCGGTCGTACCGGATGACATTGTGGTTGCCGAACTCGACGCCGGGCTGCACCACCAGGCCGATAGCGCGCTCAAAGGCGCCCGCAAGGCCAGCCTCGGCGAAGACACGGCGATGTACCTCTATGGTTTGCCTGGCCGCCGAAGCCGCGGTCGGTTCGATCGTGGTGAGAGCATGATCTGCCCCGCCGGGGGGAGGAACCTCCGTGCCGATCACGTAGACCGGCATAGCGCCCCCTGCTTGCCTTGCCGAAGCCTCTGCGACAGCGGCCAACCGCGAGGCGCGGTGGGCCGTCGTCTCATCGTCCAATGCAGCGGGCTCGCCCAGGCAGCCCATCGACGCATCCAGATGGATTTTGCGGAATCCGGCATCGACATAGGCAGCCACCATCCTCTCGGCTTCCGCCATGGCCTCTTCTGCCGCCCGGTCTCGCCAGGGATTCGGTCCGAGATGGTCACCGCCAAGCACGATGAGGTTTTCCGGGCATCCCTCTTCATCGGCGATGCGGCGCACGAGCGTGGCAAAGTCCGCAGGCGTCATCCCGGTATAGCCGCCCAGATGATTGACCTGATTACAGGTGGCTTCAATCAGAACCGTGCTCGAATGATCACGCCCATGGCGCAGAGCCGCGCGCAGCACGATCGGATGGGCTGAGCAGGCCGAGGTGATGCCTGTGGGACGGCCCTGAGCCCTAAGGGCAGCCAGTTTACTCAGTTCTATCTGCATCAGGAACGCCTTTCCGTTGCAGCGATGAACGCATCGAGTTCCTGACGGGTGCCAGCGCCCTCCATCGGTCCACGGATCGTCACATTGCGCGCGCCTGCCGCCGAACCGTAAGTGAGCGCATCCCCTGGAGACATTCCAAGACGCCGGCAGGTGAGGTACGCCCCGCCAAAGCAGTCGCCGGCGCCGGTGGGATCGACCTCCTCCACGAGAAACGCGGCAGCGTCGATGCGGTCCCCGTCCCCGCCGAAATAGGTGGCGCCTCCCGCTCCACGCTTCAGCACGATCTCCCTCACACCGATTTGAAACAGGCGGCGGATCGCCTCGGCTTCGCCTGCGACGCCGGCAGCCCGCTCAAGCTCTTCCCCTGAAGGCAGAACAAGATCGGCGGCGGCAACGAGCCTGGCAAATCGCCGCTCGGTATCCTCGTCGAGTTGCAGTTCCTTGCGGATGTTGGGATCGACCGAAAGCGTGCCGCCCCGTGCCTTCACGATGTCGACCGCCTTGTCGATCACCTCCCGCGCGCTCGGAACAGACAAAGCCGATCCCATCACATGAAGGTGGCCGGTGCGGTTGATGAGATCGCTGACGCCTTGAGACCAGCCGAAGCGCGCGGCCGCAGATCTCGCGATATTATAGACGAAGTCGCGCGAACCGTCCTTGCGGTAGCGGACGAAGGCGCTTCCGGTCGGATAGTCAGGGTCGACGGAAATGGTCGAGACATCGACGCCGTCACGTTTGAGGCGGTCGATGTTGACGCGGCCGAAATCGTCGTTTCCTACCGCTCCGACCATGGCCGCCGCTCCGCCCAGCCGGCCGCATTGCGAGATGAAGATCGCCGGCGCGCCGCTGGCAAACGGCCCGACGAGCGGCTGGGCTTCACGGAACCCGTTTCCGACCGTCGTAGCAACGATCTCCACCAGAATCTCGCCGACGCAAACCGTGGGACCGAGATGGTCCGGAGCCAGCACTGAAGCCATTGCAATCCCGCTTTCAAAAGGTCTCGCTAAATCGTCGTTGTTCGTTGTATCGCAGCGTCTTCGCCACCGAATTCCTCGTTTTCGAGGGAGAGGAAACGCTGGTGCAGCATGCATGCCGCCCCGAAGGCGGAACCGAACTCCGCGTCGCCATCGACGACGATCTCGGGTGTCGGAAAAGGAATGTTCTGCCCCTCCGACATGTGGACCGCCACGCGGGCCGCCACCATCGGATAGAGCGACGCTACGGAACCCCCGAGCACGATCCGATCCGGATCAAGCAGACGACAGGCCTGCAGCAGCGCATAGGCAAGATGCCGCGACCAATTTTCCGCTATGTTCACGGCATCAGGAACACGATCGCGAACGTCAGTGAGGAACTCCTGCAAATCGACGTCGGCGCGACCGGTCGCTTCCCGGTACTGCCTGATCAATACCTCGCGGCCAATCAATTGCTCGAATTTCTGCCCGGCGCTTCCCGGCACAAGGGTATGGCCGATTTCACCCGCAAGGCCGTGACCGCCACGAAACAGCTTTCCGTCGATCATGATGCCGCCGCCGACCCCGGTCTCCATGAGCAGGAAGAGCGTCACGCCGGCAACGCCGTGACGATAGCTGTCACCGATCGCGAAAGCGTTGGCGTCGTTTTCCACCGAGATCGGCACGTCGGCCGGAAAGGCGCTCCGGCCGATCTCCTTCAATGGCACCTCCCGCCAGCCGATGATCGGCGCAAGCGTGACAATTCCGTCGGGCCGGATATGCGCCGGCGCGGATATGCCAAGCCCCTTGCAGCGCTTGATCATCTCTTTCGCCATGGCACTGACGATCAGCTCGACGCCGCTTGCCACGGCCTCCTCCACCGTCGAGGACTGCGCGTGGAAGGCCAGCCTGCGACAGGCCCGGACATCGGCGGAAAGGTCCACAACAACAGCAGATATATGCTCGACGCCGATTTCGATGCCGACGAAGAATGCCGCATCCGGAACCAGTTCGAGCATGATGCCCGGCCGGCCGGCACGGGATTGCTCCAAGCGCTGCTTGCTGCTCTCCTCCGACTCCTGAACAAAGCCGCTTTCCGTCAGTTCGGCAACGATTTCTCCGGACGACGAGCGGTTCATGCCGAGCTTCCGCGCCAGATCGGCCCGGCTCAGGCGGCGATGGCTGTAGATCGTCTGCAGGGCCGCAACAATGTTGTTTTGCCTGATCCTGCGCGGTGAGCTTCCGATGGAGACGGTGTCGTTCATGTCCACTTCCCTTCAAATCGACTGCTCCAGCCTATACTTACCAAGCAGATCGGCAGAAGGATTATCAGGGGCGCGCGTTCGTGACGCGGCGGCGTTTGGCTTCTTCGTATTTCAGTTCGATATAGCGCTTGGCATGTGCCGCCAGCGGATCATTGTCGGTCCACGTATCACGCCAGATTGCGCAGGCGAGCGAAAGGCCTTCATCGACAACAGCAGTCGAAAAGCTTTCGAACACGATGTCGCGCTTGTAGTCGATATCCAGCAGCGCGTCGARGATGAGATCGAAATTGATGACGCCGTCACCAAGATAGCCGCGGTTACTTTCACCGATGTGGAAATAACCGATCTTGTCACCGGCGAGCCGGATCGCAGCAGCCGGATTTGCCTCCTCGATATTCATGTGAAACGTGTCGAGATGCAGTCGGACATGGTCCGATCCGGTGTCTGAAATGAACTTCAAGCCCTGCGCGGCCGTATTCAAAAGGTTCGTCTCGAAGCGGTTCACGATCTCCAGGACGAGATCGACCTTCGCATCCCTCGCGATATCGGCAGTCGCGGCGATAGCGGCGACACTGTTGTCCCAGCCCTTCCTCGTCGGCTGGCGGTTGTACTTGGTGTGCGCAGAATAAAGGATCCCACCGAGCTTGTTTCCGCCGATGTCACGGACCGCACGCACGGCATCGGCCAGCGTCTGCCTGCCGGCGGATACCGCAGCGGCATCCTCGCTCGAAATATCCTTGTCGATCGGCAAGCCCATCGTCACGCCGATCTCGACATCGAGCGATTGCGCGAGCTTCGCCAGACGGTCGAGATTGAACTTCTCGGGGCGGAGATAAGCGAATTCGATTGTGCGATATCCGTGCTCGGCCGTTTTGTTAAGGGCCATTTCGAGCCCTTCCTGCGTTTGGCCGCCTGTCCATACAAATGAATGGATACCCAATCGGCGCATGGCCTTTTTCCTCCGCTGGAAGCCTTCCGTTGCGCCACAGCTATGTCATTTAGTATGGTAAAGCAACAAATAAATTTGCCATTTATAATTTTGCCTTTGCGAGAAAATTCGTTGCGTTGCAGCATTTTATTTTAGAAACTCTGTATCTTTTACTTCGGTGAGAATTAGTTCCCACAAAAATCAACAACATAGCTGACATATTTGCAGGTTTAGACAACAAATATTGCGTGGCCGGCCTTTTTCGTCTACACAATGGCTCGGCGAAATGATCTCGCTGCTATCTGGGAGGATTGAAATGAATTACGCTCTGAAGGCCAGCKCGCTTGCGCTGACGCTCAGTCTCGCCACCGCCGCTTCGCCGGCATGGGCAGACTTCTGGTCCGATGCCGGCGCCAAGTTCAAAGGCGTGACCCTGCACGGCGTGACCGAAAGCACGCCTCCATCCAACTATATCAAGAACGTGCTCGCGCCGGAATTCGAGAAGAAGACCGGCATCAAGGTTGAAATCGAGACGACGTCCTGGGATCAGATGTACGACAAGGCCATCAAGGACATGGAGGCCAAGACCGGCATCTACGACATGGTCTATATCGAGCAGGACATCATCTATTCATATCTGTCCCGGAATTTCCTCGTCAACATTACCCAGACGCTCAAAGATCAGGCGGATCTGAAGGCGCCGACCTACGACGACGCGAACTTCACCAGCTTTGCCGACTACTTCAAGGACAAGAAGGGCGATCTCTTTGGCGTACCGATGGAAGCCTTCCTGAAGACCTACCTCTATCGCAAGGATCTTTTCGACGATCCGAAGATCAAGGAGGCCTTCAAGAAGGAAACCGGCAAGGACCTCAAGCCGGCGACCACGCATGAAGACTACACTCAGATCGCCGAATTCTTCACCAAATACGGCAAGGATAACGGCATTGAGCTTTGGGGCACCACCGCCCAGGCCCATACGGGTCACGCCGCGTCCTGGTACGAATATTTCGAATCCATCGCGCCGACCTTTGGCGTCTACAACTGGGGCATCGACGCCAGCAACAACTACGCAGCGACGGTCGAGCATGGCGGTGCGATGAACAGCGACAAGGCGAAGGCCGCGCTGAAATACTGGCTGCACCTGCGCGACATCGCTCCGCCTGAATCGACCCAGTCGACCTGGACGGAAACCGCGACGACATTTGCCGCGGGCCGTGTCGCTCAGGGGCTGATCTACGGCGAGAACGCGGCATGGATCGCAAGTGATCCTGCGCAGTCGAAGGTGGTCGACAAGGTTGGCTTCGCTCTGCCGCCGCTCGAGCCGGGCGTCATGGAGGACGCAACGTCGGGAAAGGGTTATATCGGCTATTATGACGGCGGCGCCTTCGGCCTGCCTATTACATCCAAGAACAAGGAAGCAGCTCTGCTGTTCCTCGAATTCATGGGTCAGAACGACGTGCAGCCCGACTGGGCCATCGCCGCGCCGCGCATCACCAACAAAGCGACCTTCGACGATCCGAAGGTCAAGGCGATGGACGTCAAGCTCGGCGGCTTCTACACGATGCTGAAGGACGAGGGCAAGCTGTTCGCCGGCGCTCCCCCGTACCCGTTCCACGCTCAGGTGCGTGAAGCGACCACGCCGATCTTCTTCGACATCCTGACCGGCAAGATTGCGCCCGACGAAGGGCTCGACCAGATGGCCGCCAAGACGGAAGAAGAGCTTACGTCGCTCGGCTATCGCAAATAAATCATCCTCCCCACCTTGGCGGGTCGTCTTCGCAAGGCGACTCGCCTCTTTCCCGGCTCGATAGGCCCCCAAGGGTGCCAAAGAKGATGAGGCAATGCATTCACAAAAGCTTGGATGGCTGTTGCTGTCACCGACGATCCTGATCCTCGGGCTCTTCGGCATCTTTCCTTTCATCTACGTCGTCTGGGTCTCGTTTCACCAGTGGAACCCTTTCGCCGCTAATCCACTGATGGTCTTCAACTGGGCATCGAATTATCGAACCCTCGTCTTCGACCCACAATTCCTGGCCTCTCTTGGCATCACCATTGCATTCGTCTTTTTCGCGGTCGTGTCCGAACTCGTGCTCGGATACGTGCTCGCGCAGGCGCTGATGAAAGACTTTCCGGGAAAAGCCTTCTTCCGCACCATCCATACCCTTCCTCTGATCATGGCACCCATCATCGTCGGGTCTGTGTGGAAGCTGATGACGACGCCGTCGATCGGCATCATCCCCTATCTCCTGCGAAGCTGGTTCGGATACGACCTGAACATCGGCCAAAGCGCCACCGCGGCCTTCGTCATCACCATCATCATGGACGTCTGGCACTGGACGCCGCTGGTCACCCTCTCTCTGATCGCCGCACTGGTCTCGCTTCCGCCTGACCCCTTCGAACAGGCGCAGATCGATGGCGCCGGCAAGAGCCAGATCTTCTGGCACATCACGCTCCCGCTTATCCGCCCTGCCCTGCTGGCCACGGTGTTCATCAGGCTCATGGACGCGCTGCGCACAGTCGACGAAGTCCTGATGCTGACCGGCGGCGGTCCGGGGTCGGCGACGCGCTACCTCGGTGTCCACATCTTCAAGGAAGTCTTCCCCAAGACCAACTACGGCTACGGTTCCGCGATCTCCGTCGTCGTGCTCTACCTCACCATCGTCGTCTGCTGGCTGCTCTATGTCGGCCTGATTGCTCCCCGCGCGAAGAGAGGCTGAGGCGATGAACCGACATAATCCCTGGCTTTCGGTTCTCATGTGGACGCTGATAAGCTTCGCAACCCTTTTTCCGATCTACTGGCTCTTCGTCATATCGGTAAAGCAGCCCTTCGACCTGTTCTCGACGCCCGATGTCGTGCTTCGGAGCTTCTTCTGGAAAAACTATCAGGACGTGCTGACGAACGAGACCTTGCGGCGATACATGCTCAACTCGCTGATCATCTCGTCAGGCAACGCGATCCTGGTGACGACCCTCGGCTTTCTTGCCTGCTACGCGCTGACGCGCTTCGATCTTGCGGGCAAGGAGAGCATCTTCTTCTGGACGATCACCAACCGCATGGCGCCACCGGCAGTCTTCCTGCTGCCGCTCTTCCTGCTTCTAACGCAGGTCTACAGGATCGGCGACTTCACGCTGGCGGATTCCCGGCTGGGTATGATCCTTGTCTACTGCTCCTTCAACCTTCCCTTCGCCATCTGGACTCTGCGTCCGACGGTGGAGAGTATTCCGAAGGAGCTGGATGAGGCTGCCTATATGGACGGCGCAAGCCCCTGGATGGTCCTCTACGACATCGTCTTTCCCTTGGCGCGACCGGGACTTGCAGTGACACTCATTCTCACCTGGGTCTTCGCGTGGAACGAATATCTGCTTGCCGCCACACTCACCAACTTCAACGCCCGCACGCTGACAACCGGCCTGTCGGAATACGTGACGACGACAGGGACGGCCTGGGGCATCATGGCTGCGATCTCCATGCTGACATTGATCCCGGCGCTCATCGTCTTCTCGGTGGTGCAGCGTCACATCGTTGCCGGCCTGACCTTCGGCGCAGTGAAAGGATAGCAAGATGGCTTCGGATACTCGAAACAACGAAAAACAGCCGGGCTTCCTGCCGATCGAGACGAACTGGTTCGACCGGCTGTTCATCTCGGTCGTGATCTGGGTCGCGCTCTCCCTGCTCTGGATGCGGTTCATCGAACCGTTCGGGCTCTCGGTGTGGTTTGCGGCGGCTATCTCCGCCGTACTCGGCGCCTACATCGTCTGGAAGGGGTGAGCCGGTGAGCTTTGTCAACAACATCAAGACGCAAGCCGTGCTGGATTAGGGAGAAAAGACATTGGCAAACGTACAGGTCAGCGACGTCACCAAGAGGTATGGCGCTCTTCAGGTCATGCACGGCGTCAGCGTCGACATAGAAGATGGCGAGTTCGTCGTGCTGGTCGGCCCCTCCGGCTGCGGCAAGTCCACGCTGCTGCGCATGATCGCCGGTCTGGAGACTGTCAGCAGCGGCGATATCCGCATCGGCGGCCGCGTGGTGACCAATGCTCCGCCGAAGGAGCGCGATATCGCCATGGTCTTCCAAAGCTATGCGCTATACCCCCACAAGACGGTCGCCGAGAACATGGGCTTTCCGCTGAAGATGGCGAAACGACCGAAGTCGGAGATMGACGAAAAGGTCGGCAGGGCAGCTGCGATCCTCGATCTGACGCGCTATCTCGACCGTTACCCGAAACAGCTGTCGGGCGGACAGCGGCAACGCGTTGCCATGGGCCGAGCCATCGTCCGCGACCCGCAGGTCTTCCTGTTCGACGAGCCGCTGTCGAACCTCGATGCCAAGCTTCGCGTTACCATGCGCGTCGAAATCAAGGAACTGCACCAGCGGCTGAAGACGACCACCGTGTATGTTACGCATGACCAGATCGAGGCGATGACGATGGCCAACAAGATCGTCGTCATGCGCGACGGAAGGGTGGAGCAGGTCGGCAAACCGCTCGATCTCTACGACTTCCCTGCAAACCTCTTCGTCGCCGGCTTCATCGGCAGCCCGTCGATGAACTTTCTCCAGGGCAAGATCGCAACCCGGGACGGAAAGCAGGTTGTCATCACCGATCAGGGCGTTACCCTTCCCGTAGACCGCGTGAATGCAGAGGAAGGCAAGGCCGTGACCTACGGTATTCGCCCGGAACACATAACCATTGGCGATGACGGTATTCCGGTGGAAGTGTCGGTGTATGAGCCGACAGGTTCCGAAACACTGATCTTCGGCCGTGTCGGCGGAGTGCCGATCGATGCGCTGATCCGTGAGCGCATCGAGGTCGAACCCGGCCGGACGCTGTATTTTCATATTGATCCGCGACGGGTTCACATCTTTGATCAGGCAACAGGACAGCGATTGTAAGGCGAGGAACAAATGAATTTCGAAGGCAAAAAAGTGATCGTCACCGGTGCCGGCAAGGGCATCGGTCGCGTTGTCGCAGAGATACTGGTCAAGCGTGGGGCCAAGGTTACGGCACTCACCAGAAGTGCTGACGATGTCGTTTCCCTACGTAAGGACCTTGGTTGCGAGGCCCTTCAGGTTGACCTTGCCGACGCAAAGGCKACGCGAGAAGCCGCGCGCGCCGCACTTCCGGCAGATTTCCTTATCAACTGCGCTGGAACGACCGAACTGCAGCCCTTTCTCGAAACCACGGTCGAAGCCTTTGACCACCTGATTGCCGTCAACACGCGCGCCCCGATGATCGTTGCGCAGGAATATGCACGGTCCCTGATCGAAGACGGCCGCCACGGCGCCATCGTCAATGTATCCTCCGTTGCCGCTTTCGTCGGCATCCCGGATCATGCAGCCTATTGCGCTTCGAAGGGCGGCCTGGACGGCCTGACGCGCGTCATGGCGAAGGAACTGGCACCGCAGGGCATCCGGGTAAACGGCGTGCATCCGACGGTGACGCTGACGCCGATGGCGATCAAGGCCTGGAGCGATCCGGAGAAGGCCGMCGGAATGCAAAAGCGCATCCCGGTCGGCCGGTTCGCAGAACCCGAGGACGTGGCAGAGGTGATCCTCTTCCTGCTCTCCGACGAAGCCGCGATGGTCAACGGCATTTCCATGCCTATCGATGGCGGCTACATGATCGCGTGAGACCGTATTGCGTGGCCGGGCGCGAACTGTGCGATGAAAAGCGCGGGACTTCTGACGATACGCATATGCGAACCCCGTGGCTGGGACGGATCAGCCGCCGGAAGCAATCTTCCTGGCGGCGTTGATCTGTTTGCGGGCACCGGATCGCAAGTGCGCGGTTTCCGCTCCAGCGATGACGAAGGCAAAGCCGAATTTCAGAAGTTCACCGGCACGCTCACCGTCATTGGCAAAAGCACAAGCAAACTTGCCATGTGCACGGCAACGGGCAACGGCATGTTGCATGGCGCTGTCGATCTCGGCGGCATTCGGCGCCACCTGATCCCCGTTCGATAGAGCAATGGAGAGATCCGACGGGCCGACAAAGATGCCATCGATGCCAGGCACGCCAAGGATATCATCGATAGCTTCGAGCGCTGCGCGTGTCTCGATCATGGCGATCGCCACAGTCAGATCATTGGCGTTCCTGAGATAGTCGTCACCCGAAAGGCCGGTATGGTTGAGGGCCAGCGAAGGACCCCAGCTACGCTCGCCGACCGGCGGGTATTTGGTAGACTTGACGAAGGCCCTCGCATCCTCGGCCGAATTGATCATCGGCGCGATGACACCGGAAACTCCGGCATCGAGCAGACGCGAGGCAGAGGCGAAATCGCCGACCGGAATGCGGGCGAGCGCCGGCTTGCCGGTCACACGCACATGGCCGACAGCGGCAGCTGCAGACGGCAGGTCCCACATGCCGTGCTGCATATCGAGCACAACGGCATCAAAGGCTTCCTGGGCCAGATGATTGACCAGCAGCGGATCTGGAATGCCCACCCAAGCGGAGATCATCGCGCTTTCAGGGTTCCGGATCCGGGCTGAAAAGCCGTCGATGTCAGCTGCACTCATGGCATTCTCCTCAGTTCAACAAGCCACCAATGGCCATGTATTTGACCTCGAGAAACTCTTCGATGCCGTATTTCGAACCTTCGCGGCCGATGCCGGATTGCTTCACGCCGCCGAAAGGAGCGACCGCCGTCGAAATGAGTCCCTCGTTGATACCGACAATGCCGAATTCGAGAGCCTCGGCAACCCGGAAGATGCGGCCGACGTCACGGGCATAGAAATAAGCAGCGAGACCGAAGGGCGTATCGTTCGCCATTTCGATTGCCTCCTCCTCTGTCTTGAAGCGGAAAAGCGGGGCAACCGGACCGAACGTCTCGTCCGAGAAGATTTCCGCCTCGCGGGAGACATCCGAGAGAATGGTGGGCAGATAGAAGTTGCCGCCGCGCTCATCACGTTTGCCGCCGGAAACGATTTTGGCACCGCGCTTGACGGCATCCTCGACATGCGTCTCGACCTTTTTGACCGCAGCTTCGTCGATCAACGGGCCGAGCGTAACGCCCTCCTCCATGCCGTCGCCGAGCTTCAATTTGGCAACGGCGGCTGCAAGCTTTTCGGCAAAGGCATCATATACCTTGTCCTGCACAAGAATGCGGTTGGCGCAGACGCAGGTCTGCCCCGTATTGCGGAACTTGGAGCCCATGGCACCCTTGACCGCTTCATCGAGATCGGCGTCGTCAAAGACGATGAAGGGCGCGTTGCCGCCAAGCTCCATACTGGTCTTCTTGATGGTCAACGCACATTCGGCAAGCAGCTTGGCGCCGACCGCGGTGCTGCCGGTGAAGGTGAGCTTGCGCACCTTCGGACTGCCGGTAATCGCAGGGCCGGTTTCAGACGAGGGGCCGGTGATGACGTTGCAGACGCCGGCCGGAAAGCCGGCTTCTTCCGCCATGACGGCCAGCGCCAGCGCCGAATAGGGCGTCTGGCTCGCCGGACGGATGATGCCGGTGCAGCCTGCCGCCCAACCGGGCCCGGCCTTGCGGGTGATCATTGCCGAGGGGAAATTCCAGGGGGTGATCGCAGCAAAGACGCCGATCGGCTGCTTCTGCACGATCAGGCGTCGGCCGGCAACCGGCGATGGGATCGTGTCGCCATAGATGCGCCTCGCCTCCTCGGCGAACCACTCGATGAAGCTTGCGGAATAGACGACCTCGCCACGGCTTTCTGAAAGCGGCTTGCCCTGCTCGATCGTCATGATCGCCGCGAGATCCTCGATATTCTCGTGCATCAGCTCGGCGAGCTTCCAGAGATAATTGGCGCGCTGCTCAGCGGTCAGCGCCGCCCATGCCTTCTGCGCTTTATAGGCAGCGTCGATCGCGCGGTTCGTCTCGACGGCGCTCATGGCCGGTACGGTGCCGATCACTTCGCCGGTCGCAGGATTGGTGACATCGTAAGTGCGGCCGCTATCGGCCTGCACCCATTGGCCGTCAACATAATTCGCTTCGCGAAAAAGCTCCGAGCGGCGGAGCTTGTAGCCCGAAAGTCTATTGCTCATGACTGGATACCTTCCATGAAACGCGGCCGCCAGGGATCAGGCGGCCGGAATATTTTCGTCATCAGGGGCGAAGTTCGATCCCCGCAACGCTTCGCAAACGGCGCGGGTCACATCCGCCGTGGTTGCCTTGCCACCAAGATCTGGTGTGAGAATGCCGGCTGCACAGACCTGTTCCACTGCCGAAATCAGTATCTTTGCCGCAGTCACCTCGCCAAGGTGTTCCAGCATCAGCGATGCTGTCCAAAAACTTCCGACCGGGTTGGCGATACCTTTGCCGGTGATATCGAAAGCCGAACCATGGATCGGTTCGAACATCGACGGGAACCGGCGCTCCGGATCGACATTGCCAGTTGGCGCGATGCCGAGCGAGCCGGCGAGCGCGGCCGCCAGATCAGACAGGATATCGGCATGCAGGTTGGTTGCAACGACCGTGTCGATACTCTTCGGTTTTGCGACCATGCGGAAGGTCATCGCGTCGACCAGTTCCTTGTCCCAGGTCACATCTGGGAAATCCTTGCCGACCTCAGCTGCAATCTCGTCCCACAGCACGAGACCATAACGCTGGGCATTGGACTTGGTGACGACGGTCAAGAGCTTGCGCGGCCGCTTCTGCGCCTCGCGGAAGGCAAAGCGCATGATGCGCTCGACCCCACGGCGCGTGAAGATCGAGGTCTCGGTCGCCACTTCCTCGGGCAGGCCGACATGGGCGCGGCCGCCATGGCCGGAATATTCGCCCTCGGAATTTTCGCGCACGATCAGCCAGTCGAGATCGCCTTCCTCGACACCCCTCAGCGGGCTCTTCACGCCGGGGAAGATGCGGGTCGGGCGGATATTGGCGTACTGGTCGAGACGCTGGCAGATCGGCAGGCGAAGGCCCCAAAGCGTCACATGATCGGGCACGTCAGGCGCGCCGACAGCGCCGAAATAGATGGCATCGGCTTGCTTGAGCAGAGACAGGGCGTTGTCCGGCATGAAGGCACCGGTCTTGCGATAGCGCTCGCTGCCCCAGTCATAGGGCTCGATGTCGAGCGCGAAGGTGCCACTGCGGGCGGCCAGTACGTCGAGCGCTTCGAGGCCGGCGGCGATGACTTCGGGGCCGATGCCGTCGCCCGGAACGGAAGCGATGCGGTAGCGGCGGAGCGGGGTATTGGTATTGGCGTTCATGATATCCCCACTAATCGTCAGATGAGGCCGCCATTGAGCAGCAGTATCTGCCTGCTAATCATGCGGCTGTCGTCGCAGGCAAGAAACAGGCAGGCATCGGCCAAATCCTAGACCTTGATCTCCTCGGGAATGCATTGCAGCTTCACTCCGTCGGCGATCCTGCTTTCATGGCTGTTGAGTTCTTGCACAGGCTGCCAAGATTCCCAACAATATTGTTGCGATATCCGCTGCCCGCGTATAGGGCGCAAAGACATGGTGGAAACATGCGACAGGAGACACCGTGGATCAAATCGAGACGCAGGATGACACCTCATCCTTAGCCCGCATCGAGCGGATCGTGCGCAGCCTTGAGGAAGAAATCGTGCTCGGGCGGCTGAGGCCGCGCGAGCGTCTGCTCGAGGAGGAACTGGCCAAGCATTTCGATGCCAAGCGCCATGTGATCCGTGCCGCACTCGCCGAACTGGAGACGATGGGCATCATCGTGCGCCAGCCCAACAAGGGTGCGGCAGTGCGCGATTTCTCCCCACTCGAGGTCGAACAGATCTACGACGTTCGGCTGCTGCTCGAAGGCCACGCCGCCTTGATCATGCCGCTGCCGGCCGCCCCTGAGGTGCTGGAAAAACTTCGTGTGATCCAAGCCCGCCACAGCAAGGCCGTTGACGACCACGAGCCGCGCGTGGTTTTTCGCGCCAATCTGGAATTCCACCGGGTGCTCTTCGGCGCCTGCGGCAATCCCTATCTCGCCGAGCAGATCGATGCGCTGGCCTCACGCGCACATGCGATCCGCTTTCACGCGATCGTCGATGAAAGCCTGGTCAACCGCGCCCGCGAGGAGCACGGTCTGATGATCGACTATATGGAAAAAGGCGATCGAGAAAAGCTCATCGAGATCGTTGGCGATCATATCCTACCGTCGAAGGAAGCCTACCTACGGCTGGCGAGCACGCAATGGGCGCATCCGTTCCGCTAAACCTCACTCAATGCAGCCCGCCGACGCCGAGCAGCCGTTCCACGGCATCGTGATCCGCCGTTAGTTCCGACGGCGTGCCGGTCCAGGAGAGCCGGCCGCGTTCAAGAATGATAACGCGATCGGCAAAATCAAGTGCGCTCTGGATACGTTGCTCGACAAGCAGGATGGTTACATCGCCAGCCGTGGCGAGTTCGCCAAAAGCCGCCATCAGTTCCTCGCAGATGACAGGCGCCAGCCCCTCCAACGGTTCATCAAGCAAAAGTACGGACGGGCGACCGAGAATAGTGCGAGCCGTCGAGAGCATCTGCTGCTCCCCGCCGGAGAGCTGATTGCCGAGGTTCCTGCGCCTTTCCTTCAGCCTCGGGAACATCGCATAGGCCTCTTCCAGCGCCGTCTTCGGGCGCCCCTTCAGACCGACGAACAGGTTTTCCTCTACAGTCAGCGTCGGGAAGACGCAGCGTGCCTGGGGTACATAGCCGAGGCCGCGATGGGCGCGCGTGGCACTCGGCGCATCTGTGAGATCGGTTTCGCCGAGCCTGATGCGCCCGCCATATCGTTTCGTCTGGCCGGCCAGCGTTGCAAGCAGCGTCGTCTTGCCCATGCCATTTCGGCCAAGAACGGCGAGACGGCAGCCTGATGGCGCCGAGAAGGACACGCCTTCCAGCACCTTGGTCGGACCGTAGCCGGCGGAGAGGTTTTCAACATCAAGCGACATGGCTGGCATTGGCATAGCTCCCCAGATAGGCCTCACGGACACGGGCGTCCTTCGTCACCTCGGACGGTGAGCCGTCAAAAATGATCGCGCCGGCCGCCAGCACGATGACCCGCTTGGCGAAACGGAAGACGAGGTCCATGTCGTGCTCGATCATCAATACCGCGAGGTCGGCCGGAAGATCGGCAAGCGCCTGTTCTATACGGCCGGTATCGCTTTGCGGCACGCCGGCTGCCGGCTCATCGAGCAGCAACACCTTCGGCTTGAGCGCAAGCGCCAGCGCGATTTCCAACAGCCGCTGCTGGCCGTAGGCGATCTCGGCGACCTTGCGATGCATCAGCGTTCCGAGGCCGAGCTTGTCCAGCAGCTCATCGACCTCTGCCATGACATCAGGCATGGCCAAAAAATTGCCAATGAGGCGACCGGTTCGTCCTTTCCGGCGCAGGACAGCAAGCGCGACATGTTCGGATGGAGTCATATCCTGGAACAAGCGCGTGACCTGGAACGAGCGAACGAGCCCACGCCTCACGCGACCGATGGCGTCCACTCTCGTCACCACCTCACCTGCAAGCCGCACCTCGCCGGAGTCGGGCGGCAGATTGCCGGTAACCAGATTGACGAAGGTCGTCTTGCCGGCGCCGTTCGGGCCGATCAGGGCGATGCGATCGCCTGATGACATGGAAAGCGACACGTCATTGGTCACAGCCAGACCGCCGAAGGCTTTCTTCAGATGGGCGACTTCGAAAACGGCGCTCATGGGCGTGGCTCCTTGCCGCGGGCAATCAAGGTTGCAGCCGTGCCATAAAGGCCCTTGGGTGCGAAAAGCACGACCGCTATCAACAGGGCGCCGATCATAGTCAACCAGTGAAAGGGATTGGCCGCGGAAACATAGTCCTCGAACAGCATGAAGATGACAGTGCCTGAAAGGGCGCCGAAGAGCGAGCCCGTGCCGCCCAGCACCAGCATGACCAGCGCTTCCGCCGATTGCGTAAAGGACAGGCTGTCGAGGCCGACGACTTGGGTGGAGATCGCGTTCAAGGCACCGCCGACACCGGCGACAGCACCCGAGAGCATATACATCTTTGCAAGGGCCGCCTTCGGCGATGCGCCGATGGCACGGATGCGCAACGGATCCTCCTTGATGCCGCGGCAAAGCATGCCGAAGGGCGAGCGCACGAGAAGCCGCAGCAGCATGAAGACGATCAAGAGCAGAGCGACACCGAAGCCGTAGGCAGTGCGGCCATAGAGATCGAATTCGAACATGCCGAAGATCGGATCGGGCGAAATGCCGGATAGGCCGTCGCTGCCACCGGTCCAGGACGACGCCTTGTTGGCGAATTCATGGAAGAGGTTGATCAGCGCAATCGACAGGACGAGTTGCGGCAAGCCCTGAGCACGAAGGATGACCGCGCCGCAGATGAGGCCTGCGATCGCTCCGCCCAAAATGCCGGCGACCGTCATCAACAGCGGATCGTTGATGCCGTAATGGGCCGAAAGAATGCCGGCCGCATAGGCACCAGAGCCGAAGAGCGCAGCATGGCCGAGGGTCGCAATGCCGGCATAGCCGGTGACGAGATCGAGCGACAGGACCAGGAGGGCGATGCCGATAATGCGCGTCAGCAGCGCCAGATTGTCCGGAAAGGCGAAGTATCCGATGACAGCGGCAACAATGATAACAGCAAGACCGGCAAGATCACGGCTGAGCGCACTGCGCCGGCGCTGGATCAGGATTTCCTTGTCGTGCATGGCGAGCGTCATTTCGCCCTCCCGGCAAGGCCGCGGGGAAAGATGCAGATGATGGCGATGACAGCGAGATAGAAGAAGAATTCGCCGAATTCCGGCATGAGATAACGTCCTGTCGTATCGATCGCCCCGAGCAGCAGGCAGGCGATCAGCGCGCCGGGGATAGAGCCCGCACCGCCGACCGAGACGACGACGAGGAACGTCACCATGTAGCGCAGCGCATAATAGGGCTCGACCGGCAGAAGCTCGGCGCCGACGACACCGCCGAGCGCGGCGAGGCCAACCGCAACGCCGAAGCTGACGGCATAGATGATCTCGGTGCGCACGCCGAGGGCGGCCGCCATGGGCGCATTATCGACCGAGGCGCGCAGCTTCACACCGAAGCTTGTCCGGTCGATCACGAACCAGAGGCCGAGGGCGACAGCCAGACCACAGACGATGGCAAAGAGCCGGTGAACGGGAATGGTGCGGAAGCCCAGATCGGCTGATCCCTGCAAAGCCTCGGCAAGCGGAATGGTCTTCAGCGTCGGCCCCATGAGATAGTTGGCAATACCGATGACACAGAAGGTGATGCCGATCGTCATCAGCACCTGCGTCAGTTCCGGCGCGCCATAGATGCGCCGATAGAGGAAACGCTCGATCGGAATGGCGATGAGAATGGTCATGGCAACTGCAGTGATGATTGCGACCGCATAACCGAGGCCCAGATCGCGGGCGACATAGGAGGCCACATAGCCACCGATCATCGCGAAGGCGCCATGCGCCAGGTTGACCACGCGCATCAGCCCCATCGTCACCGAAAGGCCKATCGATATGACGAAAAGCACCATGCCATAAGCAAATGCATCCACGGCTATGCTGAAGACTGTCTGCATGGAACGACCCTGCGTTAATGCGGCGGACCCTGCCGGAAGCCGGCGGAAGATCTCCGCCGGGTCCGTCGCATGTCTCTTTCGAAAAGAGTGACCTTTACTTTGCGGCCGCAAGGCCCGGATCACCCTGCTTTTCGAAGGTCTGGACTTCCTTATTGATGTAGGTCCCATCATCGGTCTTGGCGACTTCGCGCAGATAGATGTTCTGCGTGATGTGGCGGCTTTCCGGATCGATGGAAACCGGGCCGCGCGGGCTTACCCAGGAGAGGCCCTTCACCGCATCGACGGCCTTCTGCGCATCCTGCTTGCCGTCTGTCGCCTCGATCATCTTGTAGATGACATACATGCCGTCATAAGCACTGACGGCCGGGAAGGAGAGCTCCGCCTTGTTGCCGATCGCCTTGGAGGCCGCTTCGACGAACGTCTTGTTTTCCGGCGAGCCGTGCGACACCGCGTAGTGGAAGGTCGTCTGGATGCCGAGGGCCGCATCGCCGAGCGCTGGCAGGTCGGATTCCTGCGTCAGGTCGCCGGGCGCAAAGAACTTGACGCCGGCAGCCTTGAGGCCGTTTTCATTGTAAGCCTTGACGAAGCCAAGCGTCGTCGGACCCGACGGCAGGAAGGCGAAAACGCCCTGTGCGCCGGAATCCTTGATGCGCTGCATGATCGGGCTGAAGTCATTGGTCGCGAGCGGCATGCGGATCGCCTCAACCACCTGTCCGCCAGCCTTCTCAAAGCCCGCCTTGAAGGCGTTTTCGGCATCGATGCCCGGACCGTAATCGCTGACGACGGAGATCACCTTCTTGACGCCGGCATCAAAGGCGACCTTGGCGATCGGCGTCGAGGTCTGCCAGGTGGTGAAGGATGTGCGCACGACAAGCGGGCTTTTGGTGACGATCGCCGAGGTGGCGGCGTTCATGATGACCATCGGCACGTTGCCCTGCTTCAGGATCGGCGTCACCGCCATCGCATCCGGTGTGAAGTAGAAGCCAGTGAGATACTGGACCTTTTCCTTGACGATCAGCTCCTGCGCCAGCGCCTTGGACTGGGCCGGATCGGCCTGCGGCACGTCCCGGTAGACGATTTCGACCGTGTCATTGCCGACCTTGTTGCCGTTCAGCGCCATATAGGCATCGATACCGGCTTTGAAATTCTTGCCCTGGAGGGCAAACGGACCGGAAAACGGCCCGATCACGCCGACCTTGATCGTGTCGGCATAGGCGGCCCCGCCAAGGACCATAGCCGCGACGGCGGCGATAACCAGCTTTTTCATTGTTGCAGTTCCTCCCTTTGTCAAAGGTGCCGCCCTCCATGGCATAGGCACCGGTCTTAAATCATTCCGTCAGAACGGCAATCCGACGTAGTTTTCCGCAAGCGCCGTCGAAGCGGCGCGGGAATGCGTGAGATAGTCGAGTTCGGCCTCCTGGATCTTCTGGTCGAAATCGCCGGTATCCGGGAAACGATGCATCATCGTCGTCATCCACCAGGAAAAACGCACCGCCTTCCAGACCCGTGCGAGCGCTTTCTGCGAGTAGGCGTCGATGCCGGCGCTCGAGCGAGCGTCATAGAATTCCCTCAAGCCTTCGAACAGATAATGCACGTCGCTCGCGGCAAGGTTCAGCCCCTTGGCACCGGTCGGCGGCACGATATGGGCAGCATCGCCGACAAGGAACAGTCGGTCGAAGCGCATGGGTTCGGCCACGAAGGAGCGMAGCGGCGCGATCGACTTTTCGAAGGACGGCGCAGTCTTCAGCGCTTGGGCGTGATGGGTCGGCAGGCGGCGGCGCAATTCGTCCCAGAAGCGGTCGTCGCTCCAGTCCTCGACCTTCTCATCGAGGGAACACTGGATGTAATAGCGGCTGCGGGTCGCTGACCGCATGGAACAGAGCGCAAAGCCGCGCGGGTGATTGGCATAGATGAGCTCGTGATTGACAGGGGCGACATCGGCAAGCAGGCCAAGCCAGCCGAAGGGATAAACTTTCTCGAAGGTCCTGATCGCCTTTTCCGGAACCGCCTTGCGGCTCGCCCCGTGAAAACCGTCGCAGCCGGCGATGAAATCGCAGTCGATACGATGGGTGACGCCATCCTTCTCATAGGTCACGTGAGGCGAGCTGCTGTCGAAGTCGTGCGGCGTTGCATTGGCAGCGTCATAGACCGTCAGGGCGCCGCTTGCCTCACGCGTAATCATCAGGTCGCGCGTCACCTCGGTCTGGCCGTAGACGGTGACGCGCTTGCCGCCGGTGAGTTCGTAAAGGTCGATGCGGTGATCGCGCCCGTCAAATGCCAATGAAAAGCCGTCGTGCGGCAGGCCTTCGGCATGCAGACGGGAAGCTGATCGCGCCTCATCCAGGAGGCCGACAGTGCCCTCTTCCAGCACACCGGCGCGAACGCGGCCGAGAATGTAGTCCTTGCCCACCCGATCGAGAATGACATTATCGATGCCGGCTTCCGTCAGAAGCTGGCCGAGCAGCAGACCCGAAGGTCCCGAGCCGATGATGGCGATCTGGGTGCGCAATTGCTTCCTCCCCGCAATTTTGCGTTTTGACAATTCTGCCGCGTCGTGCCCGAAGCAACAATGGACTTTCCCACCGAAAAATTGCACAAATCGAACATTAGAATGGAAGGAAACTCATGATGAGGCATGTGCCGACCTATGAGCTCTACGGGGAAACATCAGGCAATGAACCCGATTTTTGGCTGCATTGCGAAACGATTCCCTCACGCAGCAGCCTGCACCATTGGGAGATCAAGCTGCACCGGCATGCGAGTTTCTTTCAGATATTGTACATCGATGCCGGCGCCGGCGATGCAATTTTCGGAGAGCGGAGCCACGCGATCCAGCCACCGGCAGTCGTCACGGTTCCTCCGGGGCTCGACCACGGCTTTCGTTTCTCGCGGGATATCGACGGCCTCGTCATCACAATGCTGAGCACCAATCTCAGCCATCTTCCGGGCGACCGCAGCAGGCTCGGCGAGTGGCTTGCTGTGCCGCACCTCACCCCGCTCGATCCGGAAGATCCCGACGCCGCCTATCTCATGCAGAGCCTCAAGCGGCTGGGCGAAGAATATCGCAACAATCGCAGCGGCCGCAGTGAGCTTCTCGCCTCCTATGTCGATATCGCGCTCAGACTGACGGTGAGGATTTCCTACCAGGAGGATGCCAGCCAGTTCCCGGCCGATGAAAACGAGCGGCGGATGGAGCAATTGAATGGCCTCATCCAGCAGCACTTCCGCTCCCACAAGCCGGCTTCCTTCTACGCCAGGGAAGTCGGCGTTTCACCGACGCACCTCAACCGCATCGTCCGCTCGATGACGGGAAGGACGGCCCACGAGCTGATCGCCAGCAAGCTCATCGACGAGGCCAAACGCGAACTCGTCTTCACACTCGCGAGCATGCAGGAGGTCAGCTATCGGCTGGGCTTTGCCGACCCGGCCTATTTCTCCCGCTTTTTCCTCAAACATGCGGGCGAGACGCCCAAGGATTGGCGCAAGCGGGAAAAGAACAGGCTTGAACGAGCCTAAGCCGTGCGGCGCGCCGGCGCGTCCTGCAGGAATTCTTCGATGAAGCGCTTCTGCAGGAGAATGCCATCCCACTCGTCCGCAAAGAACGGCGAGTCATAGATCAGCGTGTAGGGTCCTGCATAACCGGCCTTCTCGCACATCTCCAGGCAATGGCGATAATCTGCAGCATCGATGCCGGAAGCATCATAGTTGGCTTTGGCATGGCAGATTTCCGCACGCCGCATGATATCCGCAAGGCCTTCGTATTTTCCGGGTGCCGCCCAATTTCCGAGGTCACCATTCAGACCCACCTTGCCGCCGATCTCGTCCAGCAGCCAGTTCATTTCCTTCGGCGACGGCAAAAGGGCAAACCAGTTTTCGGTAACAACGCGCACGCCGCTTCCCTCCGCCTGTCCCGCCAGCCATTTCAGATGCTGCGCGGAGCGCGCAAGGTTTTCCTCAACAGGCGCCTGCTTGCCGGCGATAACGCGGATGCGCTCGGCACCGAGAGCCTTTGCGATACCGATCCAGCCGGCAATCCAGTCTATGTCGCGTTCTGCCGTCTCGGCGTTGCTGGGATCGCCGTCTTCGACCAGC
This sequence comes from Rhizobium sp. 05L429, assembly GCF_056397645.1. NCBI lineage: Bacteria > Pseudomonadati > Pseudomonadota > Alphaproteobacteria > Hyphomicrobiales > Rhizobiaceae > Rhizobium > Rhizobium sp. 05L429. The sequence goes on along the minus strand of NZ_JBFTNV010000024.1, from coordinate 75,282 downwards.
AGCGTCTGGAAAAGAATTTCGGACGCCTTCAGCGCATCGCGCATTTCACCAAGGTAGGAGGCGTCAAGGCTCGGCAAATGGAAGGAGCAGACCTCCAGCCGGCCAAGCCCACGCTCGGCGAGCATGCGCGGCACTTCGAGCAGGCTGACCGTGCCCGGCCCGTAAGGCTCCTGGCGCGCCGCGCTTTTCTGCGGATCGGGGCTATAGGGGTAGGTTGCACCCAGCATCCGGTGAAGCGACCACGTGGACACCGCAAACCGGCCGTTCTGCAAAGCCTGCATCTTTCATCTCCTCMCATTTCCTCGGGAGGACATTGGCAAGAATGGCGGGCGGCATCAAGCCCGCAATCACCTAGATCCGGTCATCGCGGATGACCGCTTCGGCCGAAAGCGAAACGGCAAGCAGCGCTTCGTCACGGTTTGCCGGTGCCGACAACAGGAAACCGACCGGCATATCCGCCTCGCCGCGGCCGCAGGGAATGGAGACGCCGCACCAGTCCAGGAAATTACCGAGCGCAGTATTGCGTAGCGTCTTGCCGTTCGTCGCAATGAAAAGCTCATCGTCGCGCTCCAGCGCTGCGATCGGCGGCGCCACATGGGCGACCGAAGGAAAGGCGATCAAGCGGTTACCGACCAACCGTTCGACATCGGCGATCAGCCGGGCACGCGCAGCAAGAATGGCGATATAGTCAGGCATGCTGGTTTTCTCGCCCAGGCGCGTGCGCATGACGACGCGATGGTCCATGCGTGCGGCCTCCTGTCCCGCCAGCCGTTCGCGATGGAGAGCGAAAGCTTCCGCAGTGACGAGAGCACCATATTTTGCCATCAGTGCCAGGATCTCATCGAAAGCCGGGATTTCGATCGGACTGATATGGGCACCTGCGGCACGCAGGCGCGCGACACCACCTTCAAAGGCTTCGGCCACGCCGGAACCCAGGCCGTCGAACACGACATTCCCGGGGATGACGATCTCCGCGCCCCGCAGGGGCTGCCGAGTGATGGCGGACGCCGTCAGTCCGCGCATGGCAGCGTCGATCCAGACGGCGTCCTGCACGGACCGGCAGAGGGGGCCAAGCGAGTCGAGGCTCGTCGAAAGCGGGTAGACGCCTTCCATGGCATAGCGCCCGCGGGTGGCCTTGTAGCCGACAATACCGTTCAGGGCGGCCGGAATACGCACCGAGCCGCCGGTATCCGTGCCCATTGCAACCGGCACCAGGCCTGCGGCAACAGCCACGCCGGCGCCGGAGGACGAACCGCCGGGGATACGTGGCTCATCCTTGCTGGAGGGATTTTCCGGCGTGCCGTAATGCGGATTGATGCCGAGGCCGGAAAAGGCGAATTCGCTCATATTGGTGCGGCCGATGGCCACCATCCCGGCATTCTTCAAGGTCGTGACGATGACGGCATCCTGTTTGGCAGGCGCATTACCCGCCAGAACAACCGAACCCGCCGTGGTTGCCATGCCCTCAATGTCGAAGAGATCCTTCCAGGCGATTGGAATGCCGTCGAGGACGCCGAGGGAACGCCCGTCGCGAACGCGCTTCGAAGACGCGTGTGCTTCCTGCATCGCCCGCTCACGCAACAGGACCGTGAAGACAGCCCTGTCGGCGTATTGATCGATCCGGTCGAAAAGCGCCTCGGCAATAGCCACAGGATCGGCTTTGCCGCCCTGGATGAGAAGAGAAAGCTGAGCGATCGACATCGCACCGAAAGAAAGGGCCATGAAGGAGAGTCCTGTGGAAAACAAATAGGATTTACCGCCTATCATTTAGCGCGACCAGCCCTTGCACAGCTTTTCACGATGATTGGTACGATTTTGTGAACACTGAGTTTGATTTAGCCCTCTTCAATTTACCGCAATTAAGACACACATGCGKTGCTGCACGCGGGAAGCGGATAGGCGCGCCATTAGCTTGCCTTCCCAAGCCGTATCCCGGTGCATTGCAGGAGACTTGAAATGATACAATCTGAAACTTGGACCTCCGGTCACCAGGATATGGTGCACCAGCATGTGAAGGAGGACGTGAGCTACGGCGAAGCTGAACGCGACTACGCCGACCACGTCAGCGCACAGAAGCTGTCGGTCCTGGAGCGGATCGTGGTCGTCGGCGCCCTGGTACTGCTGAGCTTTGTAGGCTTCACGGCACCATCKGCACAGACGACAGCGACCGATCCGATGACCACTTCAGCCATTGAAGAGGTTACTCCTCCGGGTGATAGTCTGGTGTCGCACCATCAGCGCTACGGCCACTGCCGTGAAACGAGCCCCTACGCAGACAAGGTCTGCTAAGAGCCAGCGATTTTCGCCGGGCATGGAAATCTTTCGTCTGACGTGCATGAGAAGCATAGGAACGGAAAAGAGCCATGGCCGGTGACGTAGACTACGACCTCCACCGCTTCATCGAAGCACAGAACGGCATATACGAACAGGCTCTTGCAGAGCTGAAAGCCGGTCGCAAGCGGTCCCACTGGATGTGGTTCATTTTCCCCCAGATCGCCGGTCTCGGCACATCTTCCATGGCGGAGAAATATGCCATCCGCTCTGCCGAGGAAGCGTCATCCTATCTCGCCGATCCAATCCTCGGCAGCCGCCTGTTGCGTTGCGTCGAGGCAATCCTTTCCATCGATGCCCGCAGCGCCCATGATATCATGGGCTCCCCTGATGATTTGAAGCTGCGCTCGTCTATGACCCTGTTTGCTGCGGTCAGCGATCACGGCTCGCCGTTTCACAAAGCGATCGACCATTTCTACGATGGAAAATTCGACGAACGGACAATTTCCATACTGAGCGCCGGCAACACCTAAAGCGCCGCGATCTTTCAGTCTCGCTCCCGACGCTTTAAGTCCCTGTTTTCAGCATGTCGGCATCGCAAAACCGCTGCACACGTTTACGCGACTTGCTCTAGCCCCGCGAATGCTCCAGCGCCGTAATCTCGTCGGAGATTTCCTCGATGCGCTGTTTCAATTCGTTTTCCGTGCCGTCGTCCACTTCCTCTTCGCCGAAGCAGTAGCGTGCATCATATAATTCGAGCTTGGCTTCGAGCTCGGCACGTCTGGCATATAGACGCCGGAGATAAGCGTGATTCATCTCTGCCTCCAGATTGCTCGCAGATCAGCAGAAAAACGGCCGCGGAACCCCAAGGTTCCCAGCCTGAGTTCCTTGGCAGCCTCAAATCAGCCGAAGGCTGAAATAGCCACGTTGCAAGCTTTTTCGAAATGGCAGGAACAGCCGCCATCCGCCATGGCTTGGCGTGTAACCCGCGCGCCTTCAAGCAGCAGTGTCAGCGTGTCGGCAAGAAGCTCCGGCTCACGTGCGCCGGCCGCCAGGCACAGGGCCGCAAGCCGGTTGCGTTGCATGGCCTTGTGGCGCTCGATCAGTTCGTGCGCCGGATGGCCCTCGCCCTTGAGTTCGATGGCCGCATTGGCGAGATCGCAACCTGCGGGCTCGCCGTTCAAACAGTGAGCCCGATCTTCGACCCAGGCAAGCAGCTGACCGCGCGCATCGCCGGGATGGGCGGCTTCGAGATCGCGCCAGATCTTCTCGGCCTTATCGGAGGCGCGGCGCAACGTCTCGCAGACCAGCTCATCCTTGGAGCCGAAATGGCGGTAGAGCGTCATCTTGTTGGTAGAAGCCGCATCCGCGATGGCATCGACGCCGATGCCGCGAATGCCGCGTTCACGGAAAAGCTCCGAAGCGGTCGAAACTATACGCTCCCTCGGAGGGATTCGATCGTCTGAAGCGGCTGCGGAGATTTCGTTCAATGTTTCTGATTTTTTCGCGGACAGAGTCCTTGACATCGATGTGACCGATCGGTAACAAATGCATTGTTACTTACCGGTAACACCACTCTCCGCAGAAGTCAACGCCGGAGCGTTTGGCAGCAGGAGTGGAACACGGGCGACCGCCCACGAAAGGAGGACCGTACCATGAGAAAGACCAGAGAAGATTTGACCATTTCAGAAGCCCTTCGCGACCCGCTGATCGCCATGGTGCTCCGCGCCGACGGCGTAAAGCTTGAAGATTTCAAGCAACTCCTTGAAGTGGCTGCCCGTAAACGCGAGCCGCGTCCCTCCACGGCGAGCGATATGATCGGGTCCTTTGCCAGCCGCGCCAATCTGCCGGCGATGCCCTGCTTCGGCTGATCTGACCGCTGGCACCATAAGGCCCCGATCGGCACTGGGGATAAGCCCTGTTCCCAGACGGGCTGCCGCTATAAACAGGCGGCAGCCCTTGCGACGTGCAATCGTTGCGTTCCATGTCGCCAGTGTTCCTGTAGTGTTCTGGAACAATCAATTCTGAAATCTCTCCCAAGACGATGCGACGTTCGCCGCCGGGGACGCCGTCCTCATAACGGCGCCACCGGCGGTGGCTTCGGCAAGCCGCAAAAAGCACCGGCTTGCCACCGCTGACCGCAATGCCCGGCCGGAGACATAGCCCGCATTCGATCAGCCGGTATCTGCTCTGATGGGACAAGAACTCGGGCTGCGGCTTGTTGTTCCGGTCTCGCGCTGAGAACTGCTCCACGTCGGCGGATGGCAAGAGGCTCGCAGACCGCCGCGGCGCCTTCAACACTCGACAGAAAATCCTTCAGTCCCTTCCCGATCCAGCAATTTCAACGCTCGGCTACGTGCGGCTGGCTGCGTTGGCAAACGGCATCGCGATGACCGGCCGGAGATTTTATCTCGGAAGATTTTGGGATTTGCTTCGCAAGCAGCTATGCCATAGTAATGTAACAGGTTGGCATGGTAATATGAGGTACGTTGAATTGGACGGAAAGACATCACCCGCAATCCACTCCGAAGATGAAGGTCCGGCTGAAGAGGCTGGCACAAAGGGCGCCCGCCGCGCCCGCGTCAGCGGTATCGACCGCGCGCTGCAGGTGATCGACCACCTTTACGAGACGGGATCGCCGGCCGGTGTCTATGCCATCGCCAAGGCTGTGAAGGCGCCGCTTTCGACCGTCTATGTCATTGTCGACGATCTGGTCGAAAAGAACATGCTGACGCGCCAGTCCGACGGCTCCATCTGGCTCGGCTCGCGGCTCTACCATTACGGCCTTGCCTATGCCCGCTCGCTGGACTTCATGAGTGTGGCTACGCACGAAATGCACGACCTTTGCCGTCAGGCTGGCGAAACCGTTCAGGTTTGCGGTCGTGACGGTGATTTCATGCTGGTTCTCGCCATGGCCGATGGGCCCAGCCATTTCCAGGTCGCCTCGCGTGTCGGTACCCGCGTGCCCCTCAACTGGACGGCGTCCGGTCGCCTTCTGGTCGGCCATCTACAGGAAGACGAGCGCATCGAGCTCTTCAAGCGCTGCGCCCGCTCTTCGCCGACAGGGCGCGCCGAAATCGACGCAGCGACTTTGTCCGAATCGGCGGGCAAGGCCTTCGAATCGCGCCTGTCGATCCAGGCGGGTGAATCCGATTATGCGGTCGCCTGCATCGCCTCACCGATCTGCGATCGTGAGGGCCAGTGCATTGCCACCATTTCCATCGTTCTGCCGGAGCAGAAGGCATTTTCGGACGAAAGCCACTACACCGCGCATGTGCGCAGCTCCGCCGAACGCATCGAAAAGCTGATGGGCTGGCGCGGTCACTGAGCGGTTGCCTCAAACGGACGCGCGCCCTGCTTCCTGACCCTGGCAGGAGGCGGCGAAGCGAACGACGTCATTCCGCCGCGGCGAAGGGCGGCTCCTTGTTCGCATAGTACTTCGCTGCCTCATCGATCTCTTCCGGCGTCATCGCGCGGGCGACATTGCGCATTTGGCTGCTGATGTCGTTCTGCCGCGACCCGGATACAAACGCCATGAGCTGCGTCTTCAAGTACAATTCCGACTGGCCTTCGAGCCAGGGACTGCCGATCTTGTTCTCGATACCGCCGTGACACGAACCGCAAGGCGCAACGCCGCGTGTCGGCGCGCCGCTGGCGACGATCCTCGGCACCGGATTGCTGCCCGATGGATGGAAGCCCGGAAGCCGCGGCAGGTAGGAATAGTAGGCAGCCAGATCCTGCATGTCCTGCTCGGTCAGCTTTACGGCAAACGGGCTCATGACGGCGTTGACACGCACGCCGTCCTTGAAGTCGCGAAGCTGCTTGTAGGTGACGCTCGCATACTGCCCCGCGAGGTTGGGAGAATCCGCACGGCTGATACCTGTCGGGCCGTGACAGATCGCACACTGTTGAGCCAGCGTTGCTCCGCGCCCGATTGCCTCGTTGTCCCGCTTTCTCGGCACCGCCGTCGCGACCTTGACCAGCGACGTCTTGTAGTCTGGCTTGACCGTCTCGGAAGGCGCTCCTGGCTGAGGTAATCCGGCGGCCCGGCAGATCGAATCCCAGATGCTGGCCACCTGCTCTCTTGCCTCAAGACGCGGCAGAAGCACGAAACCAAGACCCGCTGCGATAACGAAAATGATGGCCGTAAGGGTCACGCTCATGACCGTCCACCTGTTGCGGAACCTGATCAGCTTGTCATCCGCCATCATCGTTCTCCGACATAGACCGCCGGTACGGACGTATCGTCCCGCACGGCAAGCTGCAGGATTGGATAGCCGTAGTTCGTGATGGTCAGCCCGACCATCAGGGCGATCCAGAGACGGTAGCTGTTGAGCGCCGCTGGCACCCTGGTGGGCGGATGAACGGCGATTGCGAAGCGATATTCCTCGGGCTGCCGCGGTACTGCAAACTGCGTCCGGACCAGGATGGCGATGAACAGGAGGCCGGAAGCAACGAGAATGAAGCCGCCGAAGGCAGAGAACACGACGGACAACGCCTCGTTGGCAAGCGCCGGGTCCGTGTAGTCGAAGAACGACATTCGCCGCGGCATGCCAAGGATGCCGACATAGTGCCAGGGAAATGTCGTCACGATCATTCCGACGAACCAGAGCCAGAGCTGCAGCCTGACAAGCCCGAGGCTGACGAGCGGGCGKCCGGTCAGATGGGGCCAGAGGTCATAGGCGATCGCAAAGTACATGATAACGATCGCGCCGCCGAAGATGAGATGGAAATGCCCGGTAATCCACTGCGTGTTGTGGATCGAGGCATCCAGCTGGTAACTCATGTTGATGAGGCCGCCCGCACCGCCGAAGCCGAGCATGATGAAAGAGAATGTCACCGCCAGCATCATCGGATTGCGCCACGGCAGCACCTTCAGCCAGCCGAATATGCCCTTGCCGCCTCGTGCGCGGGCTGCGATCTCCACCGAAGCGCAGATGGTAAATACGGTAAGTAGTGTCGGAAGTGCGACAAGAGCGGTGAAGGCGGAGTGTATGAATTTGAAGCCAGCTCCAACCTGCGGATCGGCAAAAGCGTGGTGGATGCCGATCGGCATAGCCACAACCAGGAACAGGATGAATGAAATCCGAGCCATCGTATCGCTGTAGATCCGCCCGCCGATCGACCGCGGAACGATCGTGTAATAGGCGATATAGGTGGGCATCAGCCAGAAGTAGACGATCGCATGCAATGTCCATGAGAAGAACACGCGGGCAAGGCCAGCATCGATCGTCGACCTGAAGCCGAGCGCTACCGGAAGGATCTGCAACAGAAGTTCGAGCGCCGCCCCGACGGCGGTCCAGCCCCAAAKATACGATCCGGCAACATTGGCAAACATCGGCAGCGGCACCGGAGCGCCGGGATTGGCCTTCTTCCAGATCCCCAGATTGACGGACATCAGCGCCACCCAAATCCAGGATCCGACGACGACCATCACGACACCGAGGTAGTAGAAGGGGCTACCGATCAGTGGCGGGTAAAAGGTGTAGAGAACGGACGCCATCCCGAGCGCAACCGGGATCATCGCGACCACAGAGCCGACGGCGATCAGCCAGAATCCCGCCCACGCCCAGCGCACGCCGATGAGATTCTGCTTCAGGGAAGACTCGCTGATCGCATATCCGAAGGCCATCGCCACCAGGGTCGGGAACACGTAGCCCATGACGGTGCCGTGCGCCGTCAGCGAGCGGTAATACCATTCCGGATTGTTGACCCAGGGAGAAAGCGGGCTGCGGACATACATCTGCCAGGCACCGAGCAGCAGAGCCACGCCGAAGACGGCAAAGGCGAGCCAGAAGTGCGCGATAATCAGCCTGCGATTATGGAGCACAGGAAAGCCTCCTCTTGTCTGCCATTTCCGAAAGGAACTGCTGTTTGTCCACGACCTTCACCCTTGCCCACATGCCTTCGTGGCCGACGCTGCAAAACTCCTGGCAGGGCATCAGATGGTCGCCGGGCGCTGCAAAGCTCGCCTTCTGGATCGACACGTAGCCCGGCACGAGCATCGTATTGATATTGGTGCCCTGAATGAGGAAACCGTGCACGACGTCGGCGCTGGTGGCCCGAAACGTGAGCGGTGTCTCAGCCGGCACCACGATGCAGGGCGGCGAGAAGGAATATTGCTGCCCGATCGCGCGCACCGTCACGGAGCCGTCGGATTCGACGGCGCTGCCGAGATTGGATTCGATGAATTCGCCCGCCAGGTGGATCGTGGTGGGATCGATTGTCTCGACGGTCGTCTGCGGCATCGTGGCGTTGTGGATGCCTGCGAAAGCTGCCATCCCCGCCAGAAAGACGATGATGAGGACCGCAACGGTTGCCCAGCGTCGCTCGACGCGCTCTGAGACTGCCGCTGCCTGATTATGCATATCGGTCATCAGCCGCTCCTGGGCACGAATACGAGCAGATAGAAAAGCAACCACATAAGAACGACGATCGCAGTCGCTATCCCCGCGACGACGACGGCACCATGCGGTCCCTCGGCAACGATCCTCTCGACGAGGGCGTCGTCGGGAGCATCTGAAGGATCTTCCGAATTGATCATGACGTCCTCATTGGAGTGGAGCGGAACGAAGTTTGTTCGCCTCGGACGCGCTGACCGGCGTGCCGCGATTGCCCCAAGCGGTCCTGATGTAGGACACCACGGCGGCAACCTCGTCGTCCGACAGCGTCACGGCAAATGGCGGCATTCCGTGCGGCATGGGGTTCTTTTCGGTCGCAGGCGGATAGCCGCCGTTGAGCACCATACGTATCCCGTTCACTGCCGATTCCATCTGGATCGACTGATTGCCGGCCAGTGGCGGATAGTGCGGCGGCCTGCCTTCGCCGCCCGCGCCATGACAGCTCGCACATTGCTTGTCGTAAACTGCCTTCCCGAGACTGATGAGAAGACTTGCCTCCTGCGTTCTGACGGATGTCCGAGGCGGCGCAGGCTCATCCTGCGCGATGCTCTTCAGATAAACGGCCATCGCCCGGATGTCCTCATCCGTCATATACTGGAGACTGTTGAAGACCACCTCCGCCATCGGGCCATAGACCGCGCCACGCGTCGAGACGCCTTTCTGCAGGAGGTCGGAAATCTCTTCGATCGACCAGTCGCCCAGCCCCGCCTCCTTGTTGGACGTCAGCGACGGCGCATACCAGTCCTGCATCGGTATCAGCCCGCCCTGAAAAGCTTCCGACTCGCGACTTCCTCCGAGCGCATTGATCGGGCTATGGCACATGCCGCAATGTCCAAGGCCTTCCACCAGGTAGGCACCCCGGTTCCATTCCTCGGACTGCTTAGKGTCCTGCGTGAATTCGCCTTCCTTGAAAAAGAGCGTTCTCCATCCGAGAATGAGGGAGCGATTATTGTAGGGAAAGTCGAGCTCGTGCGGACGGTTTGGTTGATGGACAGGCGGGATTKACTTGAGATAGGCGAAGATCGCATCACTGTCTTCGCGGGTCACCTTGGTATAGGACCCGAACGGCATGGCTGGATAGAGCAGCCCCCCATCGGGGAAACGGCCGTGGTGCATCGTGTTGTAGAAGTCGTCAGCGGACCACGCGCCAATACCCGTCCCGTCCGGCGTGATGTTCGACGTATAGATGGTGCCAAACGGCGTCGGCATGGCGCGTCCGCCCGAGAAGAGCTTTCCCTCCGGTGCCGTATGGCAGGCGACACAGTCTCCGGCGCGGGCGAGATATTCGCCCTTTTTGACCACATCGGAGGAGTTGTTCGGCTGTGGAGACTGTGCTGCGACGGGCGAAAGGGCTGCCACAAGCGCCACCATCGACGACAGAACAAGGGCCGGCAGAATTCTCATATGCGCGCTCATGGCTTGTTGCCCTCCGGCTGGCTGCCACATGCGAAGGGCAAGGAATAGGATCCGGCAGAAGACGGTGCGGGATCGGCGGGCTGCGGCTGATTGGCGAGATAGGCTGCGACGGCACGCACGTCATCTTCAGTGAGATGTCCCGCGACAATCTGCATGCAATCAGGCGCGATTGCCGTGCGCGTTCCATAACGCCATCCGCCGAGCTGAGCGCTGATGTAACTCGCCCGTAGTCCGAGAAGGCCTGGAATGCCAGGCGACTGCCCCGTCAGAGCGCCGCCATGACAGCTCACGCAAGCCGGGATCGATCGGTCGACGTCGCCCTGCGTAACGAGCGCATGGCCGCGATCGAGCACCGCCTGGCTGACATCGGGGGGCGATTGTTCGGGCAGCGCCGGCCGCTGATCGGCAAAATATTCTGCGAACTGCCGCAGATAATCGTCCGTCAGATATGCGAGCAAATAGTTCATCGGCGGGTATTTGCGCCTGCCCGACTTGAAGGCTTCCAACTGATTGAAGAGATACCCGGCCGGCTTGCCGGCGAGCCGGGGGAAATAGGGGTCGTTCGTGCCTTTCCCTTCCACGCCATGACATGGCGTGCAGGCTTGAACGCGCTCCGACATATCGGCTGGGTAGGCTTTGGCTTCCTGGGCAGACGCCAGGCTTGCGCCCAGGAAGAAAAGACAGAATGCCAGGAAGATTTCTCGTATGCGCACTACGTTTCTCCGAAGCACAATCACGTGACAGTGAAAAATCTTGATGGGGATCGTACCCCGAAAGAAATTACATCGGTGAGAGGCGTGAAACTGCGCCCGATCCGCGTTGAATCAGTAGCTGCATTCGAAGGCTCCCGCCTTGACAAAAGTCAAGAAAGTGCCGCGAAGCGCTTGATATTAGCGATTTTGATGGATGCTAGTGCGGTCGGAGTGCTGACCTAGTTTTGCGGCCTAGCAATCCTCCTTTTTGAGTCAGGGCCGCCTCATGGCAGTGTTGCCAGACAAGGCTTTTATAGTCCTTGGTTGTGGGCACTGGATCTTCGTGCGTCGCTGCAGGGTGCCGGCAGGCGACCTGATCGGAAGCCACCTGTCTGAAGAAACTCACCGCTTATGATCGCTCAGCCTTCGAAAACCGAATAACCGATATCACGCAGATGATTCTGGTCGGCGATAGCATCGATCGCCGAGATCCTGTCGCCGTCAAAGCCTAGCGCCAGCACGACGCGCAACTGGCCCTCGATGAAGACGACGAGACCGACTTCCTCATCGACAAGGGCGACTTTCGCCGATGTCGCCCGCCCCTTGAAGCTTTCGGCGATGGCACCAGCGCCGCGAAGCGGCACCACATTACCCAGACGGGTCGCAGCCGTATCCGGTCGGAAGACGGCATCCGGCGCGAGGACCGCAATCAGCCCCTCCAGATCGCCATTGCGGGAGGCGATGAGGAAGGCTTCGGCTATGCTGCGCTTATGCGCGAGATCGATATCAGGCGTTTCCGGCTGCCCCTGCACCCTGCGCCGAGCTCGGCTGGCAAGCTGCCGGGCAGCGGCAGCGCTTCGCCCGATCACCGCAGCGATCTCCTCGAAGGGCAGCTCGAACATGTCATGCAGAACGAAGGCGACGCGTTCGGCAGGCGAGAGAGTTTGCAGCACGACGAGCAGGGCGATGCCGACCGAATCGGCAAAGGCTGCTTCGTGCTCCGGATTGCTGGCGATATCCGCGATCGCACCATGCGCCGGCAGGTCGAGCGGCTCTTCGCGTCGCGTCTTGCGCGAACGGAGCATATCCAGGCAGATGCGTGCCACGACCGTCGTCAGCCAGCCGCCAAGATTATCGATGCTGCCCCTGTCCGACCTTGTCAGGCGCAGCCACGCCTCCTGCACCGCATCCTCAGCTTCTGCGCGGGAGCCGAGCATGCGGAAAGCGACGGCCCGCAGCTGCCCGCGGTTCGCCTCGAACTCACCGGCCAGCCATTTATTCTCGTCCATCAATCCACTCCAATCCTGTTGCATCAAAGGCCATGACGAACGGAAACCGGACGATGTGACAGGTGCGCCATCGTATCAAGTCCCGGCGAGGTTTGGCTCATGACTTGACCTGCCGCGTTTTTCATTGGCTGATGGCAGGCAGATCCCTCCCTATGGTGTTTCCCATGTCCCCCCGATTTAACAGTTCCAAACAATATGCCGCCTTCCTCTTCGACATGGACGGCACGATCCTGAGCTCGATTGCGTCGGCAGAGCGCGTATGGGGACGCTGGGCCGAACGGCACGGGCTGGATGTGGAAAAATTCCTGCCAATCATGCATGGATCGCGCGGCATCGACACGATCAGGCGGCTGAACCTTCCGGGTGTCGATGCAGAGGCGGAAGCGGCACAGATTACCGAGGACGAAATCCGCGATGTCGAAGGCGTCGTCGCACTTCCGGGTGCTGCCGATTTCCTGGCGTCCCTGCCGCCGAACCGGTGGACGATCGTCACTTCCTCCCCGCGTCGCCTTGCGGAGCGTCGGCTTGAGGCAGCCGGGCTCCCCATGCCCCAGGCTATTGTGACTGCCGAAGATGTGACCATCGGCAAGCCCGACCCGCAATGCTATATACTCGGCGCCGAAAAGCTCGGTTTTGCCACGCATGAATGCCTGGTCTTCGAAGACGTCGAAGCTGGCGTGAAGGCAGGAACGGCGGCGGGCGCCGATATCATGGTCATCACCGCGGCCGGCCACAAGCATTCGCTGCAGGGCTATCCGGAAATCGAACATTATGGCGGCGCTTCCGTTCTCATTTCTGACAGCGGTCACCTTTCGATCAAGTTCTGATCGGCCTGCCGCACACCGCCGGAAAGGAATCGCCCATGAAACCGGAAATCGTCTGCCTGATGATGTCGTCGCTCGATGGCGGCCTGCATCCGAGCAAATGGACAGAAAGCCCCGATGGCGGCCGCAGGGAATGGACGGCGCTCTATCAGAAAGCCCATGAAGATCTGCAGGGTGATGCCTGGATCGTTGGCCGCGTCACTATGGCCGAAATGGCGAAGGGAGAGCCGCATCCGCCGCAAGCAGCGGGTTCAGCAGAACGGCCAAACCATTTTGCCGATCGCGAGGCAACCAACTATGCAATCGCCCTCGACACCTCTGGCAAGCTGCATTTCACGCGGCCTGACATCGATGGCGACCATGTCGTTGTCATTCTCGGCAGCGACGTGCCGGACACGCATCTTGCCGAGCTCGCGGCCGACGGCATCTCCTACATCGTCTCACCATCCCCCGAGATCGACCTGTCTGCAGCGCTCGGTGTACTGGAGCAGGAACTCGGCATTCGCAAGCTGCTGCTCGAAGGCGGAGCCGCGATCAACGGCGCCTTCTTTGCCGCCGGGCTCATCGATGAGTTTTATCTGCTCGTCGCTCCGGCCCTGGATGGCAGTGGCGGCCAACCCGTCGTTACTTTCGACGGCGGATTGGCGGGCAAGACCCGGCTATCGCTGATATCGGCAGAAACGAAAGACAACGGTGCCGTCGCCATGCGCTATAAAGTCCACGCCTGACGCGCATGACGGATGGCCGTGGCTGCGAAGCGCCATGTCCTGCCCCATAAGCACCACCGATCCGGATATCGTGTGCCTGATAATCCGCTTGCCGTCGAAGCGTGGGGCAAGCCACAGGATATCGACCAGATGGTGCGGTCGTTCCCGGAATCCTGAGACGTCCATTTTTTCCTGCCTCAGTCACATTGCCTTATCCTGATGCGTCAACTCCATGACGACCGAAAGCCGGCAACCGGCCGGCTCTGCGTCAAACGGAATACGTTATCAGGAGATTGAACATGCAAGAGAGAATGGGAAATCCAGCCCTCGTCATCCCAGAAGCCATGCAGGCCCTGAATGCCCTCGGCAAAATGCCTGTTGCGGCCGGACTTGCGCCGGGATTCCTGGAAATCGTCTATCTGCGCGCCAGCCAGATCAACGGCTGCAGCGTTTGCATCGACGGGCATTGGCGCATTGCCCGCAAACACGGGGAGACCGACGAACGGCTCTTTGCCGTCGCTGGCTGGCGCGAGGCGCCTTATTACAGCGATGCCGAACGCGCCGCCCTCGCGTTGACAGAGGCCCTCACCCGTCTCAGCGACCGCGCCGACCCGGTATCGGATGAGATCTGGGACGAATGCACGCGCCATTACGATGGCAAGAGCCTTGCGGCACTCGTCATCGCAATCGCCAATATCAATGTCTGGAACCGCCTGAACGTCGCCACCCGGCAGATTGCGGGGAGATGGAAGCCGTGATCCACGGCTTCCGTTTCGTTCAGATCAGATAATACCACCGCCGCCGGCAACCGAGGCGGGACGCTCGGCGGCGACTTGCCTGCGGTAGCCGCTGGCGCGGTAGGTAGCGATCGGATCGATCGCACCGCCCTTACGCCGGCGGGCTTCGGCAAGGATCGGCTCGACATCGGCACGGTAGGCGCGCTTCAGCGTCTCCGTCGCCATCAGCGCGTCGTTATCGTCCTGGAAGCCGGCAAGCGCCTTGCGGTCGACGAGCAGGGCCTGCGCGTAAGCGCGGCGGATTTCGTTGGCGCTGTTGATCAGGCTTTCGATCGGGTCGGTCACGTTGTGCGACTGGTCGATCATATGAGCGGGATTGAAGTCGTTGACGCCGCGCTGCTCGGCATCGACAAGCTCGTTGAAGACGAGGAACAAACGGTAAGGCTCGATCGAACCGGCATCGAGATCATCGTCGCCATATTTGGAATCGTTGAAATGGAAACCGCCAAGCTTGCCGAACTGAATCAGGCGGGCGACGATCATCTCGATATTCGTATTCGGCGCATGATGACCGAGGTCGACCAGGCACTGGGCCTTGGGGCCGAGCGTCTGGGCAATCAGATAGTTGGTGCCCCAGTCCTGGACGATGGTCGAATAGAAGGCCGGCTCGTACATCTTGTGTTCGGAAAACAGCTTCCAGTCGTCCGGCAGCGCCTTGTAGATATCCGCCATAGAGGCGAGATAACGCTCGAATGCCTTGGTGAAATTGCTCTGGCCGGGGAAGTTCGAACCATCGCCAATCCAGACCGTCAGCGCCTTGGAGCCGATTGCCTTGCCGATCTCGATACATTCGAGATTGTGCTCGACCGCCTGGGCGCGTGTTGCCGCATCGGTGTGGCTGAGCGAACCGTACTTATAGGAATGCGCCTGTCCCGGTGCGTCGGAGAACGTATTGGAATTCATCGCATCGAAGCCGAGCCCGAGCGCTTCGCCCTTGGCCTTCAATTCCTTGGCGTCCGTCTTGTCCCATGGAATGTGCAGCGAAACATTCGGGGTCGCGCGCGTCAACTCGTTGATAACCGAGCAATCATCGAGCTTGTCGAAGATGCCGCGCGGTTCGCCGGTGCCGGGAAAACGGGCAAAGCGTGTACCGCCCGTGCCGACACCCCAGGACGGCACGGCCACGAAGAATTCCGACACCCTTCTGGTCACCGCATCAATATCGATGCCACGGCGAGCAAGATTGGCGCCGAGCGCTTCATAATCGGATTTGAGCGCAGATGCGCGCTTGTCGTTTTCCTGCGCAATCAGATCCTGCGCGATCTTAAACTCGGCCATGAGTTCCTCCCGGTACTTTAGCGTGAGAAGCGGCGGGTATGACACCCGCCGCAAAAGTTGGGCTTAGCGCGGGAAGCTCTGAACGTTGCCCGCATCGACATTGATGATATTGCCGGTCGACTTGGCAGAAAGATCGGACGCCAGGAAATAGACGGCTTCGGCGATGTCTTCCGGGAACACGTTGAGCTTGAGCATCGAACGCTTGCGGTAATGTTCTTCGAGATCATCCACTTCAATCTTGGAAGAAGCCGCACGCTGCTCGCGCCATTCGCCGCTCCAGATCTTCGAGCCGCGCAGGACGGCGTCGGGATTGACGGTGTTGACGCGGATGCCTGCGTCCGCACCTTCCAGCGCCAGGCAACGGGCAAGATGAATTTCGGCAGCCTTCGCCGTGCAATAGGCGGCAGCATTCGGCGAAGCGGCAAGGCCGTTCTTCGACGCGATGAAGACGACGTTGCCGCCGAGGGCCTGGCGGCGGAACAGCCGGAAGGCTTCACGAGACACGAGGAAATAGCCGGTCGCCAGAATGTCGATATTGCGGTTCCACGTCGAAAGCTCGGTCAATTCGATCGGTGCCGAAGAAGCGATGCCCGCATTCGAAACGAGGATATCGATGCCGCCGAATTCGGTGCAGGATTCGGCGAAGGAAGCGATAACCGCATCTTCCTTGGTCACGTCGAGCTTGACGGCGCGAACCGCGTCAGCACCATATTTCTTGACGAATTCTGCTTCCGTCGCTTCAAGTGCTGCCTGATCGATATCGGCAAGCACCACGCAGGCACCCTCGCCGACGAGACGGGCAGCCGTTGCCCGGCCGATGCCGCCGGCCCCGCCGGTGACGAAGGCAACCTTGCCGGCAAGGCTCTTCGGCTTCGGCATGCGCTGCAGTTTGGCCTCTTCCAGCAGCCAGTATTCGATATCGAAGGCTTCCTGCTCCGGCAGGCCCTGATATTCGGATACGGTCGAGGAACCGCGCATCACGTTGATGGCGTTGACGTAGAATTCGCTGGCGATGCGAGCCGTCGCCTTGTCACGGGCAAAGGACAACATGCCGACACCAGGCACCAGGAAGATCACCGGATTGGCGTCGCGCATAGCCGGCGAATTGTTGTGCTTGCAGCTGTTGTAATAGCGGGCATAGTCGGCGCGGTAGTCTTCGAGCGACTTGTCGAGACCGGCGACGATCGCATCGACATCGGGCTTGGCCGGATCGAAATCGACAATCAGCGGGCGGATCTTGGTGCGCAGGAAGTGGTCGGGGCAGCTGGTGCCGAGCGCACCGAGAGGGCGCAGGCTCTTGGAATTGACGAATTCGAGCACGGCATCCTGATCGTCGAAATGACCGAGCTTGCGCTCCTGCTTGCCGATGCGGCCGCGGATTTCCGGCATCAGGCGGGCGGCGATGGCGCGACGCTCGGCGACCGGCAGGCTTTCGACGACTGCGCCATCGAAGATCGTCTTGCCTTCGGTCTGGCCGGCAAACCACTCGATTGCCTTGTTGATGATATCGAGCGTCAGCTCGTAGCAAGCCTTGGCATCATTCGCCCATGTAAACAGGCCATGGCTTTCCAGCACGACACCCTTGGCGCCAGGGTTCGCCTTGACGAAGGCTTCAAGATCGAGACCGAGCTGGAAGCCCGGACGGCGCCAGGGCAGCCAGCCGATGTCGTTACCGAAGACCTGCTTGGTCAATTCCTTCGAATTCTTGGAAGCGGCAATCGCGATGATTGCGTCCGGATGCATGTGGTCGACATGCGTATAAGGCACGAAACCATGCAGCGGCGTGTCAATGGAAGCCGCGCGGGCATTCAGGTTGAAGGTGCAATGGGGCAGGAAGCCAACCATGCGGTCTTCATCCTCGACGCCCTTGTAGATGCCCTTCAGCGCTTCTAGCTTGTCCTGATAAAGCGTGGCAAAACCATCAAGCTTGATCGTGCCGACATCGCCGCCCGAACCCTTGACCCAGAGAACCTGGACCTTGCCGCCGGTCAGGGGATCGGTTTCCATGACCTTGGCAGAGGTATTGCCGCCACCATAATTGGTGATGCGCTTGTCGGCGCCGAGCAGATTCGAGCGATAAAGAAGCTTGCCGGGTTCATCGAGTCCCGCCGCGTAAGCATCATCCCACCGGTTGTCGAGAAGTCGAACCTTTGCCGCCATATCATCCTCCCATTAAGGCTTCCAGAGCACTCCGGTGAGCGCTCGTTTCGGTCACGGTATCGCGCATCGAAATGCAGCTTGTCAATCGAAAACGATCAAATTCGATTATGTTGCATCGCAATATGAAAAATTATGATCGTTTCTGATTGACAGCTTTTAACGGATAAGAAATAAATATGACTCGGGAGGAGCCCAATGCACGAACGCGAACGCCATCGCATCATTATGAGCGCTGTTCAGGAGAAGTCCGTCGTCACGATTCAGGATATTTCTGAACTGACGGACGCTTCCGAGGCGACAATCAGGCGTGACATCGCGGCTCTTCATGTGCAGGGCAAGATCCGGCGCGTTCGCGGTGGTGCAGAAGCAGTGCACCCGCCGCAGCTCGGCAATCTTGCCGGCCGCCCGTTCAGAGTGTCAGAATCAGTCAACATCGATAAAAAGCGCGCAATTGCGCGCGCAGCGGTGGATCTGTGCGAGGCCGGCGACGCGATTATCATCAACGGCGGCACGACGACCTTCCAGATGGTTCACTATATGGCGGGTCATCGCATGCAGGTCATGACCAATTCTTTCGCCATTGCCGAGCATCTGGTGAAGCATTCGAAAAACACTGTGACAGTTCCGGGTGGCGCGATCTATCGCGAGCAGAGCCTGATCCTGTCGCCTTTCGACAACGATGCGATCMGCAATTTCTATGCACGGCGCATGTTCATCGGCGCACAGGGCGTCGGACCGCTCGGCATCATGGAGGCGGATGCGCTGATCATCCAGAGCGAACAGAAGCTGATGCATCAGGCCGACGAACTGGTCGTCATGGCCGATTCCAGCAAGTTCAATCGCCGGTCGAGCCTCATTCTGTGCGCGCTCGACCGTGTTTCAACAATCATAACCGATGACGGCATCGCCGATGAGGCGGCCCGTATGGTCGAGAATGCAGGCGTCCGGCTCGTTGTTGCGAGCCCGATGGCGCAGGCAGTGAAGGAGGATTCCTCGTCGGTCGCATGAGGCGTCGGCGAGGTGTGGAAGTCTAAAACTCAGTGGGAGGACATGACATGAAACTTGCAAAGACACTTGCAATCGGCGTGGCGTTTGCCGTCGCCATGATGGCCGGCGCCGCAAGCGCCAAGGACATCAAGATCGGCCTCGTCGTAAAGTCGCTCGGCAACGGCTTCTTCGACGCCGCCAACAAGGGCGCTCAGGAAGCGGCCAAGGAACTCGGCGGCGTAGAAGTGATCTACACCGGCCCGACGAGCACGACGGCCGAAGGCCAGATCGAAGTCATCAACTCGCTGATCGCTCAGGGCGTCGATGCCATCGCCATCTCGGCAAACGATCCGGACGCTGTCGTTCCGGCTCTGAAGAAGGCTGCCCAGCGCGGCATCAAGGTCATCTCCTGGGATTCCGGCGTTGCTCCGGAAGGCCGCATCCTGCAGCTCAACCCGTCGTCCAACGAGCTGATCGGCAAGATGTGCCTGACGCTCGTCAAGGATCATCTTGACGGCGGCAAGGGCGACTTCGCCATCCTGTCGGCAACGACGACCTCGACGAACCAGAACATCTGGATCGACCAGATGAAGAAGCAGCTCAAGGACTTCGCGGGCCTCAACCTCGTCACCACGGTTTACGGCGACGACCTCTCGGACAAGTCCTATCGTGAAGCCGAAGGTCTTCTGAAGTCCAACCCGAACGTCAAGGTCATCGTCGCTCCGACGACGGTCGGCGTTCTGGCTGCTTCCAAGGTCGTTGAAGACAAGGGTCTGGTGGGCAAGGTTTACGTCACCGGTCTCGGCCTGCCTTCCGAAATGGCTGGCGCGATCAAGTCTGGTGCGACGAAGGAATTCGCCATCTGGAACCCGATCGACCTCGGCTATTCCGCAACGCAGATCGCCTATCACCTGGCAAAGGGTGATGCCGATGGCAAGCCGGGCAGCGAAATCGAAGCCGGCCGCATGGGCAAGATCAAGATCGGCGACGATGGCGAAGCCGCTATGGCCGACCCCTTCGTCTACAATGCCTCGAACATCGACCAGTTCTCCAAGGTCTTCTGATTTCAGACATTCAGAACAGACACCCGGCGGCTTTGCCGCCGGGCTTCTCTTTCGATGGTGGTAAGCTTGCTGATGACCCCTGCCCTTCAACATCCCGTCGCGGACCAAAAAGCCGATGACGCTGTCGCCATTCTGGAAATGCGCGGTATCTCGCAGATCTTTCCGGGCGTGAAGGCGCTCGATAATGTCAGCATCGCGCTCTATCCCGGCAAGGTGACGGCACTGATCGGCGAAAACGGCGCCGGCAAGTCGACGCTCGTCAAGATCCTGACTGGCATCTATCGCCCGAACGAGGGCGAGATTCTCGTCGATGGCAAACCGGTGTATTTTGCGACGGCGCAGGCCGCCATCGATGCCGGCGTGACCGCCATTCATCAGGAGACCGTGCTCTTCGACGAGCTTTCGGTCGCCGAAAATATCTTCCTTGGTCACGCGCCACGCACCCGCTGGCGCACCATCGACTGGAGCGAAATGAATAGCCGCGCCAGAGCGCTGCTGACCTCGCTTGAAAGCAATATCGATCCGRCGATCCGCCTGAAGGACCTCTCGATTGCGCAGCGCCATCTCGTGGCGATCGCCCGCGCCTTGTCGATCGAGGCCCGCATCGTCATCATGGACGAACCGACCGCCGCGCTCTCGCGCAAGGAAATCGACGATCTCTTCCGCATCGTCGAGGGCCTCAAGGCAAGCGGCAAGGCCATTCTCTTCATCAGCCACAAATTCGACGAGCTCTATGAGATCGCCGACAATTACGTCGTCTTCCGCGACGGCCGCGATGTCGGCCACGGAAAGCTGAAGGAAACGCCACAGGACGAAATCGTCCGTATGATGGTCGGCCGTGATGTCGAAAACGCCTTCCCGAAGGTCGATGTGGCGATTGGTGGCCCGGTTCTCGAGGTCGAGAAATACTGTCATCGCACCGAATTCCGCGATATTTCGCTGACGCTCCGCAAGGGTGAGATCCTCGGCATTTATGGACTGATCGGCGCCGGACGCTCGGAGCTTGCGCAATCTCTCTTCGGTATCACCAAGCCGCTTTCCGGCAGGCTTGTTCTCGAAGGCCGGGAGATTTCGATCAATTCTCCGCAGGACGCCATCCGCGCCGGTATCGTCTACGTGCCGGAAGAGCGCGGCCGCCACGGCCTGGCGCTGCCGATGCCGATCTATCAGAACATGACGCTGCCCTCTTTGACGCGCACCTCGCGCAAGGGCTTCCTGCAGGCGGCAGACGAATTCGCGCTCGCCCGCAAATATGCAGAGCGGCTCGATCTGCGCGCCGCTGCCCTCTCCGTGCCTGTCGGTACTCTGTCGGGCGGCAACCAGCAGAAAGTCGTCATCGGCAAATGGCTTGCCACCATGCCAAAGGTCATCATCCTCGATGAGCCAACCAAGGGCATCGATATCGGCTCAAAGGCCGCGGTCCACGGCTTCATCAGCGAACTTGCGGCCGAGGGTCTTTCCATCATCATGATCTCCTCCGAACTGCCCGAAATCATCGGCATGTCGGACCGCGTGCTTGTCATGAAGGAAGGCCTGTCGGCGGGGCTCTACGAGCGCGATCAGCTTTCGCCGGAAGCGCTGGTGCGCGCGGCGACCGGAAATGCATGAGGTGACGAGCATGATGAGACTGATCAGAAAACGCGAAACCCTGCTCTTCGCCATCATCGTGGTGATGATCGCCGTCTTCTCGACGCGTGCTGCCGATTTCGCAACGCCGGACAATCTCGCCGGCATCTTCAACGACACGGCGATCCTTATCATCCTGGCGCTTGCGCAGATGACAGTCATTCTGACGAAATCGATCGACCTTTCAGTTGCCGCCAATCTCGCCTTTACCGGCATGGCGATCGCAATGATGAATGCTGCCTTTCCGGGCCTGCCGCTCATCGTGCTCATCCTTGCGGCGGTCGTGATTGGCGCAGCGCTCGGTTCGATCAACGGCTTTCTGGTCTGGCGCCTCGAAATCCCGCCGATCGTCGTGACGCTCGGCACGCTCACCATCTATCGCGGCATGGCCTTCGTGCTGTCGGGCGGTGCGTGGGTGAATGCGCACCAGATGACGCCGACCTTCCTTTCCGTTCCCCGCACGCCGATCCTCGGCCTGCCGGTGCTGAGCTGGGTGGCGATCATCATCGTTGCGCTGATGTACATGCTGCTGCGTTACAGCCAGTTCGGCCGTTCGGCCTATGCAACAGGCGGCAACTCGACCGCTGCTGTCTACGCCGGCATCGATACGGGCAAGACGAAATTCCTTGCCTTTGTTCTCTCAGGCGCGCTCGCCGGCCTCTCAAGCTATCTCTGGGTCTCTCGCTWTGCGGTCGCCTATGTCGATATCGCCAATGGCTTCGAGCTCGACAGCGTCGCAGCCTGCGTCATCGGCGGCATCTCGATTGCCGGCGGCGTCGGCTCGGTCGCCGGAACGGTACTCGGCGCACTCTTCCTCGGCGTCATCAAGAATGCATTGCCCGTCATCGGCATCTCTCCGTTCACGCAGATGGCGATTTCCGGAACAGTCATCATTCTTGCCGTCGTCTTCAACGCGCGGCGCGAGCGCAATCGCGGCCGCATCATCCTGCGTGACCGCGCCGCAGCGGAGGTCGCAGCATGAGCATGGTTTCCACCAATCCAGAAAAGCGCGTCATTCCCGATCGGCTCGGCACACCCTTCAAACGCATCATGTCGAGCTGGGAAGTGCTGCTCTTTGGGGTCGCCGTCCTCATTTTCATTTTCAATTCCCTGGCCTCGCCTTATTTCCTTGATGCCTGGAACCTCTCGGACGCGACCTTCAACTTCACTGAAAAGGCGATGATCGMCTTTGCGATGGCGCTGCTCGTCATCGCCGGCGAGATCGACCTGTCGGTTGCCGCCATCATCGCGCTTGCCTCGACGGCGATGGGTGCGGCGGCGCAGGCCGGCGTCGGCACACCGGGCCTCGTGCTGATCGGCATCGGCACCGGGCTTCTCTGCGGCATGTTCAACGGCTTCCTCGTCTCGGTGCTGAAGTTGCCGTCGATCGTCGTCACTATCGGCACGATGAGCCTGTTCCGCGGCATCTCCTACATCGTGCTCGGCGACCAGGCCTACGGCAAATATCCGGCGGATTTCGCCTATTTCGGCCAGGGTTACGTCGTCTGGGTCTTCTCCTTCGAATTCGTGCTGTTCATCGTGCTGGCGATCCTTTTCGCCATCCTGCTGCATGCGACGAATTTCGGTCGGCAGGTCTATACGATCGGCAACAATGATTTCGCCGCCCGCTTCTCCGGCATTCCCGTCGAGCGCGTGAAATTCATCCTCTTCCTGCTGACGGGCGTGATGAGCGGCATCGCTGCCGTCTGCCTGACCTCGCGCCTCGGCTCAACCCGCCCGTCGATCGCGCAGGGCTGGGAACTCGAAGTCGTTACCATGGTCGTGCTCGGCGGCATCTCGATCCTCGGTGGTTCCGGCACGATCGGCGGCGTCGTCATTGCGGCCTTCGTCATGGGCCTCGTTACCTTCGGCCTCGGCCTGTTGAACGTGCCCGGCATCGTCATGTCGATTTTCATCGGCCTGCTTCTGATCATCACTATCGCGATCCCGATCATCGCCCGCCGCATCAAAGCCATGAGCGCCAAATGACCCTAGAAAAACACGCCTTCAAGATGAAGCTCAATCCCGGCATGGAGGCCGAATACAGGAAGYGGCATGACGAGATCTGGCCGGAACTGGTCGATCTCCTGCATAAGTCGGGCGCCAGCGACTATTCCATCCATCTCGATCGCGAGACCAACACGCTTTTCGGTGTGTTGACGCGGCCGAAGGACCACACGATGGCGAGCCTGCCCGAGCATCCGGTCATGAAGAAGTGGTGGGCGCATATGGGCGACATCATGGAAACCAATCCGGATAATTCGCCCGTCCAAAGCAGCCTCGTAACTCTCTTCCATATGCCATGAGTGACTATCGCCGCATCGCCGTTCTCGATATCGGCAAGACGAATGCCAAGGTCGTCGTGCTCGACAGCGCGACGGGCGCAGAAATCGCCGTCCGCAAGCAACCTAACACCGTCATCCGCGACGGCCTCTATCCACACTATGATATCGAGGCACTCTGGAGTTTCGCGCTTGCAGCGCTGAAGACGTTTGCCAACAAACCGGGTTTCGACGCGATCTCGATCACCACGCATGGTGCGGCCGCCGCCCTGCTCGATGCAGATGGCAAGCTGGCGATGCCTGTCATCGACTATGAACACGAATATCCGCAGGATATTCGCGACGCTTATGATGCGCTTCGCCCTTCCTTCGACGAGACCTACTCGCCGCGGCTGTCGATGGGGCTGAATATCGGCGCTCAACTTCACTATCAGAAGAACGCCTTTCCCGCGGAATTCGTGGAAGTCGCTGATATTCTCACCTATGCGCAATACTGGTCGGCGCGCCTGACCGGTGTCGCGGCAAACGAAGCGACATCGCTCGGTTGCCATACGGATCTCTGGAACCCGAGAACCGGCGCCTATTCCTCGCTGGTCGACACGCTCGCCATTCGTGACCGGATGGCGCCGATCCGCTCGGCCTTCGATGCACTCGGTCCCGTCCTGCCCGGGATCGCTGAGGAAATTGGCATTTCGGTACCTGTCTATTGCGGCATCCATGATTCCAATGCTTCGCTCTTGCCGCATCTTGTCGGCCGCGCAGCGCCGTTCGCGGTCGTTTCGACCGGCACATGGGTCATCAATTTCGGCGTCGGCGGCGACCTCGACCATCTCGATGCCAAGCGTGATGCCCTTGCCAATGTCGATGCCTATGGCCGCGCCGTACCGTCCTCACGCTTCATGGGCGGACGCGAATTCGAGATGCTCTCAGCCGAGATCGGCCAGGTAGACGATGCCGCGGCAAAGGCCGTCATCGAGGATGTCGTGGTCAAGGGCATTATGCTGCTGCCGAATGTGGCGCCCGGTTCCGGCCCCTTCCCCGGCAAGGTCAGTCGCTGGCTCGGCGCCGAAGGCACAAGTCGCGAAGAGCGATATGCCGCCGCCTGTCTTTATCTGGCGCTGATGACGGAAGCCTGCCTCGGCGTGATCGGTGCCAAAGGCCCTATTGTTGTCGAAGGGCCCTTCGCGCTGAACGAGACCTATCTGTCGCTKCTTTCCGCGTTGACCGGCCGCGACACGATGGCCCTGCCGGGCTCGACCGGCACCAGCCAGGGCGCAGCGCTTCTCGCCGGCATCCGGCCGGTGTCCGGGGTGGAAAAGCATTTCGCGCCCTTGGCAATTCCAGGTCTTCCCGCCTATCGGGAGCGCTGGTACGTCGCGATGGAATAACAGTCTTTCCAAGACTGCCCTTGTCCGTGCCGGCTGCGCCGCTACTGTGGCACCTCTCGACTTGATGGAGGAGACAGCATGACTGAATCATTTGACCCGCGCGCTTTGGCCGCCAAACTCCACGGCCTGCGCCAGGCCGGAAAGCAGGAGCCGACGAGCGCCTTTCGGCCGCCGAACGATCTGCATCAGGCGATGGACGCACAGAACTTCCTGAAAGCTGAAGAAGGGGTTGCAAGCAACGCCTGGAAGGTCACGGCCTCGCCCGACGGACAGCMGGTCACAGCACCTCTCCATCCCTATGCCGAAGCCGTCTCGGGTGCCACCATCGCTTGGTATCCGGGCCTGAAGTTCGAAACAGAGATCGCCGTGCGTTTCGGCAAGGACCTGCCCTATCGCAGGGGCGCGCCCTACAGCCGCGCCGACGTGCTCGATGCAGTTTCCGCCGTCTATCTCGGCGCCGAACTGCTCGTCAGCGCAGTCAAGGAAAGCGGCGCCGTCTCCTTCCTCCTCTTCCTCGCAGACCGCCTCGGCAATAGCGGTTACGTGCTCGGCCCGTCCATTGTAAAGAGCTTCATCGATACCGCTGCAAGCACGCCGGTGAAGGTCACCCATGGCGGCAAAACGATCTATGATGGCTTCGGAAAGCATCCGAAGGGCGACGTCGTCTCCTGGCTGGTGGACTACGCCAATGATCCGCTGCGGCCGGAAGGCTCGCTGACATCAGGCGCGCTCGTCACCACCGGCACGCTGAGCGGCGCAATCGAACTTAGCGAACCCGGCGAGATCGATATCCGCTTCGGGGATACCGCACGACTGACCTTCTCCGTCGTCTGATATCGGCAGTTCCGCCCGCACAAACTGGGTGATTGTCATCCCGCTCMGCCTCCTGTATTAAACTTGAGTTTATTACGAAGGTTTATTCCGGCGTCTCGCCGGAGGCGGAAGTGGGAATGACGTTTCAACCGCGCATGCAGAACAAGATTCACGGCTTTTCCGTTACTAGAGGTGTCAATCGCCGGGTGTGGAACGGCATCGTGGCCGATGTCTGGGATGTCGACTGCGCCGCCCACAGTGGTGGCTACTATGTATCGCGCGATCCGCGGCTTTTCATCCTCCTCGAAAAACGCGGGCCGGGCAATTCGCGGGTGAAGCTCTCTCCGCGTGCCCATGGCACGGTGCAGGACACTGAGAAGCGTCCGATTTCCTACGTACCTGCCGATATGGAAGTCTGGGCCGATCTGGTGGACGTGCATTCTCTGCGCCATCTCGACATCCATTTCGATGTTGAGACCATCAGCCGAAGGCTCGGCGATGATCTCGATCCGCAGCGCCTTGCGAGTGCCCAGCTCCTGTTTTCCGACGAGCGCCTTCTGTCGCTCGCCCAGTTGATTGCCGCCGAATGCATCAATCCGCAGCCGCTGCATGACCTCTACGGCGACGGCCTGGCGCTCGCTCTCATCATCGATGTGCTGAAACTCACCAAGGTGCAGCCACGCAAGCGCAGCAAGCTCGCTTCCTGGCAATTGCGCCGCGCCACCGAATTCATAGAGGAAAACTGCCTGCGCAATATTCGCCTTGAGGAAGTCGCGGCAGTCACCGGCCTGTCGCAATCGCATTTCAGCCATGCCTTCAAGGCTTCGACCGGCGTGGCGCCGCATCAATACCAGACCCATGCCCGCCTCGAGCGCGCAAAACATCTGCTGGTCGTCAGCGAATATCCGCTGACGACCATAGCTGTCGAAACCGGCTTTGCCGATCAGGCGCATTTCACCCGTGTCTTCCGCAAACATCTCGGAACGACGCCGGCGAACTGGAAAAAGGCGCAGATTGCTTAGCTGCAATACGTCCGGGCATTTGCGCGCGGTGCGGAAAATTGCCCAAGAACGTTCAATTTCCCCCCGATCGCGACAATCCGGCCAATTAAAATTGAGTTAAACACTCGACTTATTCAAGGCCATACCGTGGCAAGCAGGGCCACGGCACGAGTGGGGTATTCCATGCGATCGCAGACCAAGAGGTTCATCTCGAGGGCAAATCTTCTGACGGGGACTGCCGTCGTCGGCATCATGGCGGCGTCTTCCGCTTTTGCCCAGGATGCCAATCCGACACAGCTGGCGCCAATTGTCATCCAGGGCGGCGCTGACAGCGCGGCCGGTCCGGTCAAGGGTTATGTTGCGAAAAATTCGTCTGCCGGCTCCAAGGGCGATACGCCGATCAACGAGATCCCGCAGTCGGTCTCGGTCATCGGCAAGCAGGAAATGGACGATCGCGGCGTCACCAACAAGATCGATGAAGCACTGCTCTATACGCCCGGTGTCCTCGCCCAGCCCTATGGCAATGACCCCGACACCGACTGGTTCTACATTCGCGGCTTCAACGCCACGCAGACCGGCGTCTTCTTCGACAATCTCAACCTCTTCAGCTACGGCTTCGGCGGTTTCCAGATCGATCCCTTCATGCTGGAGCGCGTTGATGTGCTGAAAGGCCCGGCCTCGGTGCTTTACGGCGGTGCCAATCCGGGCGGCATCATCAATCTCGTGCGCAAGCGCCCGCTCGACGAGCCGCTCTACTACACGGATATCGGTATCAACAGCAACGGCAATGCTTTCACCGGCTTCGACATATCCGACAAGGTCGGCTCCAGCGACGCCATGACCTACCGCATCACCGGCAAGGTCGCCGGTGGTGACAATTATTCGGATTTCTCGCATGATTTCCGCGGCTTCATCATGCCGCAGCTGAAAATTGCGCCTGACGATTCAACAAGCTTCACTGTCTGGGGCTACCTTGCAGGCCTCGATCAAGTCCATACCGGCAATGGCTTCTTCCCCTATGTCGGCACAGTCAAGGATGCGCCCTTCGGCAAGATCCCGCGCGACGCCTTCTATGGCGAACCCGACATCGACGACGGCAGCTATGTTCAGAAGATGATCGGCTACGAATTCGAGCATGAATTCGACAACGGCATCAAGTTCTCGCAGAACCTGCGTTACGGCCGCCTCGACAAACACGAGATCGGTCCGTACCTCAACGGCTGGGTCGGCGGTGTTCCCACAGGMCCGGATTACAATTTGGCGCGTATCGGCTTCGAAGGCCGCTCGGGCGTCGATTCCTTTGGCATGGACAACCGGCTGGAAGGCGAGGCCGAGCTTGGCGGCGCCACACACAACATGCTCGTCGGCCTGGACTACAAATATTACAAGCTCGATAACCTGCAGAAATGGCCGACCTGGCCAATCGCTGCGACGGCGATCAGCGCCACCAACCCGATCTATGGCTTGGCACAGCCGGCCAACGACGTGCAGATCAATCAGACCGTCACGCAGAGGCAGCTTGGTCTCTATGGGCAGGACCAGATCCATTTCGGTAATGGCTGGCTGCTGACGCTCAATGGCCGTTATGACTATGTCGACACCAATTCCGATGCGGTCGTCGGAACGTCTTATAGTTCTGACGATAATGCCGTCAGCGGTCGCGCCGGCCTCGCCTATGAATTCGAGAATGGCCTGACGCCCTATGTCAGCGTCGCTTCCTTCTTCAATCCGCTGATCGGCACTGGCGTTTCCGGCCCGCTGAAGCCGGAAGAGGGCTATCAGATCGAAGGCGGCGTCAAATACGAACCGACCTTCTTCGACGGATCGATCACAGCGTCGGTCTTCCAGATCGACAAGCGCAACAACACGGTCACCAACCCGGCGACCTTCGCCCAGAGCCAGCTCGGCAAGGTACGCTCGCGCGGCTTCGAACTGGAAAGCAAGATCAACGTCAACGATAACTGGAAGGTCATTGCCGGCCTCGACTATACCGATATGGAAGTGCTTGAAAACGAGGCCGATCCGCGATTGATCGGCAAGTCGCCATACATCGTGCCGAAGGTGAGCGCTTCACTCTGGGTCGATTACACGGTCACGACAGGCGCCATGGAAGGCCTTAGCTTCGGCGCCGGCGTGCGCCATCAGGGAACGTCTTGGGCAGACGAAGCCAACACGGCGAAGGTACCCGCCGCGACCCTCGTCGATGCGGCAATCCGTTATGAGAAAGAGAACTGGGGCGCCTCGCTCAACGTCGCCAACCTCTTGGACAAGGACTATGTCGAAAGCTGCGGTGGCTTGACGGTCTGCGGTTATGGTGATGCGCGCACCGTCACTTTCAAGCTCAGCAAGAAATGGTAAGTTGACAAATATAGTTTAGTTTTTCAGGAGGCTGCGATAAAGGGAGGGCTCTGCCCTCCCAACCCTTAGCAGCAAAGCCGGAGTTTCTCGTGTCTACGCCTTTCCTGAATCTCGCCGGGATCGAATATGCCATCGGCAGCAGGCCCATTCTCAACGGCATCGACCTGACCCTTGAGACAGGCCGCATCTATGGCCTTGTCGGCCCGAACGGCTCCGGCAAAAGCACCCTCCTGAAGATCATCGCCCGGCAGATAGCACCGAAGAGCGGCTCGATCTCCTTCGACGGCAAGGCGGCGGCCGATTGGGGCAGCCGCGCCTTCGCCCGCCATGTCGCCTACATGCCGCAGTTTACACCGGCGACCGACGGTATGACCGTGCGTGAACTGGTAGCGCTCGGCCGCTTCCCCTGGCACGGCACCCTCGGCCGCTTCAGCGCTGCCGATCGAGACATGGTCGAGGAAGCGATCGTCCGCACAGAGCTCGAGGATTTCGCCGATCGTCTCGTCGCCAGCATGTCCGGCGGCGAGCGGCAGCGCGCCTGGATCGCCATGATGCTTGCCCAGAACGCCCGCTGCCTGCTGCTCGACGAGCCTACCTCGGCGCTCGATCTTGCACATCAGGCAAGCGTGCTATCGCTGGTGCAGGAACTCAGCCACGAGCGCGGGCTCACCGTCGTCATCGTCCTGCATGACATCAACCTCGCGGCACGCTATTGCGACGCCATCATCGCGCTCAACCATGGCCGCATCACTGCCGAGGGCACGCCTGCCGACATCATGCAGGCCGACAAGCTGCAGTCCATCTTCGGCGTCGGCATGGGTGTCTTCCCGCATCCGGTTCGCAACGAGCCGGTCAGCTATCTGTTGTAGGCCATGGCATTTTTTTCCCGCAGGCAGTTTCTGGCCGGTGCGGCGGCCACGCTGTCGGCCCCCACGCTGCTGCGGGCGGCCGACAGCCTGCGCGTCGCGACCCTTGACTGGGCGATCCTCGAAACCTTACTGGCGATCGGCGCCAATGTCGTTGCTGGAACGGAGCTGCGGCAGTTCCGTGAGGTGGCTGTAACGCCAGCTGTTCCGGACGATGTCGCCGATCTCGGCCTACGCGGCACGCCGAACTTCGAGGTCCTGAAATTTGCCCGCCCGGACCTGATCTTCAATTCGAATTTCTATGCCTGGGCTGACGCCCGCATGCAGCCGATCGCGCCGGTTGAAAGTCATGCGATCTATAAGCCGGGGGAAAGCCCCTATACGCTGGCCGAGCGGGCGACGATTGCCATGGGCGAGCGGCTGCAGCTTGCCGCCGCAAGGCAACTCACCGAAGAATTGTCTGCCAAGCTCGACCGTTACAAGACGGCTTTTTCCGCAGGAGACGGCAGACCGGTCATCCCGATCAATCTCGGTGATGCCCGGCATTTTCGCGTCTTCGGCTCCGACAGCATGTTCGGTGAGGTGCTGAAGCGGGTCGGCCTCACCAACGCATGGCAAGGTGCAACAAGCTATTCGGCCGCCGCTCCCGTCGGCATCGAGACGCTGGCCTCGATGCCGGATGCCTGGATCGTGATGATCCCGCCTCATCCGGCCGATGCGATCGCCACCCTCTCCACCAGCGCCTTCTGGAATGCGCTACCGGCGGTGCGCGAGAAGCGCGTGCTGATCCTCGGCTCCATCAATCCCTATGGTGCGCTGCCGGCCGCCATGCGGTTTGCCGATCTTCTTCGGGAGGGGCTTGGCCATGCATGGAATGGTTAGTCTCGCCCGACCGGCACGCGGCGTCAGCATTCCCTTCTCGGCGATTGCGTTTGCGGCGCTTTGCATAGCCGCCTTCCTATTGTTGATCGCAACGCGTCCGCAGGTGCCCGGCGATGTTGCCCAGGCCGCAATACTCGATGGCGTGATCCTCTGGAACAGCATTCTGCCCCGCGCGGTGCTGGCACTGATTGCAGGCGCCGCTCTCGGCCTTTCCGGTATGCTGCTCCAGCGTGTGCTGCGCAATCCGATTGCCGATGCATCGACGCTCGGCATTGCCTCCGGCGCGGAATTGGCGATGACGGCGGCGCTCAGTTTCTCGCCGCTGCTGATCGGCCTTTCTCGGGAGGTCGTCGCTTTCGGCGGCGGGCTCGGCGCCGTTGCGCTCGTGCTCGCACTCAGCTGGCGGCGCGGGCTCGATCCGGTGACCGTCGCGCTCTCCGGCATGATCGTCAGCATGATTGCCGCCGCGCTCAGCGTGACACTGATCCTGGCGCGTGGCGAATATGCGATGTCGATCTATATCTGGGGCGCCGGGTCGCTCAGCCAGCAAGATTGGAACGGCCTATTTTCGCTCGGTCCCCGCTTTATGATCGGTTTTGCTGCCGCCCTGCTGCTGATGCGCCCGCTCGGTATTCTGACGCTAGACGATACGAGCGCCAGAAGCCTCGGCCTGGCGTTGCATTCGGCGCGCTTTGCCATCCTCGTGCTGGCCGTCTGGCTCGCTGCCTCGGTCACGGCCGAGGTCGGCGTCATTGGCTTCCTCGGCCTCGCCGCACCCGCAATTGCCCGGCTTTTCGGCGCGCGCAGCACCGGAAGCCTGATAATCGCAGCCCCTCTGATGGGTGCCGGTCTGTTATTCCTGACCGATTGCCTGACACAAATCCTCGGGCCAGGCTTCACCGATCTTGCCCCGACCGGCGCCGCAACTGCCATGCTGGGTGGGCCGCTGCTGCTTTTCCTGTTGCCCCGCGTCCATTCCGTCTCTGCTGTAACCGCACAATCGACTGCGGCCCTCAAGAGGCTTTCGAAGCCGCTTGCCACGCTCATTGCACTTTCCGTTGCCATCGCCCTGCTTTTCGTCCTCTTCCTCACGCTCGGCCCGGCCGATGACGGCTGGCATTTCGCAGCGGGAACAGATTTCACCAATCTTCTGGCCTTCCGCCTGCCCCGCACGATCGTCGCTGCTGGCGCCGGCGGCATGCTCGCGGCAGCCGGTTTCATCATGCAGCGGGTCACCGGCAATCCGATTGCGAGCCCGGAAGTGCTCGGCATCAGCAGCGGTGCCGGCGCCGGGCTGACGGTCGCACTCTTTCTCTTCGGCTTCCCCTCACCCGTCATCATGCTGCTCGCCATGGCGCTCGGCGCACTGACCGCCTTCGGCGCCATGATTGCCATTTCGGCCCGCGCACAGTTTTCACCGGAGCGCATGCTGCTGGCGGGCGTCGGCATCGGCGCCTTCGCCATGGCGATCATCACCATGGTGCTCGCGCAGGGCGACATGCGCGGTTACATCCTGCTCACCTGGCTCTCCGGTTCGACCAGCCGCGCCGGCAGCTTTGAAGCCTGGACGGCGATGATCTCGCTCGTCGCGCTGGTAGCCCCGTTGCCCTTCCTCCGCCGCTGGCTGACGATGCTGCCGCTTGGGGGCAATTCCAGCCGTGCGCTCGGTCTTCGCGTCGGCACAAGCCGGCTGACGCTAGCGGTGCTTGCCGCATTGATGACGGCGATCGCTTCCTTCCTCGTCGGCCCACTCAGCCTTACTGGCCTTATCGCCCCCCATCTTGCGCGTCTCGCCGGTTTCCACCGGCCAGGCCACCAGCTTGCGGCTAGCGTCCTCTTTGGCGCCGGCGTGCTGATGACGGCCGACTGGCTCTCGCGCGTCGTCATCTACCCCTATCAGGTGCCGGTCGGCCTCTTCGCGGCGCTGATCGGCGGGCCGTATCTCATCTGGCTGCTTTCGCGAAAGGACACCAAGCAATGATGGCTGCACCCTTTACCGCATCCGGCGTCGCAATCGCTGTCGATCCCAACAGGATGCTCGATGAAATCTGCTCGCATTTCGCCGAACACAGTACCGTCAAGCGTGACGGCCATCAGGTGACGCTGGAGATGACGATCGGCAAGGCGGATATCCGCCAGGACGGTCCCAAGCTTGAAATCGAGCTCTCCTGCAAGAGTGCACGCGCACTTCAGAACGTGCGCTCGGTGCTTGCCGAGCACCTCTTCCAGTTCGCAGGCGAAGAAACATTGGAGCTTACCTGGTCGGACGCACCGAAGGCGGACCGCCTGCCCGACCTGCGTGAAATCCGCGTTGTCGGCTCCCGCAACATCAGCCCGCATATGCGGCGGGTAACGGTTGCCTGTCACGATGCCAGGCATTTCGCTCACGGTGGGCTGCACTTCCGACTGCTCATCCCGCCGAAGGGCCGCACACCCATCTGGCCGAAACTGCGTTCTGACGGCCGCATCGAATGGGCGAAGGATGAGGATGCGCTGACTGTGCGCATCTACACGTTCCGCAGCATCGACCTGGACCGTGGCGAGATCGATATCGACTTCGTTCTGCATGAGGGCGAAAATATGCCGGGTGCCGAATGGGCATTGAATGCGAAGCCCGGTGATATCGCTGGGGCACTTGGTCCCGGCGGCGGCGGCGTGCCCGATGCAACATCGATGATCCTCKCCGGAGACGAGACGGCCTTACCGGCTATCTCGCGCATGGCTGCCGAGGTTCCCGCCGGAACACGGCTGCGTATCTTCCTCGAAGTCGATGGCCCGGCGGAAGAGCTGCCCCTGCCATCGGCCGGCACGGTCGATCTGACCTGGATGCATCGCAACGGCGCGCCCGCCGGCACGATGGGTCTCGTCGAAACCGCCATCAAGAATGCCCTGGCAGATGCCGATGCCGACACGTTCGTCTGGGCAGGCTGCGAGCGATCCGAGGCCAAGCGCATCCGCGACTTCCTCAAGACCGAGCGGACCCATGACCGGCACAAGATGAGCATTGGTGCCTATTGGGAGCGCTAGACGCTGCCTACATCTTTTCGCGGAACATCTCGATGATGGCGGAGAAATCCCTACCGCCATTGCCGAGCTTATCGAAGAGCGCGTAAAGCTGCGCGGCCTCCGCGCCAAGTGGTGTGGATGCGCCGCTCGCAAGAGCCGCTTCCTGCGAGAGCTTCAGATCCTTCAGCATCAAGGCTGCGGCAAAACCCGGCTTGTAGTCATTATTGGCAGGCGAGGTCGGCACCGGTCCGGGCACCGGGCAATAGGTGTTGATCGACCAGCATTGGCCGGATGAGGTGGAGGCGACATCGAAAAGCGCCTGATGCGAGAGACCGAGTTTTTCGGCGAGCACGAAGGCCTCGCAGACGCCRACCATGGAAATGCCGAGGATCATGTTGTTGCAGATTTTCGCTGCCTGCCCCGCACCCGCCTCGCCGCAATGGACGATCTTCTTGCCCATGGCCTCGAGAACGGGCTTTGCCTTGGCGAAGGCTCCTTCGGAGCCGCCCGCCATGAAGGTTAGCGTTCCGGCGCTCGCCCCACCCGTGCCGCCTGAGACCGGCGCATCGAGCGACAGGCAGCCTGCGGCTTTCGCCATCTCATGCGCCTTGCGGCTGCTTTCCACATCGATGGTCGAGCAATCGATTACAAGCGTGCCCTGCGCAGCCGATTGCAGGATATCGGTCCAGGCCGTCAGTACGTGTTTGCCTTGCGGCAGCATGGTGATGACGATCTCAGCCTCCTTGACCGCCTGACTGGCATGGCTGGCCGGTTTCACGCCGCTTTCCTCAGCCGCTTTCAGCACGGGGGCGGCGAGATCGAAGCCGAGAACTTCGTGACCGGCCTTGACGAGATTGACCGCCATCGGCCCGCCCATATTGCCAAGCCCGATAAATCCGATCTTTGCCATGCTCATCTCCTATCTGTTGTCCTCGAGGATCATGGCAGCCGCCTTTTCGGCAATCATGATCGTCGGCGAATTGGTATTGCCTGACGTGATGGCCGGCATCACCGAGGCGTCCGCGATCCTCAGTCTTGCAAGCGCCCGCAATCTCAGGCGCGGATCGACGACGCTATCCCTGTCGATGCCCATGCTGCAGGTTCCGACGGGATGGAAAATCGTTGTGCCGATATCGCTTGCCGCTTTCTCCAGCTCCGCCTCGTTCTGGTAGCTCGGTCCCGGCTTGAACTCTTCCGGACGGAAACGGGCGAAAGAGGGCTGGGCCACGATCCGGCGTGTCAGCTTTATTGAACGAACAGCTATGTCGCGATCGCGCTGCGTCGAGAGGTACTTTGGGGCAATCGTCGGCTGAGCTGCAAAATCYGGACTTGAGACATGCACGAAACCGCGACTTTCCGGCCTGAGATTGCACACACTTGCCGTGATCGCAGGAAAGGTGTGAACGGGATCGCCAAACTTGTCCAACGAGACMGGCTGCACATGATATTGCAGATCGGGCGTCTCCCTATCAGGACCGGAGCGGGTAAAGATGCCGAGTTGGCTCGGCGCCATCGCCATCGGGCCAGAGCGACGCACGAGATATTCGAGCCCGATCGCCGCCTTGCCGATCAGCTTCGACGCCTTTTCGTTGAGGGTCGGTACACCCGTGACCTTGTAGGCGAGGCGAAGCTGCAGATGGTCCTGCAGGTTCTCGCCGATGCCTTTTACCTCCGCCCGCACATCGATGCCGGCCTGCTGCAACACTTCGCCCCGGCCGATACCTGACAGTTCCAGAATATGCGGCGAGCCAATGGAGCCGGCCGACAACACGGTTTCCTTCGCGGCATAGGCTCGCTTGGCCGTGCCGCGGTGCTGAAACTCGACACCGACGACGGCGCCCTCTTCAACCAGCAACCGCCGCACCTGGGCCTTCGTCATGATTGTCAGATTGCCGCGTTTCATGGCTGGGCGCAGGAAGGCCTTGGTCGCATTCCAGCGGATGCCGGAACGCTGGTTGACGTCAAAATAGCCGGAGCCTTCATTGCTGCCGCGGTTGAAATCTGCCGTTTCGGGGATGCCGGCTTCCTTGGCCGCCTTCTGGAAGGCATCGAGCACATCCCAGCGCACGCGTGCTTTCTCCACACGCCATTCGCCGCCAGCGCCATGCATTTCGTCCTCGCCCTGATAATGGTCTTCCGACTTCCGGAAAAACGGCAGCACGTCGTCCCAGCCCCAGCCGGTGCAGCCCATCTGCCGCCAGAGGTCGTAGTCGCGGGCCTGGCCGCGCATATAGATCATGCCGTTGATCGACGAGCAGCCACCGAGCACCTTGCCGCGCGGATAGTTCAGCGCTCGTCCGTTCAGCCCGGCCTCTGGTGCGGTGGTAAAACACCAGTCGGTCCGAGGATTGTTGATGCAGTAGAGATAGCCGACTGGAATGTGGATCCAGTGGTAATTGTCGTTGCCGCCCGCCTCCAGCAAGAGAACGCTGTTGTTACGGTCGGCAGACAGTCGGTTTGCGAGCACGCAGCCGGCGCTGCCTGCCCCGATGATGATATAGTCGTAGCGATCCATGGATCATGCACTCCGAAATGAGCTGCATCCCGCCTCCCCGGAGCGGGAAGGCGGGATTTCGCGGCGCCGCTGCACATCTTCCCCCGTTGCAGGAGAAGAGGTCCCCCGTTCAGCGGCGATAGACAAAACCGAGTTTACGCCCGATCCGCGAGGCGTAGAATTCACCGACGATACCGCGGCGGAAGATCAGCACGCAGATCATGAAGACGACGCCAGTGATGATGGTCACCGGAAATTCCGACGTCGCGAGATAGTTCTGCAGCGTCACGACGAGCCCGGCGCCGAAGACCGGGCCGATCAGCGTGCCGATGCCGCCAAGCAGCGTCATCAGGATCACCTCGCCCGACATCTGCCAAGCGACATCCGTCAGCGTCGCAAACTGGAAGACCAGCGCCTTGACCGACCCGGCAAGCCCGGCAAGGGCTGCTGACATCACGAAGGCGCCAAGCTTGTAGCGCGCCACGGAATAGCCGAGCGAGATCGCCCGTTGCTCGTTTTCGCGGATCGATTTCAGGATCATGCCGAAGGGCGAATTGATGAAGCGCCAGATGCTCAGAAGCCCAATCAGAAACACCGCCAGCACGAAGTAGTACATATTGGTCGAGCTGTTGAGATCAATAAAGCCGAAGAGATGGCCGCGCGGCACGGACTGGATGCCATCCTCACCTTCGGTAAATTTCGCCTGCAGGCAGAAGAAGAAGAACATTTGCGACAGTGCCAGGGTGATCATCGCGAAATAGATGCCCTGTCGGCGGATCGCGAAGAAGCCCATGACGAGACCGAGAAAGGCTGCTCCGACAACGCCGACAAGAATGCCGAACTCCGGCGGAAAGCCCCAGCTCTTCACCGTATAGGCGGTAAAATAGGCCGCCCCGCCGAAGAAGGTCGCGTGTCCGAACGAGAGCAGACCCGTATAGCCGAGCAGCAGATTGAAGGCGCAGGCAAAGAGTGCGAAGCAGAGCAGCTTCATCAGGAAGATCGGGTAGAAGAAAAACGGCGCAAGCAGCAGAAGCAGGAGCCCGATAATCAGGAACCCGGTCTGCACCGAAAGGGCGGTGCGGCTCTTTTCCGTTCGGACGGTTTCGGTGATGTCAGCCATATCACGCATCCCGGCCGAAGAGGCCCGCGGGCCTGATGAGAAGCACGATCGCCATGATGACAAAGATGACGATATTGGACGCTTCCGGATAGAAGACCTTGGTCAGGCCCTCCGCGATGCCGAGCACATACCCGGTGATGATGGCGCCCATGATCGAGCCCATGCCGCCGACCACGACCACGGCGAAGACGACGATGATCATATTCGAGCCCATCAGCGGTGAGACCTGATAGATCGGTGCCGCCAGCACGCCGGCAAAGGCGGCGAGGCTGGCCCCGAGCGCATAGGTGAAGGTCAGCAAAACCGGCACGTTGACGCCGAAGACCTGAACCAGCGTGGCATTTTCCGTCGCCGAGCGCAGATAGGCGCCGAGCTTGGTCTTTTCGATCAAAAGCCACGTCCCGATGCAGATGACGAGCGAGACGATCACCACCCATCCACGATAGATCGGCAGGAACATKAAGCCGAGGTTCATTCCGCCGGCCAGTGCCGGTGGCGTTGCATAGGGCTGGCCGGATGAGCCGTAGAGATAACGGAACGTGCCTTCGACCGCGAGCGCCAGGCCGAACGTGAAGAGCAGACCGTAGAGCGGATCGAGATCGTAGAGCCGGCGCAGGAACAGCCGTTCGACAACCGCGCCGGCAAGTCCAACGATGACAGGCGCCAGCAACAAAGACGGCCAATAGCCGATACCGAGATAATTCAGCAGCAGATAGGCGACGAAGGCGCCGAGCATATATTGGGCGCCATGCGCGAAATTGATGACGCGCAGAAGACCGAAAATGATCGCAAGACCAAGGCTCAGCAGCGCATAGAAGGACCCGTTGATCAGGCCGATCAGCAGCTGGCCGAGCAGCGCCTGTAAGGGAATGCCGAAGATCATCGTCATCGCATCACACTCCCAGAACCTTGTGCAGCACATMCATGCGCTGCGGCAGTTCACCGACCGGGAATTCCGAGACCATCTGGCCATGATCCATCAGATAGAAGCGATCGGCAATACGGCTCGCAAAGCGAAAGTTCTGCTCGACGAGAACGATGGTCATGCCGCGTTCCTTCAATGCCGTCAGTACCTCGCCGATGCGCTGAACGATCACGGGCGCCAGGCCTTCTGTCGGCTCGTCCAGCAGCAACAGGCGGACGCCGGTGCGCAGGATACGGGCAATCGCCAGCATCTGCTGCTCGCCGCCCGACAGCTTGGTGCCGGAACTCGCGCGCCGCTCATAAAGGTTCGGAAAAAGCTCGTAGATTTCATCGAGGCTCATGCCACCCGGCGCCACGACCGGTGGCAAG
The DNA here is from genome assembly GCF_056397645.1 of Rhizobium sp. 05L429. Lineage (NCBI taxonomy): Bacteria > Pseudomonadati > Pseudomonadota > Alphaproteobacteria > Hyphomicrobiales > Rhizobiaceae > Rhizobium > Rhizobium sp. 05L429. The sequence continues at coordinate 36,267 of NZ_JBFTNV010000024.1, read as the reverse complement.
AGCAGGTTCTCCGAGACCGTTAGGGTCGAGAATATGCCGCGCTCTTCCGGCACGAAACCGATGCCCTTATGGGCCGTCTTGTGCAGCGGCACCTGCATCATATCCGTGCCGGCAAAGCTGATCTTGCCCTTTCGCGCACGCACGATGCCGGTGATAGTGCGCAAAGTCGTCGTCTTTCCGACGCCGTTGCGGCCGAGAATGGTGATCATCTCACCCTCGCCGACCGTCATGTCGACGCCGTGCAGGATATGGCTTTCGCCATACCAGGCGTTCAGCCCTTGGACTTCGAGAAGCGGCGCCATCAGTGGTGCTCCTCCGTGCCCATATAGGCCTGGCGCACGCGCTCGTCCTGGCTGACGGTCGCATAATCGCCCTCGGCGAGGATTTCGCCACGCTGCAGCACGGTGACATGCCGGCAGATATTGGCGACGACCGAGAGATTGTGTTCGACCATCAGTACCGCACGGTCGCGGGCGACATCGCGAATGATGGCCGAGACGACACCGACATCCTCCTGCCCCATGCCAGCCATCGGCTCGTCGAGCAGCAGCACTTTCGGATCGAGCGCCAGCGTGGTTGCGATTTCAAGKACCCGTTTACGCCCGTAGGAGAGATCGGCGGCGATATGATCGCGCTCCTTGGAAAGACCGACGCTGGCAAGCAGCTGCTCGGCCCTGTCGTTGAGTMTGTCGAGCGCCGAAAGCGGCCGCCAGAACTGCGTGGAAAGATTGTTCGGCCGCTGCAGGGCGACCCGCACATTGTCGAGTACGGACAGATGCGGAAAAACGGCTGATATCTGGAAGGAGCGAACGAGCCCCATACGCGCCACCCGGTCTGGCGGCGTCCTGGTGATATCCGTACCCATCAGCGTGATCGTGCCCGATGTCGGCTGCAGAAACTTGGTGAGCAGGTTGAAAACCGTCGTCTTGCCGGCACCATTCGGCCCGATCAGTGCATGCACGCTTGCATCATGCACATCGAGATCGACATTCTTGACGGCGGTGAAGCCGCCGAAATCGCGGCGCAGGCCGCGGGCGGAAAGCACCACCCGCGGCTTGGCCTGTGTTTCAATTGCGGAAACCGCCATATCTTATTTCACCAGATCGCAACCGCTCTTGGCGGGGTCGATATAGGCTTCCTTGCCGGGAATGGTGGCAAGAACGTTGAAGTAGTCCCACGGCTCCTTGCTTTCGGCGGGCTTCTTGACCTGCAGCAAGTACATGTCGTGGATCATGCGGCCGTTCGGGCCAACCGTGCCGCCACGGCCGAAGACGTCATCGACTGGCATTTCGTGAAGCTGTTTGGCGACGGCTTCCGTCTCGTCCGTACCAGCCTTCTGGATCGCCTTCAGATATTGCAGAACGGCCGAATAGGTGCCGGTGTGGATCATGTTCGGCATCTTGCCGGTGCGGGCGAAGAACTTCTTGGCGAATGCGCGACTGTCGTCGTCGCGGTTCCAGTAATAGCCTTCCGTCAGCGTCAGTCCTTGAGCGGCCTCAAGGCCAAGACCATGGACTTCAGCGAGCGTGAAGAGCAATGCCGCCAGATGCTGGCCGCCCTGGGTGATGCCGAATTCGGCCGCCTGCTTGATGGCGTTCGACGTATCGAGGCCGGCATTGGCAAGGCCGATCACCTTGGCACCTGATGATTGCGCCTGCAGCAGAAAGGATGAGAAGTCCTGCGTGGACAGGGGATGGCGTACCGAACCGACAACCGTGCCGCCGCTCGCTTTCACGTAATCCGTGGTCTGCTGTTCCAGTGAGTAGCCGAAGGCATAGTCCGCAGTCAGGAAGAACCAGCTGTCGCCGCCCTGTTTGACCAGCGCGCCGCCGGTGCCGACGGCGAGCGCATGGGTGTCATAGGCCCAGTGAAAGCCGTAGGGCGAGCAGGCCTTGCCGGTGAGGTCGGTCGTTGCCGCACCGGTAACGATATCGATCTTCTTCTTTTCCTTGGCCACTGCCTGCACGGCAAGCGCTACGGAAGACGTCGTCAGTTCCATGATGGCGTCGACCTGCTCGGTGTCATACCACTGGCGGGCAATATTAGAGGCGATATCGGGCTTGTTCTGGTGGTCGGCATCGACGATCTCGACCGGCATATCGAGCACTTTGCCGCCGAAATCCTCGACAGCCATCTTGGCAGCCTCGACCGAGGACTTGCCGCCGAAATCGGCATAGACGCCCGACTGATCGTTTAGAATACCGATCTTGACCTTGCCGTCGGAAACAGCCGCGCTCTGGGCGAGTACGGCTGTACTGCTAGCAAGCAAAAATGCAACGGACGCAATGAGATTCTTTCGCATTGTCTCTCCTCCCAGAGATTGGCCAGAATGCCCCTGTGCAGACAGTTGCGGCACTCTCTGTCGGACGGCATTAGACCAAAGACGTAGACGGGTTGGACGACGCCGATGAGCCATGCCTCGCAATTTACTTGGGACGATCTGCAGTTTTTTCTAGCCGTCGCCCGCACAGGCCAGCTTTCGACGGCAGCGCGGCAATTGCGCTCCAGCCATGCCACCGTCTCACGCCGCATCGACCGGCTGGAATTTGCGTTGAAGGTAAAGCTTTTCGAGCGGAACCCGCGCGGCTACGTGCTGACCGCCATGGGCGCGCGCTTTGTCGAAACCGCCGAAAAGATGGAACAGGAAACGGAACGGTTGCGAGCCGATCTCGCTGACGGTTCGCTAAGCCAACGCGGTCTCGTACGCCYCAGCGCCCCGGAAGGCTTTGCCAACTTCTTCTTTGCGACGGTGTTGCCGCAATTTGCAGCCCGTCACCCGCATCTGGCGCTGGAACTCGTCACCATCCAGCAGATCATGTCTCTCTCGCGCAAGGAGGCGGATATTTCCGTTGTTCTCGACGAGCCGAAGGGCGGTCCTTATTTTGCGGAAAAGCTGACCGACTATCATCTGCAGGTCTACGCCTCGCGCGACTATCTTGCCCGCGCGGCCCCCATCAGGACGCGTGACGACCTGCTGAACCATCCCTTCATCAGCTATATCGAGGAAATGATCTTCGCGCCGGGCCTCGATTATCTCGGCGACGTACATMCGCGCATCAAGCCGCAGTTCCAGAGTTCGAGCATCTTCGCGCAGCTGACGGCCACCAGAAATGGCCTCGGCCTTGGCATCCTGCCCTATTTTTTCGCCTGCCGTTATCCTGAACTGGTGCGCGTGCTGCCCGACGAGATCGACCTCAAGCGCCACTACTGGATCACCTGCCATCGCGATCTCAAGCAGGCGCCGCGCGTGCGCGCTGTCATCGACTTCCTGCGCGAAGCCGTCCGCAGCGAGGATGTCTGTTTCATCCCGCCCTATATAGGCGTGCCCGCCCCGACACGGAAAGCAAAGGCCGAGACCTGACTATTTCAGGAATTCGGCGCGGTGCGGGGTGAAGGTGTCGATCAGTCGGCCCTTCTCCAGCGCCTTGACGCCGTGTACGAGATTGGGCGGAACGATGAAGCTGCCGCCTTGCTTCAACACTTCGGTGCGGCCGTCGATCGTGACTTCGAAGCTGCCTTCGGCCACATAACTTGCCTGGATATGCGGATGGAAATGCGCCGCACCCACAGCGCCCGGCTCGAAGGCGACTTCAACCATCATCATCTCGGGCAAATAGGCCATGATGCGCCGCGTCACGCCCGGCTCAGGGTTAACCCATTCGGCCCCTTCGGCCGATACAAAGAGATCACTCGATGACATGTCTGCCTCCTCACACGAAAATCTGTCTGGCCCGAATCCATCCGGCCGGAATCCATCGGCCGCAAACTGGCGTAACGATCCGCATTTGAAAAGACGACTTCTGCATCTTTGGTGCAATAGTCGCTTGTGTTGACGCCGCCAGTCGGCGGGTCTATGCGACCTTAAATCAGGCATGCCTGAATAATGGGCCCTGAACCGTGGTGAGGAGACTGGACATGCAGCATACGCGCGAAGTTTTCGACTGGGCCGATCCCTTCCGGCTTGTGGAGCAACTGACCGACGAGGAGCGCATGGTGCAGGACACCGCCCATGCATACGCGCAGGAAAAGCTCGCGCCCCGCGTTCTCGAAGCCTTTCGTCACGAGAAGACCGATCCCGAGATCTTCCGCGAGATGGGCGAACTCGGCCTTCTCGGCCCGACGATCGATCCGAAATATGGCGGCGCCGGCCTCGGCTATGTCGCCTATGGTCTGATCGCGCGCGAGGTTGAGCGCGTCGACAGCGGCTATCGCTCGATGATGAGCGTGCAATCCTCCCTCGTCATGGTGCCGATCGACGCTTTCGGCTCCGAGGAGCAGAAGAAGAAGTATCTGCCGAAACTTGCGACCGGCGAATGGATCGGCTGCTTTGGCCTGACGGAACCCAATCACGGCTCCGATCCGGGCTCCATGGCGACGCGGGCAAGGAAGGTCGATGGCGGCTATAGCCTGACCGGCTCCAAGACCTGGATTTCGAATGCACCGATCGCCGATGTCTTCGTCGTCTGGGCAAAGACCGAGGACGGGCTGATCCGCGGCTTCATCCTGGAAAAAGGCTGGAAGGGGCTCTCTGCGCCGAAGATCCAGGGCAAGGTTGGGCTTCGCGCCTCGATAACAGGCGAAGTCGTGATGGACGAGGTCTTCGTGCCGGAAGAAAACCTGCTGCCCGACGTCACCGGCCTCAAGGGACCTTTCACATGCCTCAACTCGGCCCGCTTCGGCATCGCGTGGGGCGCGCTGGGTGCTGCCGAGGCTTGCTACGCCATGGCTCGGCAATATACGCTCGACCGCCAGCAGTTCGGCCGTCCGCTTGCCGCCAACCAACTCATCCAGAAGAAACTTGCCGACATGGCGACGGAAATCTCGCTCGGGCTTCAAGGATGTTTGCGGCTCGGCCGCATGAAGGAAGAGGGCCATCCGCCGGTCGAGCTGACCTCCATCCTGAAGCGCAATTCCTGCGGCAAGGCGCTGGATATTGCCCGCGCAGCCCGCGACATGCTGGGCGGCAACGGCATTTCGGATGAGTTCGGCGTTGCCCGCCATCTCGTCAATCTGGAGGTGGTCAACACCTATGAGGGAACGCATKACATTCATGCGCTCATTCTCGGCCGCGCGATCACGGGCATTGCCTCCTTCTCCAACTAATTCGGCCGCACACAAGGCGAATTGCAACGGAGTTAACAATGTGCAAACCTCCCCTCACCGCGGCAGAATGGCCGGCGGTGCAAGGGGGATTTGCCTATGTTTCTGCTGCTCRCACTCCTGATCGGTGTCGTTGCCGGTCTTCGCGCCATGACTGCACCGGCCGCTGTCGCCTGGGGTGCCGCACTCGGCTGGTACGATCTCTCTCAGACGCCGCTTGCTTTCATGGGCTACCAGTGGACACCTTGGATCTTCACCATACTGGCTGTCGTTGAGCTCATTACCGACCAGTTGCCCACCACGCCGTCACGCAAGGTGCCGATCCAGTTCGGCGCCCGCATCGTCATGGGCGCGCTTTCCGGCGCCGTGATCGGGGCAGCCAGCAGCCTGCTCTTCGGTGGCCTGATCGCCGGCATTATCGGCGCTGTCATCGGCACGCTTGGCGGGGCTGCTGTTCGCGGCAGGCTCGCAGCCTCCTTCGGCCAGGATCGCCCGGCGGCCCTGATCGAAGACGCCGTCGCCATCATCGGTGCAATCATCATCGTAGCAGCAGTCTGATGAAGACCTTCGACGCGATCTTCATCGGCGCCGGCCAAGCGGGCCCGTTCCTGGCCGCCCGCATGGCGGAAAAAGGTATGAAGGTGGCGCTGATCGAACGCAAGTTCCTCGGCGGCACCTGTGTCAATGCCGGTTGCATGCCGACGAAGACGCTGGTGGCAAGTGCGCGTGCCGCCCAGGTGGCGCGGCGCGGGGCCGAGTACGGCGTGCAGATACCGGGCGAGATCGCAATCGACATGAAGACGGTGCGTGGGCGAGCCGAGACGGTTACCATGAATGCGCGAAACGGCCTGAGCGGCTGGTTCGACGGCATAAAAACCATGACCGTCATCTACGGCCATGCCCGCTTCACGGCTCCCAAGGAAGTCGCCGTCAACGGCGAGACGCTGACCGCACCGAAGATCTTTCTGAATGTCGGCGCGCGGCCGACGATCCCCGACACGCCGGGCCTTGCCGACATCGATTACCTGACCAGCACCGGCATCATTCATCTCGACAGTCTGCCCAAGCATCTCGCCGTCATCGGCGGCAGTTATATCGGCCTGGAATTCGCGCAGATGTATCGGCGCTTCGGAGCAGACGTGACCGTGATCGAGCGCGGCCCGAAGCTCGCCTCCAGAGAGGATGAGGATATTTCTGATGCGATCGCCGATATCCTCAGATCCGAGGGCATAAAAATCCATACCGACGTCAACAACATCAGCTTCGCAAAGAGTGCCAACGGTGCAACCATCACGGTCGATTCCGAAACGATCGAGGCAAGCCATGTACTTGTTGCCACCGGCCGCACGCCGAATACCGACGATCTCGGCCTCGATGTTGCGGGCGTAGCCACCGACAAGCACGGCTTCATCACCGTAGACGACCGGCTCGCCACCAATGTGGACAGCATCTGGGCGCTTGGTGATTGCAACGGCCACGGCGCTTTCACCMATACATCCTACAACGACTTCGAAATAGCTGCCGCCAACCTGCTCGACGGCGGGGACCGAAAGGTTTCGAGCCGTATTCCGGCCTATGCGCTTTACATCGACCCGCCACTCGGCCGCGTCGGCATGACGGAAAAGCAGGCCCGCGCTTCCGGCCGCAAGATCCTGGTCTCGACCCGCCCGATGAGCCGGGTCGGTCGTGCCAACGAGCGCGGCGAAACCAAGGGCTTCATGAAGGTAATCGCCGATGCCGAAACAAAGGAAATCCTCGGTGCCGCGATCCTCGGCATCGAGGGAGATGAGGCGATTCACGGCTTCATCGATGCCATGAACGCCGGCACGACCTATCCGGTGCTGCAATGGTCCATGCCGATCCATCCAACCGTCTCGGAATTGATTCCGACGCTGCTCGGCGACCTGAAGGCGGTCTGATCCGACAACGGTACAGCGCTAGCTCGGCATCGCAATCAGTAACGAGGCAGGCCAGATGTCCATCGAGCTTATGATCGAGAATTACGGCCTCCCGGCCATCTTTCTCGGCACCGCCTTTGAGGGTGAGACAGCGGCCTTTCTCGGCGGCGTCATCGCGCATCGCGGCCTTCTGACCTATTGGGCCGCCTCAATGGCGGCTTCGGCAGGGTCCTTTGCCGGCGATCAGATGTGGTTCTTCGYCGGTCGCTACGCAGCCCAATGGAGYTTCGTTCGTCGCCTCATGGAAACGCCGGCGCTGGCGCGGGTGACACAGCTTCTCGAAAAATACCCGACGGGCYTCATCTTCGTGTTCCGCTTTCTGGTGGGATTGCGAACAATCAGCCCGATCGTGATCGGCACGACGCGCATATCGACGCAGAAGTTCCTCGTCATCAATCTTCTGGCAGCGCTGGTCTGGGGCCAGATTTTCACCGCACTCGGCTATGCCTTCGGGCATGGGATAGAACAGATGCTCGGTCGCCTTCCGCTACACAACCATCTTCTGATCGCACTCGCAGCCGCGGCCGTCATCGCGGCCGCGGTGCTGCTCCACAGGATGAAACCGTTCACAAGGCACCCCTAGGGGCACCTTACTCCATGACGATCTGCAGCTTGACGTCATCAGGGCGCGCCTCGACCGCGCGGTCGAAAGCCTTGATCGAATTTTCGAAGGTGAAGGTCTCGGAGATCAGCGGCTTGAGATCAACGCGGCCCGATCCCAGAAGCGCGATCGAGCGCTCGTACTGGTGCGCATAGCGGAACACCGTCTCGATGCGGATTTCCTTGGTGGAAGCCGTGGAGACGTCGAAGCCGATCGGATTGACCGGAAGGCCGACGACAACGATGACGCCGCCCGGACGTGGCAGGGCCATGATCGTCTCCCACGCCTTCGGCGAACCGGAGCATTCGAAGACCACGTCGGCCCCCCAGCCATCGGTCAATCGGCTGACTTCCTCGGCAAGGTTCTTCTCGCGGATATTGACCGGGATAACGCCCTGATACCGGGCGGCGATATCGAGCTTCGGCTGGGCGAGGTCGGCGACAATCGCGCGGGCGCAACCACCGGCAAGGGCGGCAATCGCTACCATCGTGCCGATCGGACCGGCGCCGAGAACAACTGCGGTATCGCCGGGTGCGATCTTCGCCTTGGTCGCGGCCTGCATGCCGACCGCAAAAGGCTCGACCATCGCACCTTCGGCAAAGCTGACATTGTCGGGTAGCTTGAACGTATAGTTGGCGGGATGCACGACCTCAGGCGTCAGCACGCCATGGATCGGCGGCGTCGCCCAGAAGGCGACAGCAGGATCGATATTGTACATGCCGAGCCGGCTCGCCTTGGAATTGGGATCGGGAATGCCGGGTTCCATGCAGACGCGGTCGCCGACCCTCAGATGCGTCACACCGGCACCGACCTCGACCACCGTGCCTGCCGCCTCATGGCCGAGTACCATAGGCTCGTTGACGACGAAGGGGCCGATCTTGCCATGCGTGTAATAGTGCACATCAGAGCCGCAGACGCCCACGGTATGGATCTTGATCTTCACCTGCCCGGGTCCCGTCTCCAGAGGCAGATCGATATCGCGAAGCGCAAGCTCATGCTGGCGCTCCAGTACCAGCGCACGGACTTTTGTCATGATCGGTTTCCTTCCCTATGGCTCCCGCGATTCATGGGATGCCCTTGCGGCCGACTATAAGACCGCAACGCCCAGCAATTCAATCATATCCAGGAGGCTTTTGCTCAATATATGACGAAATGCTCACACGCTTATCACCCGAAAGATAGGCGCTCCCTAGACGTCCGTATGATTTCGCCAGAGCTCGCCGAGGACTATATTTCTGTTCAAGGATCACGGCAAAGTGGAAGGAGAAAGCAATGAAGCACGACAACGACAATGTCGCCAGGAATTCGGCTTCCAACTCGCAGATAACAAGACGGCTCCGCGAATTTTGGCGCAACCTGGTCGATGAAGCGGTCGCAACACTCCGACAAGGGCGCCAGCCACAGCCGCTGCTGCAGCCGGTGCGGGTTATTGCAAGGATGCGGGATCGAAATCGGCCCCAGCAGCGTTATTAGGCATACGCCGGCATGGCGTGACGGGGCATGACGCTCCCGGCACCATGCGGATCGGCAATCCAAGGAAGACCGTCATGAAATCGATTGTGTCATTCTGCCTATTCGCATCGCTTCTCTTTGCCGCAAACGAGGCTTCAGCGGCGATCGAGGAAGCATCGCTTCCGCCGCCACAGCAGGAAGAACAGCTGGTGCCGGCGAACCTCGAACTCACCTTTACCGGGCCAGTCGATCTTACGCGCTCGACAGCCATCCTGCTCGACGCGCAGGGCACGGCATTGCCCACGGGCAAGCCATTCCTCTCCGGCCCCGAAGGATCCGTCTTCAAGATCCCGCTCGATCCTTCGATGGCACCCGGCCTCTACACGCTCAACTGGCGCGTCCTCTCGATGGACGGTCATAGCGCCGAAGGCCACTACCAGTTCAAGGTCGATCCTTGAACCCACCAACATTGCGCTGTTCGATATCGCGCCGTGCCCTCGAGGCACGGCTTTTTGTTTATACCGACCTGCCGATGGCGCCCCAATTCCGGCTTCGAGCGCATAAAGGCATTTATAAGATTTTTATATTGATGCCTCCTGCCCAATCTCGAACCTTTATGCACTTCGGCCGCATATTAATGTCCGAGAGATCGCAAAGATCATCTCCACGCCAGAAAGCATAAAAGGTGCCGCCCCGCCAGGATGGCGCCCTTTGTCTTGTCTGACTCCAAGAATAACAAACCGGAGTCAAGATCGATGATGGATATAATTCTACTCGGCACTGCAGTCGTATTCTTCGGACTATGCTTTGCCTATACGCGCGCCTGCGACAGGCTTTGAAGGAGACACCAATGACCCTCGATTATATCTTGAGCGGTGCCGTGACCGTGTTTCTCACCGTCTACCTCACCTACGCCCTCATCCGCCCAGAACGTTTCTGAAAGAGCCGGCGCTTCTGATCGAAGCAGCCGGGTACTGAAAGTTTCCTCCCATGACCCTCAACGGATGGCTTCAGATCCTGCTTTATTGCGGGATCGTCCTTGTGCTCGTCAAACCGCTCGGCGGTTACATGACGCGTGTCTTCAGTGGCGAGCGCACATTCCTCTCACCGGTCCTCGTTCCGATCGAACGGGGGCTTTACGCCGTTGCCGGCACCAGCGAGCGCGAAGATCAGCACTGGACCTCCTATGCCTTCGCCATGCTGATGTTCAATCTGCTCGGCGTCATCGTGCTTTACGCACTGATGCGTCTGCAGGGCGCGCTGCCCTATAACCCGGCCGGCATGACTGCGGTCGGACCGGAGCTTTCCTTCAACACCGCTACCAGCTTCGTCTCCAACACCAACTGGCAGAATTACGGTGGCGAAAGCACGATGTCCTACCTGACGCAGATGATGGGCCTCACGGTTCAGAATTTCGTGTCGGCTGCGACCGGCATGGCGATCGCCGTTGCCTTCATCCGCGCTTTCTCGCGCGCATCGGGCAAGGCGATCGGCAATTTCTGGGTCGATATGATCCGCGCGACGCTCTACATCCTGCTGCCGATCTGCATCGTGCTGACGCTCGCCTATGTCGGGCTCGGCGTGCCGCAGACACTTGGCCCCTACGTCGATGCCACGACGCTGGAAGGCGCCAAGCAGACGATCGCCGTCGGGCCCGTCGCCTCGCAGCTTGCCATCAAGATGCTCGGCACCAATGGCGGTGGCTTCTTCAACACCAACTCCGCCCATCCGTTCGAAAACCCGGACGCGATTTCCAACCTCATCCAGATGGTATCGATCTTCGCGATCGGTGCGGCGCTCACCAACGTCTTCGGACGCATGGTCGGCAACCAGCGCCAGGGCTGGGCAATCCTCGCCACAATGGGCATCCTCTTCATCGTCGGCGTCGGCATCACCTACTGGGCGGAAGCTGCCGGCAACCCGCTGATGCATGCCTTCGGCTTGCAGGGCGGCAACATGGAAGGGAAGGAAGTCCGCTTCGGCATCACCTTGTCCTCACTGTTTGCGGTCATCACCACGGCKGCCTCCTGCGGAGCGGTCAATGCCATGCATGGCAGCTTCACCGCGCTCGGCGGCCTGATCCMACTCATCAACATGCAGCTCGGCGAAGTCATCGTCGGCGGTGTCGGTGCTGGCTTCTACGGTATCCTGCTCTTCATCATCGTCGCCGTCTTCGTGGCGGGCCTCATGGTCGGCCGTACGCCGGAATATCTAGGCAAGAAGATCGAGGCGAAGGAAATGAAGATGGCCGTTCTTGCCATCCTCTGCCTGCCGCTCGCCATGCTGGTCTTCACCGCGATCGCAAGCGTGCTGCCCTCGGCAGTTGCCTCGATCGGCACGGCCGGCCCGCACGGTTTCTCCGAAATCCTCTATGCCTATACGTCGGCTGCGGCCAACAACGGCTCGGCTTTCGGCGGCCTGACCGGAAACACACCCTGGTACAACATCACGCTCGGTTTCGGCATGCTCATGGGCCGCTTCCTCGTCATCATCCCGGCTCTTGCGATTGCCGGCTCGCTGGTCACGAAGAAGACGGTTCCGGCCTCGGCAGGCACCTTCCCGACGGACGGCCCTCTCTTCGTCGGCCTGCTCATCGGCACGATCCTCATCGTCGGTGGTCTCACCTTCTTCCCGGCACTGGCCCTCGGTCCTGTTGTCGAGCACCTGGTCATGATCGCCGGCCAGACCTTCTGAGGTGGGTGTCATGATTATCCGTCACAGGCTCCGAAAAGCCTTCCATCCACGTCCCGGTCTGCCGGGGCGTGGAGCCCAGCGGATGCCGCGCGCCTCCGACATCATCCTGGTGATGATGGCAGGCCTGCTCGTCATCATCTGCGCAGTCAAAATTTTACAGGGCTGACCGGCTGTCCGGTTCGCCATCCTCGTTTCAAAGCTGGAGTCTCTTATGAGCCAGGCAAAATCCGCGAGCATCATGGATTCTCGCATCCTCATTCCGGCCGTGGGTGCCGCTTTCACCAAGCTCAACCCGCGCACACTCGCCAAGAACCCGGTCATGTTCGTCGTGGCAACGGTCTCGGCACTGACCACCGTTCTGTTCCTGCGTGACCTCGTCTCAGGCAACGGCAATCTTGCCTTCTCCTTCCAGATCAACCTCTGGCTCTGGTTTACCGTGCTCTTCGCCAACTTCGCCGAAGCCGTCGCCGAAGGCCGCGGCAAAGCGCAGGCCGACTCGCTGCGCAAGGCGCGCACTGAAACCCAGGCCAAGCTGCTGACAGCCAATAACGGCAGCGGCTATCGCATGGTGCCGGGCACGAGCCTGAAGGTCGGCGATCTCGTTCTCGTCGAAGCCGGCGACATCATCCCCTCCGATGGCGAAGTCGTTGAAGGTGTCGCCTCGGTCAACGAAGCGGCAATCACCGGCGAATCCGCCCCTGTGATCCGTGAATCCGGCGGTGATCGCTCGGCGGTCACTGGTGGCACGCAGGTTCTTTCCGACTGGATCCGCGTGCGCATCACGGCGGCGGCCGGCTCGACCTTCCTCGACCGCATGATCTCGCTCGTCGAAGGTGCGGAACGTCAGAAGACGCCGAACGAAATCGCGCTCAACATCCTGCTCGCCGGCATGACGCTGATCTTCGTACTCGCCACGGCGACGATCCCGAGCTTTGCGTCCTATGCCGGTGGCTCGATCCCGATCATCGTGCTCGTTGCCCTTTTCGTCACGCTGATCCCGACCACGATCGGCGCCCTGCTGTCGGCGATCGGTATCGCCGGCATGGACCGCCTCGTCCGCTTCAACGTGCTTGCCATGTCCGGCCGCGCCGTCGAAGCTGCCGGTGACGTCGATACACTGCTGCTCGACAAGACCGGCACGATCACGCTTGGCAACCGCCAGGCCACCAGCTTCCGCCCGGTTCGCGGCATTTCCGAACAGGATCTCGCCGATGCGGCCCAGCTCGCTTCGCTCGCCGACGAAACGCCGGAAGGACGCTCCATCGTCGTGCTCGCCAAGGAGAAATATGCGATCCGTGGCCGCGATATGGCGAGCCTCAAGGCCACCTTCGTGCCTTTCACCGCGCAGACCCGCATGAGCGGCGTCGACCTTGAAGGCGCGTCCATCCGCAAGGGCGCCGTCGATGCGGTTCTCAGCTACGTCAATGGCGATGCCTCCTCGAAGAACGGCGCCGAAATCGTCCGTGAACTGCAGTCGATCGCTGACGAGATCGCCAAGGCCGGCGGCACGCCGCTCGCGGTTGCCCGCGATGGCAAGCTGCTCGGCGTCATCCAGCTGAAGGACATTGTCAAGGGCGGCATCCGCGAGCGCTTCAACGAGCTTCGCCGCATGGGTATCCGCACCGTCATGATCACCGGCGACAACCCGATGACGGCAGCCGCCATCGCCGCCGAAGCCGGCGTCGACGACTTCCTCGCCCAGGCAACGCCAGAGAACAAGCTGCAACTCATCCGCGAAGAGCAGGCCAAGGGCAAGCTGGTCGCCATGTGCGGCGACGGCACGAATGACGCTCCCGCTCTCGCACAGGCCGACGTTGGCGTCGCCATGAACACCGGTACGGTCGCTGCCCGCGAAGCCGGCAACATGGTCGATCTCGACAGCGACCCGACGAAGCTCATCGAAATCGTCGAAATCGGCAAGCAGTTGTTGATGACGCGTGGCGCGCTGACGACCTTCTCGATCGCCAACGACATCGCCAAATACTTTGCCATCATTCCGGCGATGTTCCTGACCTTCTACCCGCAGCTTGGCGTGCTCAATGTCATGGGCCTCGCCACGCCGCAGAGCGCCATCCTGTCGGCGATCATCTTCAACGCGCTGATCATCATCGCGCTGATCCCGCTGTCACTGAAGGGTGTGCGCTACCGCCCGATCGGCGCCGGCGCGCTGCTCTCTCGCAACCTGCTGATCTACGGTCTCGGCGGCATCATCGTCCCCTTCATCGGCATCAAGGCGATCGATATGGTCGTCTCATCTCTCGGCCTCGCCTAAGGAGTTACAACAATGTTGAAAGAACTTCGTCCGGCAATCGTCATGATCGTTGCCACCACAGCCATCACCGGCCTTCTCTACCCGCTTGCCATGACGGGTGCCGCTCAGGCCATCTTCCCCTTCCAGGCAAATGGCAGCCTTATTGAAAAGGACGGAAAGGTCATCGGCTCCACGCTGATCGGCCAGGCCTTTACCAGCGACAAGTATTTCCACGGCCGCCCGTCCGCCGCGGGTGACGGCTATAATGCCGCTGCGTCCTCGGGCTCCAACCTCGGCCCGACCAGCCAGAAGCTGATCGATCGCGTGAAAGGCGACTATGAGGCGGCGAAGGCAACCAACCCGAATGCCGAGGTTCCCGCCGACCTCGTCACCGCCTCGGGCAGCGGCCTCGATCCGCATATTTCGCCCGATGCTGCCTACTTCCAGGTACCGCGCGTCGCCAAGGCCCGTGGTATCGATGAAACCAAGGTCAAGGCACTCGTCGATGCAGCCGTTACGGGCCGCGAACTCGGCCTGCTCGGTGAGCCGACCGTCAATGTTCTGGCGTTGAACCAGGGCCTTGATGCTTCTATGACTCAGTAAAGGTTGAGAGCCCCGGAACGCGACAAGCGGACCGGGGCTTGCTCGTGAAGAAAGACCGAACCGCATGCCAGACGACAATCGCGACCAGGCCGGCAGGCCTTCGCCCGATGCGCTTCTCGAAAAGGCCCGGGCGGAGTCGCGCGGGCGCCTCAAAATCTTCCTGGGCGCAGCCCCCGGCGTCGGCAAGACCTATGAGATGCTGGTTTCCGGCCATGCCAAGATGGCCGACGGCCTCGATGTGGTGATCGGCGTCGTCGAAACCCACGGCCGCAAAGAGACCGAAGCACTGCTTGCCGGCTTCGAGATCATTCCGCGTGTGAAGATTGCCTATCGCGGCCAGTCGCTCGAAGAGATGGATCTCGATGCCATTCTCGTCCGCAAGCCCGATCTCGTTCTCGTCGACGAACTGGCCCATACCAATGCCGAGGGCAGCCGCCATCCGAAGCGCTATCTCGATGTCAAGGAACTGCTCGACCGTGGCTTCGATGTCTATTCGACGCTGAACATCCAGCATGTGGAGAGCCTGAACGACGTCGTTTCGCAGATCACCCGCATCCGGGTGCGCGAAACCGTGCCGGATTCCGTGATCGACATGGCTGATGATATCGAGATCATCGACCTGACACCCGACGATCTGATCAAGCGCCTTCATGACGGCAAGGTCTATGTGGCCAGGACTGCCGAGCGGGCGCTGACCAACTATTTCACACCCGGCAACCTGACGGCTCTGCGCGAACTCGCCCTGCGCAAGACCGCCCAGCGCGTCGACGACCAATTGCTGACCCATATGCAGGCGCATGCGATTTCCGGCCCGTGGGCCGCCGGCGAGCGGGTGCTGGTGTCGATCGACGAGCATCCCCGCTCTGCCTCGCTCGTGCGCTATGCCTCGCGCATGGCCTCACGCCTGCGCGGCCCCTGGGCCGCCGTCTATATCGAGACCAACCGCTCCATCAATCTGTCGGAAACGCAGCGAGACACAATCGCGGCCACCTTGCGGCTTGCCGAACAGCTCGGCGGTGAAGCAATCACCATTCCCGGTCGCGAAGTGACGGAAGAGCTGGTGCGCCACGCCACCGCCAACAACGTCACCCACATCGTCATCGGCGCCCCGAAGAAGCCGACTTGGCGCGAAGGGTGGTGGAATCGTTCGACGACCGACGAACTGATCCGGCGGGCCGGTGATATCAGCGTTCATGTCATTTCCGGAAGCGAGAAAGACACGCCCTCACAGCGCGGCGTCAAGGCAGCACCTGCTGTCCCCACACTGAATTTCAGGGCCTATATCCTCTCGACAGCCTATGTCGCGATTGCGCTGGCTGTCGGCGTGGTGCTCGATCAGGTGCTCGACGTGCGCAACCTCGCGCTCGTTTTCCTGATGGCGGTGCTGACGTCAGCGGTCATCCATGGCCTGAGGCCGGCGCTCTATACCTGTATCGTCAGCGCTCTTTCCTTCAATTTCTTTTTCCTGCCGCCACGCTATACGCTGACGATCAGCGACCCCGAAAGCGTGCTGGCGCTCTTCTTCTTCCTCGGCGTCGCCGTTATCGCCTCCAATCTCACTGCAACGGTGCAGCGGCAGGCGTTTTCCGCCCGGCAGAGGGCGCGAACGACGGAAGACCTCTATCTCTTTTCCAAGAAACTCGCGGGTACCGGTACGCTGGACGACGTCCTCTGGGCGACGGCCTTTCAGCTCGCCTCCATGCTCAAGGTGCGCGTCGTTCTGCTCCTTCCGGAAGAAGGTTCCATCGCGGTCAAGGCCGGTTATCCGCCTGACGATACGCTCGATGATGCCGATATTGCCGCCGCCCGCTGGGCCTGGGAGCACAATCACGCCGCCGGGCGCGGCGCCGATACCCTGCCCGGCGCCAAGCGCCTCTATGTGCCGCTGCGCACCGGCCGCACCGCCGTCGGCGTCATCGGTCTCGACAGCGACCGCCGCGACGGCCCGCTACTGACGCCCGAGCAGCAACGCCTTCTGGACGCCCTGGCGGACCAGGCGGCACTTGCCATCGAGCGCGTCCAGCTCGTCGCCGATGTCGACCGCGCCAAGCTTGCTGCGGAGGCCGATCGCCTGCGTTCAGCCCTGCTGACCTCAATTTCCCATGACCTGAAGACGCCGCTTGCGGCGATCCTCGGTGCGTCCGGCACGCTACGCGACTATTTCGATTCCATGTCGGCCGACGATCGGACCGACCTTCTCTCGACCGTCGTCGATGAATCCGAGCGCCTCAACCGCTTCATCGCCAACCTGCTGGACATGACGAAGATCGAATCCGGCGCCATGGAGCCGAACTATGCGCTGCACTATGCCGGCGACATCGCCGGCACCGCGCTGCGCCGGGCTGCCAAGATCCTCGACCATCACAGGACGGAAATGACAATCCCCGCCGACCTGCCCATGGTCCGCGTCGATCCCGTCCTCTTCGAACAGGTCCTCTTCAATCTGCTCGACAATGCTGCGAAATACGCACCCGAGGGTTCCGTCATTCGCATCGAAGGCTGGGCGGATGCCGATAATGTCGTCGTACAGGTCTCCGACGAAGGTCCGGGCATTCCCCCTGCAGACCTTACCCGTGTCTTCGACACCTTTTACCGTGTGCGCAAGGGCGATCAGGTACGCGCCGGCACCGGCCTTGGTCTCTCCATATGCCGGGGCTTCATCGAGKCGATGGGCGGGACGATTACCGCCGGCAACCGGACGGACCGGTCCGGGGCTGTCTTCACCATCCKCCTTCCCAAACCGAATGACATTCCCAAACTGGATGAACTCAAATGACCGGTTCAGCCGTCAAGATTCTCGTCGTTGATGACGAGCCCCCGATCCGCAAGCTCTTACGCGTCGGCCTCACCGCGCAGGGCTATGAAGTTCATGAGGCGCCGAATGGGACTGCTGCCCGCCAGTCCGTGAAGGATGACCAGCCCGATCTCATCGTGCTCGATCTCGGTCTTCCCGATATTCCGGGCCACGACCTTTTGCAGGAATGGCGCGAGGACGGGCTCACCATGCCCGTCGTCATCCTCTCTAGTCGCACAGACGAAGCCGGCATCGTCAAGGCGCTTGAAACCGGTGCCGACGATTATGTGACGAAGCCCTTCGGCGTCAACGAGCTCGGTGCCCGCATCCGCGTCGCACTTCGTCACCGCCTGCAGCAGCAGGGCGAAAAGGCGATCTTCCAGACCGGCGGCCTGTCGATCGATCTCGTCAAGCGTATCGTCAAGGTCGACGGCAAGGAAATCAAGCTGTCACCGAAGGAATACGACATCCTGCGCGTGCTCGCCCAGCATGCCGGCAAGGTGCTGACGCATCAGTTTCTTCTGAAGCAGGTATGGGGTCCGGCGGCGGACGTGCAGTATCTGCGCGTCTATGTGCGGCAGCTGCGGCAAAAGGTCGAGCAGATTCCCGACCAGCCACACTATATCACCACCGAGACCGGTGTCGGCTATCGGCTCCGCGAGCCTGACTGACCCCGCCGAAAACAGCATCGAGAATGAAATGAACCTTTCCAACATTATACGGCCGGAGCACACCTTCATCGGCCTGTCGGTGGCGACCAAATGGCGCGCGCTGCAGGCGATTTCCGAAAAGGCCGGCAAGGCCTTCGGCATTGACGGCCAGACCGTCCTGAAGGCGCTCGAATCCCGTGAGAAGCTCGGCTCTACCGGCATAGGCAACGGCATTGYCGTTCCGCATGCGGCCATCGACGGCGTGACGAGCCCGCGCGGCATGCTGATCCGCTTCGCCCACCCGCTGGATTTCGATGCAATCGACGATATCCCGACGGACATCGCCTTCGTACTGCTCTTCGGTGAAAACAATCGCGGAGAATATTTGAACGTGCTTGCCGCCATCGCCMGCAGACTTCAATCGGAAGGCGTTTTGACTGCCATGCGCAAGGCCAGAAGCGTCGATGAATTCTATTCGGATTTCATCGCGGATTCGCGCGTGTAAGGAAAAATTCGCTTCGCGCTTTCGACCTTCTCCCCKCCGAAGCGGGGGGAAGGCAAATCGAGAACAAGGGGCCGCTTCGGCCCCTTTTTATTAGAAGTCGCGCTGGAGACGCAGGAAACCGAAGGTTTCGTCGTCGCCGTCTTCTTCGTCGTGATACTGAACGCTGACCTTGCTGCGCAGATTTTCAGCGATCTGGTAGTCGACGGTGACGCCAGTCGTGTAAGCGCTGCCGCCGCTGAAGCCCTTGCCGTCAGCATCGAGATCGATCTTGTCGAAATACTGGAAGGCCGGGGTAACGGCCCACTTGTCGGTGAGCTTCACCTTGTACTCGGCAGCGATCGTCCATTCGGACTCTTCATAGTAGTAGTTAGCACCGCTGGCCCAGATGCCAGCGAGGCCGAGCGTGCCGGGGCCGATGTCGGCATACAGGATTGCGCGGATAGCGCCTTCCTCGTTGTCGCTATCGTAACCACCGAGCAGGTAACCGCTGAATGCGCCGCTCTTGAAGGAAACCTGGGCTGCAACGCCGAAGTTGTTCGGGCCTTCGCCCGGCTTCTCGTCGTAGGCTTCTTCAAGTTCGTCGAGCGAGATACCGGCTGCAAAGTTGTCGGTCTCGTACTGATAGCGGATCGAGTTGTGGGTCGTCTCGTTGCTCGAGAGCGTGTCCGTCTCGCCGCTCAGGTCGTCATCCCACCAGCTGTACTGCTTACCAACGCGGAAGCCGGCGATGTCGATGTAGCCTTCGTCCAGCGTGGTGTCCTGTCTGGTGGCGTTGTCCGCGTTGACACGCAGCGTGATAACGCCGGTGAGCGTACCGTATTCGGTGTCGTTCTTGGTCTGGAAGGTGACCTGACCGCGGGTAACGGCATCCCAATCGGAGTCGTTCGGGTTAGCTACGCTACCGCCAACGTTTTGGCCGGCGTTAAGCTGGAAACGGATATAGCCTTCGATCTTCAGGCAGGTTTCCGTGCCTGGGATGTAGAAGTAGCCAGTCCCGTAGGCGTCGCAAACGCGAACATATTCTACGGGCTCCGGCTCGGCGGCGACGATAGCGTCGGCTGCATGTGCTCCGGAAACCGCTGCAAGGGCGGCAACAGAGCCAAGAAGGATAGTTTTAATAGACATCAGAAAGACCTTTTACGGTTTGAAAAAGGCAAGCAGTGCTTCAAGGGCACCCCTGCCATCCGGTCGCCGAATCCCAACGACCGGAAGTCCATGTAGGCACTCGAAAACGTCAGCGCTGCAAAAGAAGACTAAAAATCGACACACCAATGTCACTTTGGCGGTCGAACTGTGGCAGAAAAATCACGACTGAGGCGTGGCGCCTCAATTGGCCGCGGCCAACTGTCAGCACGTCCCATTCGCAAACACCCGCTGAAAATGGGATGGCTTTCTAAGATTGGTCCCCGGAACCGGAACAATCTTCGTTTCATTATACGACTTAGTTGATAGAGTTTAGCGCATCACCACGGAGGGTTCCCCATGCAGACTTTAAGGCTCACCCGGCTCATCGCGGCCGCGGTCATGGCAGGCAGCTTTGCGATCGGCAGCGTCGCACCCGCATTCGCCGACCAGACGCTTCTGAACGTATCGTATGATCCGACGCGCGAATTGTATAAGGATTTCAACGCTGCCTTTGCTGCAAAGTGGAAGACTGACACCGGCGAAGCCGTGACGATCCAGGCCTCTCATGGCGGTTCCGGTGCTCAGGCGCGCTCGGTCATCGACGGCCTTGATGCCGACGTCGTGACACTCGCGCTCGAAGGCGATATCGACGCGATCGCCAAGAAGACCGGCAAGATACCGGCCGACTGGAAGACCAAACTCCCCAATAATTCGACGCCCTATACCTCGACGATCGTCTTCCTCGTGCGCAAGGGCAACCCGAAGGGTATCAAGGATTGGGGCGACCTGATCAAGGATGACGTGCAGGTCATCACGCCGAACCCGAAGACTTCGGGCGGCGCCCGCTGGAACTTCCTCGCAGCCTGGGCATGGGCCAAGCAGGCGAACGGCGGCGACGAAGCCAAGGCGCAGGACTATGTGACCAAGCTCCTGCAGCACGTTCCGGTTCTCGATACCGGCGCACGCGGTGCCACAACCACCTTCGTCCAGCGCGGCCTTGGCGATGTCCTGCTCGCCTGGGAAAACGAAGCCTATCTCTCGCTCGAGGAACTCGGCCCCGACCAGTTCGAGATCGTGACCCCCGCCTTCTCGATCCGTGCCGATCCACCGGTCGCAATCGTCGATGGCAACGTCGACAAGAAGGGCACCCGCAAGGTCGCCGAAGCCTATCTGAACTACCTTTATTCGGATGAAGGCCAGAAGATCGCGGCAAAGCACTATTACCGTCCGATCAAGCCGGAAGCAGCCGACCCGGCCGACATCGCCCGCTTCCCGAAGCTGACGCTCGCCACGATCGACGACTTCGGCGGCTGGAAGGATGCACAGCCGAAATTCTTCGGCGACGGCGGMGTATTTGACCAGATCTACAAGCCTGCCCAATAATAGGTCTTATGAGCGCACATAACCCCACACGGTGGCGGTTCAGGCGGCCGAGCGTCATTCCGGGTTTCGGACTGGCGCTCGGCCTTACCTTGATCTGGCTTACCCTCATCGTCCTGATCCCCCTGTCCGGTCTTGCCTGGCGGTCGAGCGCACTCGGCTGGGAGAAGTTCTTCGACATCGCATTCGACCAGCGAACGCTGAGTGCGTTGCGCATCAGCTTCGGCTGCGCCTTCATCGCCGCCTGCATCAATGCCGTCTTCGGCGTCATCCTCGCCTGGGTGCTGGTGCGCTACCGGTTCCCCGGCAAGCGCATCATCGACGCGATGGTCGACCTGCCCTTCGCTCTGCCGACGGCCGTCGCCGGCATCGCACTGACCACCCTCTACGCTCCAAACGGCTGGGTCGGGCAGTTCCTGACGCCGCTCGGCATCAAGATCGCCTTCACACCGGCCGGCATCGTCGTCGCCCTCATCTTCGTCGGCCTGCCGTTCATCGTGCGAACGGTCCAGCCGGTCATGGAAGAGATCGACAAAGAAGTGGAGGAAGCTGCCGCCACGCTTGGTGCCAACCGCTTTCAGACAATCGCGCGCGTGCTGCTGCCGGGCCTTGCGCCTGCGGCGTTGACGGGCTTTGCCCTCGCCTTTGCCCGCGCCGTTGGCGAGTATGGCTCGGTCATTTTCATCGCCGGCAACTTACCGTTCAAATCGGAAATCGCCCCGCTGTTGATCGTCATCAAGCTCGAGGAGTTCAACTATGCGGCTGCGACAGGCATTGCTGCGATCATGCTGATCCTCTCGTTCAGCTTGCTGCTCGTCATCAACCTCATCCAGAGCTGGAGCAGGCGGAGGTACGGCTATGGCGTCTGACACTAGCGGGAGTGGACCATCCGCCCAGCCGCACAAGCTCCATTCGGCGATCACAGAAAGCAAGATGGCCCGGATCGCGCTCGTCGCCATCTCGCTCGTCTTCCTTCTCCTGATCCTGTTCCTGCCGCTGGCGGCCGTTTTCGTCGAGGCATTCCGCAAGGGCGCCGGTGCGTTTTTCACCGCACTTCAGGATGCCGAGACCTTCTCCGCCATCCGCCTGACACTCATCGTTGCCGGGATCAGCGTGCCGCTGAACCTCGTCTTCGGCCTTGCAGCCGCCTGGGCGATTGCCAAGTTCGAGTTCAAGGGCAAAGCGTTCCTGACGACGCTGATCGACCTGCCTTTCTCGGTTTCACCTGTGATCTCGGGTCTCGTCTTCGTGCTGCTCTTCGGCGCCAACAGCTGGCTCGGCCAGTGGCTGAGCGCCAACGACATCAAGATCCTGTTTGCGGCGCCGGGGCTGATCCTTGCCACGATGTTCGTCACCTTCCCCTTTGTCGCGCGCGAGCTCATTCCGCTCATGCAGGAACAGGGAACCCAGGATGAGGAGGCAGCGCTTTCGCTCGGCGCCAGCGGGTGGCAGGCCTTCTGGCACGTCACGCTGCCAAACATCAAATGGGGCCTTCTCTACGGCGTGCTGCTCTGCAATGCCCGCGCCATGGGTGAGTTCGGCGCCGTATCGGTTGTATCGGGCCATATTCGCGGCCAGACCAACACGATGCCGTTGCAGGTGGAAATCCTCTACAACGAGTATAATTTCACCGGGGCCTTTGCAGTCGCCTCGCTTCTGGCCTTGCTTGCCCTTGTCACACTTGTTTTGAAGACGCTGCTGGAAATGCGCTATAGCGCCGAAATCGCCGCCAGCCGGCGGCACTGAAGGAATTAGAATGGAAGTACGCGTCCAGAACATACGCAAGGAATTCGACCGCTTTCCGGCGCTGCACGATGTCTCGCTCGATATCCGCTCCGGTGAATTGATCGCACTGCTCGGCCCCTCCGGCTCCGGCAAGACTACGCTTTTGCGCCTCATCGCCGGCCTTGAAAGCCCAACCGAAGGCCAGATCTTCTTCGGCGAGGAAGATGCGTCGAGGAAGACTGTGCAACAACGCAATATCGGCTTCGTGTTCCAGCACTATGCGCTTTTCCGCCATATGACAGTACTCGACAATGTCTCCTTCGGCCTGAAGGTGCGCAATGCGTCGCGCCGTCCGCCGAAGGCAGAAATCCGTAAGCGGGCGCTGGAGCTGCTCGATCTCGTGCAGCTCTCAGGTCTTGAAAAGCGCTATCCGGCACAGCTTTCCGGCGGCCAGCGCCAGCGCGTGGCCCTTGCCCGCGCCATGGCGGTCGAGCCGAACGTCCTGCTGCTCGACGAGCCTTTCGGCGCGCTTGATGCGCAGGTGCGCAAGGACCTGCGCAAATGGCTACGCGAAATCCATGACCGCACCGGCCACACCACCGTCTTCGTCACCCATGATCAGGACGAGGCGATGGAGCTTGCCGACCGCGTCGTCGTCATGAGCCAGGGCGCGATCGAGCAGGTCGGCACGCCGGATCAGGTCTACGACAGCCCCAATTCGCCCTTCGTCTTCGGCTTCGTCGGCCAGTCGAACTGCCTGCAGGTGGAGGTTGCCGGCGGCGATATCCACTTCGAGGGCCGCTCGCTCGGTCTTAATGCCGAGAACGAGACTGATGGCGCTGCGCAACTTTACTTCCGCCCGCACGATGTCCGGCTCTGCGAATCGGCAGAAAACTGCATTGCCGGCCAGCCGGTCGCCAGCCGGCGCGTCGCGGGCACCCGCCATATCGAACTCGACATCGGCAAGGAGCGCCCGCATATCGAAATCGAGCTTCCGCCGAGCGAAGCAGACAGGCTCGACCGGTCGCGCGTCGCCTTCAAGCCRACACGCTGGAAGCTCTTCCGAGGCTGATATTCGTTCAATCCGGGTTCTCGCCGGAATCGMATGTGGCGAGAACCATTGAGAATTTTGTGATCTCCGGTTGTTTGTATTTTTGTCACGTGCCGGATAAAACGTTTTTGCTTAGATCGAAAAGGGCTGGACTAATTCCAATAGGAGGCACCTGGCGTTGAGGGCGGATATTTCCTTTGGAAAATCCCTGGTCGGGATTTTGTTCGTAGGACTGGCAGCCGCGAGCTGCACGACAACACCGAAACCGGCGTCCACGTCGGTCAAGAGCAAGCCGAAACACGTTCAACCGGCAAAAGTCAGTTTCAACTACACCACCAAGGATCGTGATTGCCTGAAGCGCGCGATGTACTTTGAATCCGAGCATTCGGATGAGGCGGGCTATCTGGCCGTTGGCAGTGTTGTCATGAACCGGCTGACCTCAGGCGCCTATGCCGACTCCATCTGCGGCGTCGTCGCCCAGAAGCGGCAATTTGCGCCGGGTGTCATGACGCGAGAAGTGAAGCCGCAGGCCGAACCCGAACTTGCGACCGCAGCCGACGCGGTCCTGAGCGGCGAGCGCCATCCGGCGGTCGGGGACGCGATGTTCTTCCACACCGCGGGATTGAAATTCCCATACAACAACATGCACTATGTGACAGTTGCTGGCGGCAATGCCTTCTACGAGAAGCGCGACGAAGACGGCACACTCGAAACGCCGCCGCCGCTGCCYTCTTACGAAGTCGCGATGAACTACGTACCGGGTGAAAGCATGTTGCCGCCGCAGTTCGATGTGCTGATCCCGTCAACCGTTCCGGTTCCGATCCCAGCTCCGGACCCCTCGGCCACGGCGAGCACGCAACCGATGCCGATCCTTGAGCCGGTGACCTCGATCGAGCCGGCGCCTGGCGTACCGGTCGCTATCCCGACACCCCGCCCCGCTTCCGACAGCGTGATGCTGCGACCAAGCATTCAGGCAAACGGCGGCTGATCCCGGAAGTCTGAGGCGCCTTTAGCATATCCGTTTTCTTCGAATTGCGGATATGCTCCATTCTTTTGTTTTYGCACAGTTTCGAACGCAAAAACCGCTACGCACTTTTGCCGGAATTGCTCTAGGCGCGCTCTTCCCAGACCTTCGCAAGCTCGACGATCGTCCTCACAGCCTTTTCCATATCCTGGCGGCTGATCCATTCGAGCGGCGAGTGGAAAGCGTGGCCGCCGGCAAAGATGTTCGGGCATGGCAGGCCCATGAAGGAAAGGCGCGAACCGTCCGTACCGCCGCGAATGCTTCCGCGCACCGGCGTCATGCCCGCCCGGCGCACCGCCTCGACGGCGTTCTCGACGATCTCAGGATGACGGTCGAGCACGACCTTCATATTGCGGTACTGTTCCTTCACATCGAAACGATAGGTCGAGCCCGGATAGGATTTCATCACATCCTTGACGATTGCTTCGAGCATGGCCTCCTTTTCGGTAAGGCCTTCGTCGGTGAAGTCGCGGATGATGAGGCTGATCGCAGACTTTTCCATCGAGCCGGCGACGCCGGTCGGATGGATGAAGCCCTGCTTTCCCTCGGTCGTCTCCGGCGCAATATCCTTCGGCAGCCGGTCGATGATGGCGCCGGCGCTTGATGGCGTTTTCCATTCGGTCCTTGGCGAAACCCGGATGGATCGCCACGCCCGCGATGACAATATCGACGCTGTCGGCCGAGAAGGTCTCATCCTCGATATGGCCGGCGGTCTCGCCATCCATCGTATAGGCATAATCGGCGCCGAGCTTCTTCAGGTCGACCTTGTTGACGCCGCGGCCGACCTCTTCGTCCGGCGTAAAGAGGATCTTGATCGTTCCGTGCTTGATGTCGGGATTATCGATGAGGATCTGGGCTGCGGCCATGATTTCCGCCAGCCCCGCCTTGTCGTCGGCGCCGAGCAAGGTCGTGCCGTCGGTGGTGATGATGTCGTTGCCGATCTGGTTTTTCAGCTGGGGATGCTCGGAGACGCGGATCACCCGGCTTGGATCGCCGGGAAGCAGGATATCCCCGCCCGCATAATTCGTCACCATCTGCGGCTTGACGTTCCTGCCCGTGAAGTCAGGCGCAGTATCCATATGCGAGCAGAAGCAGATGACCGGGACGCTCTTATTGCTATTGGCCGGAATGGTCGCATACACATAGCCGTGCTCGTCGAGATGCGCATCCGAAAGGCCGACCTCTAAGAGCTCCTCAACCAGAACCCGGCCGAGATCCTTCTGTTTCTCGGTGGTCGGCTGCGTCGATGAGGCGGGATCGGATTGGGTGTCGATAACGACATAGCGGAGAAAGCGGTCGAGAACGGTGCCTGTCAAAATATCCACTCCAGCGTGATCATCTTCTGACGATATAGCCCCCGAAGGCTCTGCAACGAAAGCCTTTTTMACCTGCAGTAATCGCTATCCGCGACAGTCGCCTTCCCGCAACTCAATCGACGCGATTGCCCTCGCCGTTGAACACATGCAGGTGCTTAGCCGGAAAAGCCACGTTGACGTTTGGCCCCGCAGTCATCGCCTCACGATCGAGCGTAAAAATCTTGAACGGCAGGCCATGCAGCGAAAGATGCAGGATGATGCCGAAGCCCGTCGGCTCGACGAGTTCGACATCGGCGGCAATTCCTGGTCCGTCACTTGTCATGACGACGTGCTCCGGCCGAATGCCGAGCGTGACCTTTTCGCCGTTCGAAAGGGACAGTGTTTTATCCAGGGGCACGATCGTGCCGTCCTTCAGCTTCACGCCGCCTGCCTCGTAGCTCGCCTCGAGGAAGTTCATGCCGGGCGAGCCGATGAAGCCCGCGACGAAGAGATTGGCGGGGCGGTCATACAGCTCCAGGGGGCTGCCGACCTGCTGCACGACCCCGCCATGCATGGCGACGATCCGGTCCGCCAGTGTCATCGCCTCGATCTGATCGTGGGTCACGTAGATCGAGGTTGCCTTGAGGTCGCCATGCAGTTTCTTGATTTCGGCGCGCATCTGTTCGCGCAGGCGCGCGTCGAGGTTCGACAGCGGCTCATCGAACAGGAAGGCTTTCGGCTGGCGCACAATGGCGCGGCCCATGGCGACGCGCTGACGCTGGCCGCCGGACAGCGCCTTCGGGCGGCGCTCCAGCAGCGGATCGAGGCCGAGCTTCGAAGCTGCACTCGCAACGGCACTGGCGATCTTTTCCTTCGCCGTCTTCCTGAGCTTCAGGCTGTAGCTCATATTGCCGGCGACATTCATATGCGGATAGAGCGCATATGACTGAAACACCATGGCAATGTCGCGGTCTTTCGGATGCAGTTCGTTGACGCGGTTGCCGGCAATGCGGATTTCGCCGCCGGTCACCTCTTCGAGGCCGGCAATCATGCGCAGAAGCGTGGACTTGCCGCAGCCGGACGGGCCGACCAGGACGACGAATTCACCGTCCTTGATCTCCAGATCGACGCCGTGCAGCACGGACATATGACCATAAGACTTCTGGATATTCTTGATATCGATCGATGCCATTTGACTAACCCTTGACCGCACCGGCCGTCAGGCCCTGAACGAGATAACGCTGGATGAGCAGGAAGAAGAGGCCGGCCGGAATGAGCGCCATGATGCCTGCCGCCATCATCTGCCCGAAATCCACGGAGAATTTCGAAACGAAAGTGAGAAGGCCGACGGGGAAGGTCGCCGCATCATTGCCGTTGATCAGCATCAGCGCAAAGAGCAGCTCGCTCCAGGCCGCAGTGAAGACAAAGCCGAGGGTCGCCGCAATGCCCGGCAGCGTCAGCGGCAGGATGATCTGCCGGAAGGCCGTGAATTGGGTAGCGCCATCGATCATCGCTGCCTCCTCGAGATCCTTCGGGATACCGTCGAAGAAGGACTGCATCAGGAAGGTCGCGAAAGGCACGTTGAAGGCGGTGTAAACGATGACGAGGCCAGTCAGGCTGTTCGTCAGGTGTAGCGGCGACAGAATCTTGAAGATCGGCGCGACCAGCATGACCAGCGGAAACATCTGGGTAAGCAGCATCAGCGCGATGATCCAGTATTTCGCCCGGAAGCTGAAGCGTGACAACGCATAGCCTGACAAAGAGGCGCAGATCGTCACCGCCACCGCCGTCGAAGCCGAGACGATGACGCTATTCTTGAAGAAGGTCGGGAAGGCGCTGTGCTCCAACACGAAGCTGTAATGTTCCCACGTGGTCCGCGACGGCCACATGCGCACGCCCTCCGTATAGAGCAGGTCGTTCGGGGTGACCGAGACCTTCAAGAGCCAGAAGAGCGGGAAGAGCGCGAAAACGACATAGACGAGAATCGCCAGACGATGCGCGATGATGGGAAGAATGGATCGTCTCATGGCTCAATCCTTGGCAAGCAGGCTCTGCCGCAGCAGGATGATCAGCATGGAATAGGCCAGAAGCAGCACCAGCAGCACCAGCGCAATCGCCGAAGCATAGCCGAAATCGAGGCGCCTGAAGGCCTGGGTGAAAATATAGCTTGCAACGATCTGCGTCCGATCCGCCGGTCCGCCGCCGGTCATGACGACGATCAGATCGGCGAAGTTCGAGATCCAGACGGTCCGCAGCATGACGGTGATGGCGATGGTCGGGGCCAGGAACGGCAGGGTAATCGACCGGAAGCGCTGGAACCAGCCTGCACCGTCGATGGAGGCCGCCTCATAAAGATCGCGCGGAATTGCCTGTAGCGCAGCCAGCAGCGTGATGGCGAAGAATGGAATGCCCCACCAGACATTGGCGATGATCGGGCCCCACATCGCATATTGTGGATCGGAGAGGATATTGCCCGGCTCGCTCATGAGTCCGAGAGCAAAAAGCCAGTGCGGGATCGGCCCGATGACCGGATTGAAGAGCCAGGCCCAGTTCAAGCCGGCCAGAAAGGATGGCACCGCCCAGGGCAGGAACACCAGCGCCTGGATGACACCCCTGCCCCAGAAAGGCTTGTCCAGCAGCAGGGCAAGGACCAGCCCGAAAAAGAATTGCAGGACGACCGAGGCACCGGTCCACCAGAGCGTGTTCCGCAACGCGCCATAAAAGGCCTTGTCTTGGGAAAGCTCCCGGAAATGCTCTATCCCGACGAAGCCGCCGGAGAAAGGATTGAGAAGCTGGATATCACGGAATGCATAGGAAACGCCGACCGCCAGCGGCACCAGCATGACCGCGATGATCAGGATCAGCGACGGCGCACTGTAGAGATAAGGCTCCGAGGCGTCGGCGAGGCGGCGCAGCCATGGCCGACGGTCGTGGCGTAACTCGAGCGTATGGGCGGTGATGGTCATTAACCCGATGCTTTCCCTCGCGACGCTTAAGGGCGCCGTCTGTCGTTAGATGAACGGCGGCGGAAGATTTCCGCCGCCGTTTGAGTAGCTTGCCTTACTTCTTGGCGAGGAACTTCTGCTGAGCCTTGGTGAGGTAATCGGCCCACTGATCGGCAAGGTCCTTGGCGGAGATATCGCCCAGCAGCGCCTGCTGAGAGGTCTTGATTGCCAGGGAATCCTTGAAGAACGCAAACTCTTCCAGGTAGGTCGGCATGACCGTCGGGACGGTGTCCTTGTCGGCCAGCTCCTCGAACCAGCCCTTGAACTGGTCACCGGCGTAGAAGGGATCCTTCTCGGCTGCCGTATAGGCCGGCAGAGCGCCAATCTTCTTGTTCCACTCGATGTTGCCTTCTGGACCTTCGAGGGTGGCGATCAGCTTCCAGGAGAGATCCTTGTTCTGGCTCGTCGTGAACATCGACCAGCCGCCGTAGCCGATGGTCGGGTAAGATTTGCCGGCCGGACCCTTCGGCAGCGGCATAACACCGAAATCTTCCTTCTTCATCCGCTCGGCAATGGCGATCAGCGCATCTGGATCCTGGTCGAGGAAGGCGCAAGTACCGGAATAGAAGCCGGCGACGACTTCGTTGAAGCCCCAGTTGACGCTATCCTTCGGCGCATAGCCCTTCTTGTAAAGATCGACCATCCACTCGATGCCCTTTGCCCAGCCTTCGCTGTTCATCGTCGAGGTGCCGTCTTCCTTGAAATACTTGTTGTCGCCGGCCATGGAGGCCGCAAAGATCATCCAACCGTTCAGGCCGCCCGGACCGCCGCGCATGCAGTAGCCGTATTTGCCAGACAGTTTGGAGACGGCTTCGGACGCCTTGGTGAAATCCTCCATCGTCTTCGGCGGTTCTGTGACGCCGGCTTCTGCAAGCAGCTTCTTGTTGTAGAACATGGCGCGCAGATAGAAGCCGTAGGGCAGCATGTACGCCGTATTCTTGACGTCGCGGCCGAGCTCGAGCGCGCGCGGCGTCAATTCCTTGGTGTGTTCCCATTTCTCGAGATAGGGCTCCAGGCTTTCCAGCATGCCGTTATTGGCATAGAGCGACAGCCACGTATCGGGCATTTCCATGACGTCTGGCACATCGCCGGCCGAGACCATGGTCGCGAATTTCTGGAAGGCTTCGTTCCAGGGTAGCGAGATGATGTCGACCTTGGTGCCGGGATTGGCGGCTTCGAACTTGCCGACGATCGACTTCAGCGTCTCGGTGCGCTCGGGGCTGGTGATGACTTCGACGAGCTTCAGCGTCGTGTCCGCGAAAGCCGTGCCCGCCATCATCGTGGCGAAGAGTGTCGAGATGATAAGCTTTTTCATTTTTGGTTCCCCTCCGTAGTTGTTGTGAGGTTTCGGTTAAGAGGCGACGGAAATCGCCTCCTCGATATCCCTCCACAGCGCCTCGGTTCCTTCGAGGCCGATATGGAGGCGCACAGATCGCGGGCTGATGCCGAAGGCTTGTGCCGAATTCGGCTGTGCCTTCTGCTGCAGCACAACTTCGCCCGGTACGATCAGGCTTTCATGTCCACCCCAGCTTACACCCAGTTTGAAAAGCTTGAGGTGATCTGCGAAGGCTCTGATATCGATGCCCTCGCGGAATATGAAAGAGAAGAGGCCCGACGTACCGTTGAGGCCGGCGGGCAGGCGATTGGTAAGGCCCGGATGACAGACCTGCTCGACAACGTCGAGCGCCTGCAGGCGCTGCGCGATCGTCGTGGCCGCTGCCTCATGCGCCCGCATGCGCAAAGGCAAAGTCCGCAAACCGCGGATCAGCAGCCAGGCATCGAAGGGCGACAGCTTGCCGCCGAGATAAGGATAGGATTCGGCCTTGATGCGGGCGATCATCTCCTTCGAGCCGGCAACAACACCGGCAACCACATCGCTGTGGCCGCCGAGATATTTGGAGGCTGAATGGATGACGAGATCGACGCCAAGCGTTATCGGCCGCTGGAAGAACGGGCTCGCCCAGCTGTTGTCGATCATGGTGACGATCCCATGCTTTCTTGCGAGCGCGGCCAGCGCGCCGACGTCATGGGCTTCCATCACCCAACTCGTCGGGCTTTCCATATAGAAGACCTTGGCGCCCGGCAGCGCCTTGGCGACAGCCTCCTCGTCGCGGCCATCGACATAGGTCACCTCGACCTTCATGCGCTTCAGGATCGTGCCGAACAGACGGAAGGCATCGGGATAGACATGCTTGACGGCGACGATGCGGTCGCCCGGCTCCACGAAGCTAAGCACCGCCGACGAGATCGCCGCCATGCCGCTTGCAAAGCCCAGCGCATCCTCGGCGCCTTCGAGCTTTGCCAGCATCTCCTCGAACATGCGCACGGTCGGGTTGAGACCGCGCGTATAGATCGGCCGCACCTTTTCGCCGCGATAGGAAGCGATCATGTCGTCATAGTCGGAAAAGGTGAAAAGCGAGGTCTGGAAAATMGGCGGAACGACGGCTTCGGCGAAGTTGCCTTCGTCATGGGCGGTGATCAGCGAAGCAAGGTCGAACGGTTCGAGGCCGTCAGTCATCGGGACATTTCCTTGATGTCTTCCTCGACCACGTCGAGGATTTTCAATGTCTCACGCCGCGCCGCCTCGGTGTCCTGGGCGGCGATGGMATTGAAAAGGGTTCGGTGAAAGGGGAAGGACCGGCGGGCAAAATCCTGCCGGTCGAAAGGATGAGTCCAGAAGCGCTCGAAGGTCTCGCGCATCTGTTCGAGAAGCTGGCGGAACAGGGGATTGTGGGTGGCGTCGTAAACGGCGAGGTGGAAAGCGAGATCCTCCGGTCCGGAAGCGCCCTTGGCGATATGCACCCGTTCCATTTCATCGAGCTTTTCCTCGATGACGATGAGGTCCTTCGCCGTGCGCCGCCTCGCCGCGACCATGCCCGCCTCGCATTCGATACCGCGGCGAACCTCCAGCGTCTGCAGCAACACATCGCGCAGATGCGGCGTCTCGAACGACAGCGGCATATGAATCGTATCTCTGGAAACCGGTTTCAGCAGGTAGGTTCCGCTGCCCTTGCGCGTCTCGATGACGCCGAGCGCCTGAAAATGCCGGATCGCCTCGCGAATGGTGGAGCGCCCGACGGCAAGTGCGGCCATCAGCTCGCGCTCCGCCGGCAGGCGGTCGCCCGCCTGAAGCCGGGCATCCTCGACATAATGTGCCAGCGCATCGGTCACCTGACGCGCGCGGTCCATCGCCGGAAGCGGCCGGATTACCGGCCTGTCGCTACCATTTGCCTTCATGGTTCCCCAAGTTCTTGTCTAAGGCAGCCGACCTCAAAATTGGTCTGACATCTTAGCATTTCTCAAAGATTATTCGCCGTCAAGGCGGTATTTGCTCCCTATGGTTCTCTGGTGTTAAAGCGGATATGCCTACTTATTCGGCCGCCTTATTTCCAGCTTCCGCTGTCGGCGATAACGCCATATTCGAGCTTGGCGATTGGCACGGCACAGCGCGCGATGTGACGGCTTAATAGGGGCGCGAGATAATCCACACCTACTTCTGCGAACGAAGATAATCCCGCGGAGGACCGACAGTGCCGCGCTCGATGATCCTGACGGCCATTCCAATACGCCGCACCCTCGCCTGGCTGTTGAGCGCACGTTCCCTCAGCATTTCCCATCCGACGCGACCAAGCTCTTCGCGTTCGATCCTCAATGTCGTCAAAGCTGGATTGCTGTGCTGGGCGATGGAGATGTCATCCATGCCGATGACGGAGTAGTCGCGCGGAATGCCGCTGCCCCGTGCGCGAAGCGCGTCGATCACGCCGAGCGCCATGATATCGTTGCTGCAGACGAAAGCAGTCGCCTTCGCGTAGCGACCTTTCTGCATCGCGTCGGTCAAGGCATTCACCATGCCGGGCTCCAGGACTCCGGCCGCCATAAGGTCGAACAGATGCCTATCGGGATCGATCGCGATTCCAGCCTCCTGCATCGCATCACGGAAGCCGTCGAATCGTTCCTTGAGCGAGGTCCGGAATAGCCGGCTGACATGCACGATCTCCGTGTGGCCTTCCGACAGAAGCCGGGTGGTCGCCAGCCAACCCGCGGACCTGTTATCGGGAAGAACGCAGGAAAGACGCATCGTCCTATCGATCCCATTCAGGATGACGGCAGGCGCATGACTTCTGACAACCTGTTCGATCAATACCGGATGGTCGAGGCCGACAAGAAGCAGACAGGCGCCGTCGTCGGCAACCAGCCTTTCGACATTGACGCTGCCGGTTTCAATATCAGGTGTCATCAGGTGCACCTTCGCCGGCACGCCTGCTTCCTTGGCGGCGTCCAGCGCCCCTTGAATGACCCCTTCATAGAACTGCGAGTTCAGGTAGAGGGCTGCCGTCGTCACGACCGCGACACCGGATGGAAAGGCGTCGGCGACATCGGCTGTCTTGTGCTTGTAGTCAAGACGGGCGGCCGCTTCCAGGATGCGTTCGCGGCTTTCGTTTCCAACCCCGGACCTGTTGTTGAGAGCCTTTGACACCGAGGCGATGGAAACGCCTGCGGCTTCGGCAATGTCAGAGATTCTCGATCTGCGTGTCATCAGGGTTCTCCTCGATCGAGATTTATCACGGGCGGTCCGGCGCTGCCATACAGCGTAGAAATTTTCGCTAATTACGAAATTTTTCTTTCCAGCATCATTTTTTCGTCTATCGTTGTCCTGTCGCCGCATCAAGCGGGCGGCATTGACCTGGGAGGGGAAGATGCTGAGACGTAGAGAGTTTATGGCGAGCGCCATCGCCGCGGCGCTGATCGACATTCCTGGCGCACGTGCCGCCGAGGAATCTCTGAGAGTATTCTGGTGGGGAAATCCCGACCGTGCAAAACGGACCGGCGAGGTCATCAAGCAGTTCGAAACGTCAGCCCCCGGCGTGACGTTCACCGGTCAGGTCGCAACGTCGGACTATTGGGTGAAGCTGAGCACGATGGTGGCCGGCCGCAACGTGCCCGACGTCTTCGCTCTGGAACCTGTGACCTTCGCCGATTATTCCCGGCGTGGCGCCACTCTTGACCTGACTCAGTTCCACGACAGCGTTATCAAGTCACAGGACTTCTCACCCGGCGCGTTGGATCTCGGCACCGTGGATGGCAAGCTGACCGGCATTCCGACGTCCCTGAACGCCGCTGCCCTGATGGTCGGCAAGACGGCGCTGGAAAAGGCCGGCGTACCGGCACCCACAGCGTCGACGACATGGGAGCAGTTCAAGACGATCTGCACGGACTTCAAGAAAGCTTCCGGCTCCGGCAATCTCTTCGCGGTGAGCAATGGCGCCCGGTATAGTTTCGTATTCGAAGTCTGGCTGCGACAGCGCGGAAAGGCACTCTTCACGCAGGATGGCCACCTCGGCTTCGAAGAGGCCGACGCCGCTGAATGGTTCGACTACTGGGATCAGATGGCAAAGGCCGGCGGCTGTGTCACCGCCGACATCCAGGCTCTCGACAAGGGAAATATCGAGACCAACCCCGTGGCGAGTGGCAATGCCGTCATGGCCTTTGCCTATTCCAATCAGCTTGCGGGCTACACCGCGCTCGCAAAATCCGAGATGACCATCGGCTCTCTTCCGGTACAGGACGCCGCAGGTCGCTCGGGGTTGTTTTACCGGCCCTCGACGCTATGGTCGATATCGCCCTGGTCGAAGTCGCCGGAGACGGCAGCCAAGTTCATCAACTTCTTCGTCAACGACGCAAATGCGGGACATGCTCTCGGAACCGAGCGTGGTGTTCCTGTCAATACGAAGATCCAGGGCGACGTCGCGGCGACCGGCGACAAAGTGTCAAAGCAGACGATTGATTACATCGTCTCGTTGAAGGAGAGGGTTGGGCCGTATCCGCCGGCAATACCGATCGGCGCGGCCGAGTTTTCTCAGCAGGTTCTGACGGCGACCGCCGACAGCCTGGCCTTCGCGCAGATAACGCCGTCCGACGCCGCCAAACAGCTCATGTCGGAAGGCAAGCGCATATTCGGCGGCTGAGCCGCCCCAAGGACAAGAAATGGATCAGGCCAATAATCCGAACGCGGCGCTGGAAGACCGGGAAGAAGCGCGCAGGCTCCAATTCCTGCCTTGGGAGCATATCGCTTCCGACCTGCGCCATCCGGCTCATCTCGCGCGCAAGGCAGAGCTTCGCAGGGCCTGCGGGGCCGAGTTCGCCGACACGTCCTACATCGCCGAGCATGCCGCCGTCTTTACCGATCGCCTGAAGATGGGTGAGCGGTCATGGATCGCCGGCCACGCGCTTGTCAGAGGCGATATCACTCTGGGAGACGATTGCACCATCAACCCCTATGCCTGCATTTCGGGCAGAGTGACCTGCGGCGACGGCGTTCGGATCGCATCGCACGCCTCGATCGTCGGCTTCAACCATGGCTTCGACGATCCCACCGTGCCGATCCATCGCCAGAAGGTAACGACTGCCGGAATCACGATCGGCGACGACGTCTGGATCGGGGCCAATGCTGTCGTCCTGGATGGCGCCGTCATCGGCAGCGGCGCGGTGATTGCTGCCGGCGCGGTCGTGGCTGGAGAAATCCCGCCACTGGCGATCGCAGGCGGCGTGCCCGCACGCGTCATCCGCCTCAGGGGCGGGACCCCTCGGTCGTCGGGCGTCGGAAGTGTCGAAGACTGCCTGCAAAAACTCGGCAGCAAGGCGCAGGATCAATGGCGTGATATCCTCAAGCGATGGAAGACAGCCGACGCCTATGAATCGCTGGAAGCGGATGGCGTGCAGCGACCCGCAGCGCGGCATCTGTGTGACGCAATCGAGATCGCGGCAGGCTTCGGGGAATTGCCACCAGGGCTGGATCGATCGCAGACAGTCGAGCGGCTCCAAAACCTGCAGGACGGCGAGACCGGCCTCTTTCCGGAGCCGAATGCGCATCGGGCAGGGACTAAGCTCAGGGACGACCCGAAGGCGTTGTATAACGTGCTATCCGTCGGCTACGCTCTTGAAGTTCTCGGATCTCGTCCACCTCATGCCATCCGGGCCGTCCAGCTCGACGCCGACGAGCTCGATCGGTGGCTCGCAGGCCTGCCGTGGAAGACATCCGCCTGGAGCGCCGGCA
>NZ_JBFTNV010000023.1:0-153465 GCF_056397645.1 Rhizobium sp. 05L429 | reverse complement strand
GACTGGAGGCGTGTCGCAACTCGATATGACAAGCTCATGCTCAACTTCGCGGCAACTTGCTACATCGCCGCCATCGTCATTTGGTGGGCCTGATTGAGTCTGGAGCCTAGGGCAATCTCTTGGCCGATTATTTCCAGATATACCTGCGCGACGAGGCCTATCCCGATCTACCCGACGACTACACCGATGAAACGATCACCCGCCGCCTCATGGCCGGGCCGCATGCAGTCATTTCCACACAGTGCGCACTATGCCCGTGCCGTGGCGATCGATCATTTTATTCAACTCTGCATTGATAAATCGAACACTTGGGATTCCAGAAATGAACGTTCGCCCCTACAATGCATCATGGCACGTCTTTCTGGAACAGACCGTGCACCCGCCGCTTCTGCCGGAAGCGGTTGACGAATGCATGGGACCCGACAATCCGCCGATCCGCTCAGGTGGCACACGTATGGATATTGCAGCCTCATGAAGTTGGAGAAGTTCTTCATACCCTCCGACGAGACAGATGCACGATTKGAAATCGTCGCAGCCAAGCCTCAACGCGAAGGGCCATATCCGACAATTGTTTTCAATCATGGCTCTACCGGACAGGGGCATAATCAATCCCTGTACACAAGGACCATGTGTCCGCCTGTCGTTGGAAACTACTTCGTCGAACGAGGCTGGATGGTTCTCTTTCCGCAACGCCGGGGCAGAGGAAAATCAGGTGGAAACTATGGAGAGGGACTTGCTCCCGACGGCTCCGGCTATTCCTGCAATGTCGAAATTACGATTGCGGGTTTCGAGCGGGCCGTCKCGGATGTGGATGCTGTCGTGCGCCATCTTCGCGGTCGCTCCGATGTGGATCAGAGCCGGCTTGCCATCGGGGGAGTTTCACGCGGCGGCATCTTGTCCGTAGCCTATGCGGGTATGCGCCCGGCCACGTTCCAGGCTGCCATCAATTTCAACGGTGGTTGGCTCGGGAGAGGATGCGCCACTCATGAAATTGTAAATCCGGCTATTTTTGAACGTGGAGCATCAGCGGGAATTTCAACGCTTTGGTTGCACGGAAGTCATGACCAATATTATCGAATAGGGCACTGCAGAGGAAATTTCGAACGATTCCTCCTGGCKGGCGGAGAAGGAAAATTCATTGCTGCTCCTGCAGGCCATGCGTTGCTGTTTAAGCCGGCGTTGTGGAAGAGCCATCTCGATCACTACATGGACGGCCTTGTCCTGTCGCGTAATCCCGACAGACCGTCAGAAAACCCGAGCGGGGGATCCGAAGGTTAGGCTGCGCGCAGGTTTTCGGATGGTCTGTCCGAGTTTCGAACAATGGGGATTTTCGCGCTAACCGATTTAGCGAAGCTATCGGACAAAGGAGAGGCTATGTCGTTTAGCGAGCAGCAATTCATCTGGTCTGTCCGCCGTAACCCGATAAACACCGAATTGCTAACCCGGTTGGCCCCCCTCCAGATTCCCCAAGGTATTCTGACCGCTGGCTGCCTCGTGCAGACAATTTGGAATCTGAAGTCCGGCTATGACCCTCAGTACGGGATAAAGGATTACGACGTCTTCTACTTCGATGACTCCGCCCTATCCTGGGACGCCGAAGACGTCGTCATTCGCCGKGTGCAGCAGGCGGTCGCCGATCTGCCCGTAACGGTGGAGATCAAGAACCAGGCTCGGGTCCATCTCTGGTACAAGAACAAGTTCGGAGCGGAATATCCAACGTTGCAAAAGGCGGAGGATGGCATCGACCGCTACCTCACCCTTTGCACAAGGGTCGGTATTCGCCTTTACGACGGCAGCCTTTACGCGCCTGACGGCTTGGAGGACATGTGGAATGGCATCCTGCGCCTGAACCCTCTCAATCCTCAGCGTGGCCTATTTCTGGATAAATGCACCCAGTATTTGCAGCGATGGCCCTGGCTAACGACTATCGATGATCAAATCGGAGATAGCGGTGTGCTGCCGTAATGACCGTCCGCATTGCGCCGTTCCGACTTTTCCACTGAATTCCAGCCTTCAGGACAAAACCGCCAGCACTGGACTTTCCGTAAATTTCTGTCGCAAAAGCCACCCGTAAAAGTCGGCGTTTCGCGACAGAAAGTATTCCACATTGCAATTGCGGGCGGGGGGGGGGTCCCCCGCCTTCCCGTCGATTTGCGGTCGGATACGCCCTGTTAGTGGCTGTCCTTGCCGACTGCACTCCCGCGACATCCCTTGAGAAAGTCGAGGTCGGCGCCGGTATCGGCTCCTTCGACATGCTGCTGGTGCAGGAACGCATAGCCCG
Source organism: Rhizobium sp. 05L429 (assembly GCF_056397645.1). Lineage (NCBI taxonomy): Bacteria > Pseudomonadati > Pseudomonadota > Alphaproteobacteria > Hyphomicrobiales > Rhizobiaceae > Rhizobium > Rhizobium sp. 05L429. The sequence continues at coordinate 151,184 of NZ_JBFTNV010000023.1, read as the reverse complement.
ACGTCGGCAGATCGTGGTTCGGCTGCCATTCGGCGAGACGACGCGCCAGTTCCTCGTCGGAAATGTCGAGATGCAGACGGCGGTTCGGCACGTCAAGCTCGATCATGTCGCCGTTCTTGACAACCGCGAGCGGGCCACCGACAGCAGCTTCCGGCGAGGTGTGCAGCACCACGGTGCCGTAAGCCGTGCCGGACATGCGGGCGTCGGAAATACGCACCATGTCGGTGATGCCCTTCTTGAGCACCTTCGGCGGCAGGCCCATGTTGCCGACTTCGGCCATGCCCGGATAGCCCTTCGGACCACAGTTCTTCATGACCATGACGCAGTTCTCGTCGATGTCGAGATTGTCGTCGTTGATCTTGGCCTTGTAATCGTCGATGTCCTCGAACACGACCGCCCGGCCCTTGTGCACCATCAGGTGCGGCGAGGCGGCAGACGGCTTCAGGACCGCACCCTTCGGCGCGAGATTGCCGCGCAGGACGACGATGCCGCCCGATTGCGTCAGCGCCTTGTCAGCCGGAAGGATGACGTCCTCGTTCCAGTTGACGACATCCTTTACTTCGTCCCAGACGGTGTCGCCCGATACCGTCAGCGCATCCTTGTGCAGCAGGCCGGCTTCGCCGAGGCGCTTCAGCACGACCGGCAGGCCGCCGGCATAGAAGAACTCTTCCATCAGGTACTTGCCCGACGGCATCAGGTTGACGATGGTCGGCACGTCGCGGCCGCAACGATCCCAGTCGTCGAGCGTCAGATCGACGCCGACGCGGCCGGCCATGGCGAGCAGGTGGATGACGGCATTGGTCGAACCGCCGATCGCCGCATTGGTGCGGATGGCGTTTTCGAAGGCCTGCTTCGTCATGATTTCGGAAGGCTTCAGGTCGTCCTTGACCATCTGCACGATACGGCGGCCGGTGAGCTGCGCCATGACCTTGCGGCGGGAATCGACGCCCGGGATCGCGGCGTTGCCTGACAGCGCCATGCCGAGCGCTTCAGCCATGGAGGCCATGGTGGAAGCAGTGCCCATCGTGTTGCAGGTGCCCGACGAGCGGCTCATCGAGGCTTCGGCTTCCAGGAATTCGGCCTGCGTCATCTCGCCGGCCTTCACCATTTCGGAGAACTTCCAGAGGTGCGTGCCGGAGCCGACGCGCTCACCGCGGAAATAGCCGTTCAGCATCGGCCCGCCGGTGACGACGATCGACGGAAGGTCGACGGAGGCTGCGCCCATGATCAGCGACGGCGTGGTCTTGTCGCAGCCGACGAGCAACACGCAGCCGTCCATCGGCTGGCCGCGGATCGCTTCTTCGACAGCCAGAGCCGCCAGGTTGCGATACATCATCGCGGTCGGGCGGAAGGTATTTTCGGAGGCCGAGAAAACAGGCACTTCGAGCGGGAAACCGCCGGCTTCCCAGACACCCGCCTTCACCTTTTCGGCGAGCTCGCGCAGGTGACCGTTGCACGGCGTCATGTCCGACCAGGTGTTCAGGATGCCGATGACAGGGCGGCCGTCGAACAGGTCGTGCGGATATCCCTGGTTCTTAAGCCAGCCGCGGTGGTAGATCACGTCGCGGCTCGTGCCGCCGTACCATTCCTGCGACCTCAGCCTGCGCGGCCATTCTGCTTTCTTCTTCATAGTCTCCGTCCTTCAGGATACCCCCTGATCGCCTCGTACGATCAGGGTTATCGCGCTTCGTCTCAAGCCAGTGTGTAGGCCGTCTTGACGGTTGTATAGAATTCGGCGGCGTACTTGCCCTGCTCGCGCGGGCCGTAGGACGAGCCCTTGCGGCCGCCGAAGGGAACGTGGAAATCGACGCCGGCGGTCGGCAGGTTGACCATCACCATGCCGGCCTCGGCATTGCGCTTGAAATGCGTCGCATGCTTCAGGCTGGTCGTCGCAATGCCTGATGACAGGCCGAACGGGGTGTCGTTGGCGGTTGCCAGCGCCTCCTCGTAGTCCTTCACCCGGATCAGCGAGACGACGGGTCCAAAGATCTCTTCGCGCGAGATGCGCATCTGGTTGGTCGCTTCGGTAAACAGCGTCGGCTGCAGATAGAAGCCCGGCGTTTCGCGCGAAACGAGTTCGCCGCCGAAGGCGAGCCTGGCGCCTTCCTTTTTGCCGATCTCGATATAGTCGGTATCGGTCTTCAGCTGCCGGTCATCGACGACGGGGCCGATATGGGTGCCCGGCTTCATGGCGTGATCGACGACGATGGTCTTCAGCTTTTCGGTGAGCGCAGCAACGAACTTGTCGTGGATGCCCTCGGTGACGATCAGCCGCGACGAGGCCGTGCAACGCTGGCCGGTGGAGAAGAAGCCGGAATTGGCGGCTGCTTCGACGGCGACGCTCAGGTCGGCATCGTCGAGCACGACCATCGGGTTCTTGCCGCCCATTTCGAGCTGGAACTTGCGGTTATGTTCGAGCGAAGCGGTAGCGACGCGCTTGCCGGTGCCGACCGAACCGGTGAAGGTGATGCCGGAAATATCGGGACTGTCGAGCATCGTCTGGCCGACCACGGAGCCCTTGCCCATGACGAGGTTCAAGACACCCTTCGGCAGCCCTGCCCTGTGCAGGATATCGACGATCGCCCAGSMRCAGCCRGGCACGAGCTCGGCCGGCTTGAAGACGAYSGTGTTGCCRTAGCAGAGCGCCGGCGCGATCTTCCAGGCCGGAATGGCGATCGGGAAATTCCAGGGCGTGATGATACCGACGACGCCGAGCGGCTCGCGGGTGATCTCAACGCCGATGTTCGGACGCACCGAGGGAATGACTTCGCCGGCAAGACGCAGCGCTTCGCCYGCGAAGAATTCGAAGATCTGCGATGCACGGATCGTTTCACCGATGGCTTCCGGCAGGGTCTTGCCTTCTTCGCGTGCCAGCAGMGCGCCGAGCTCGTCCTTGCGCGCCATGATCTCGTCGCCGGCCTTCTTCAGGATAACGTGACGTTCCCAGATGCCGGAACGCGACCAGGCCGGAAAGGCAGCCTTGGCGGCTGCGATCGCCGCCTTGGTATCGTCGGCACTCGCCTGAGCATAGAGGCCGACAACCTCGTTCGTATCGGACGGGTTGATGTTCTCGACGCCATTTGCGCCGGTCCATTCGCCGGCAATGAGATTCTGATGGACGGTCATGGCCTTGGAGCCTCCTTTGGACAAGTGACCGGCCACTTCATGGCGGCCGGCCTTGGAAATCAGAGCTGCTTGACGGCGATTTCTTCTTCGGCAGCAACCTTCAGCGGATTGCGCAGCGGCAGGCCGAACTCGGCCACCTCGATTTCGAAGACATCGCCCTCTTCCGCCTTGATGCCATCGGCAAAGGAAAGCGTCGCCGTACCGAACATATGGACGTGGATGTCGCCCGGCACGCGGAAGAGGCCATACTTGAAATGGTGGTATTCGAGGTTGGCGAAAGTGTGAGACATGTTCGCTTCGCCGGATAGAAACGGCTTTTCGAAGATCACATGGTTTCCGCGCTTGATGCGCGACGTGCCGCGGATATCCTCAGGCGCAACACCGATCCGGATTTCCGGACCGAAGCTTGCCGGACGCAGCTTGGAATGGGCGAGGAAGAGATAGTTGATCCGCTCGGTGACGTGATCGGAAAACTCGTTCGACAGCGCAAAGCCGATGCGGAACGGCGTGCCGTCCTTGGCAATGACGTAGATGCCGGCCATCTCAGGCTCTTCGCCGCCATCGAGCGCGAAGGACGGAGAAACGAGCGGCGCGCCCGGAGCAGCAGCGCCATAGCCATTGCCCTTGTAGAACCACTCGGGCTGCACGCCCTTCTGGCCGGCAGCCGGCTTGCCGCCTTCAAGACCCATCCTGAACATCTTCATGGAGTCGGTCAGCGTTTCCTCTGCCGCCTCGGACGTCTTCTTGTGCATGGAATCGCGCGTTGCCGCGGAGCCGAGGTGGGTCAGGCCCGTGCCGGTCAGATGCAGGTGCGCGGCATCGGGATGGGTGATCGGCGGCAGGAAGCGTCCCTCCGCATAGGCCTTTTCAAGATCGACGGCATCGCCGTATCCGTGAGCCTCGATGACGGAGACGAGCGACTTGCCGCTGTCTGCGGCTTCCAGCGCCAGAGCGTAGACGCTCGTTGCACCCTTGACGGCCTTGGCGACGGCACCCGGTTCGCGCACGGCGACGATGATCTCTCCGCTTGCGCCCTTGATCTGCGAAATAAGCACGTTCCTGATCCTTTCGTTTGGCGATGACAAAGCTTCGCCGCTCCGGCTCCATCCGGAGCCGGAATTCAATTTTCATATGACTTCGAATGCTCGGGCTGAGTTAGGTCTCAGCCCTTGTTCTTGTTGTAGACGTCGAAGAAGACGGCAGCGAGAAGCACCGCACCCTTGACCATCTGCTGGGAGTCGGTGCCGAGCCCGTGGATCGACATGCCGTTGTTCATGATACCCATGATCAGAGCGCCGATGACAGCGCCCGTGACCTTGCCCACGCCGCCCTGTGCCGATGCGCCGCCGATGAAGCAGGCCGCGATCACGTCAAGCTCAAGGCCGAAGCCGCCCTTGGCCGTTGCCGAGTTGAGGCGCAGCGCCACGATCAGACCAGCCAGACCGGCAAGCAGACCCATATTTGCGAAGGTGAGGAAGGTCAGCCGCTCGGTGTTGATACCGGACAGCTTCGTTGCCTTCTCGTTACCGCCCATCGCGTAGATACGGCGGCCGATCGTCGTGCGACGGGTGATGAAAGCGTAAGCCGTGATCAGCACCAGCATGATGACGAGCACGTTCGGGAAGCCCTTGTAGATCGACAGMTGATAGCCGAGCGCCAGGATGGCGAGAGCGACGATGCCGTTCTGTGCGATGAAGAAGCCCAGAGGCTCGACGTCATTGCCATGCTTTTCGTTCGACTTGCGCGCGCGCCACGCCAGATAGACGAGGGTCACGGCGCCGATGACGGTCAGGATGAGCGAGGTCGAGTTGATGCCGCCCATATCGAAAAGGTTGGGCAGGAAGCCGATGCTGACCAGCTGGAAAGCCGGTGGGAACGGACCGATGCTGGTGCCCGTTCCGGCTCCCGTCATCACGGTCAGCGTCAGGCCGCGGAAGACCAGCATGCCGGCGAGCGTGACGATGAAGGACGGTATCTTGTGATAGGCGACGAAATAACCCTGGAGGCCGCCGACCAGCGCACCCACGGCCAGACAAATAACGGTCGCGAGCACATAGTTCATATGCCACTGCACCGTCATGACGGCGGCGATGGCGCCGATGAAACCGACGACGGAGCCGACCGAGAGATCGATATGGCCGGCAACGATCACCAGCAGCATGCCCAGCGCCATGACGACGATGAACGAGTTCTGCAGGATGATGTTCGTCAGGTTGAGCGGCCTGAAGAGAACGCCGCCGGTCGAGATCTGGAAGAACACCATGATCGCGATGAGCGCGATGAACATGCCGTATTCACGGATGTTACCGCGAACAAATTCGCCGATGGAGACGACGCGCCCCTGCTCGGTGATGGGTTGATTGATCGGGGTCATTGTTTCTTCTCTCCTGAGCGCATGATGGCGCGCATGATGGTTTCCTGGCTCGCTTCTCCCTTCGGCAGTTCCGCAACGATCCGTCCTTCATTCATGACGTAGATGCGGTMGCACGTACCAAGAAGCTCAGGCATTTCCGACGAAATCATCAGAACGCCTTTACCGTCAGCCGCGAGCTGGTTGATGATAGTATAAATTTCATATTTGGCRCCGACATCAATGCCGCGCGTCGGTTCRTCMAGGATCAACACTTCGGGATCCGAGAACAACCATTTCGACAGAACGACCTTCTGCTGGTTGCCGCCCGACAGGTTGACCGCTTCCTGGAAGATGCTGGAGGAACGGATGCGCAGCTTCGACCGATAGTCGGAGGCGACCCGCGATTCCCTGACACTGTCGATGACGGTGGCTTTCGACACCGCTTCCAGATTGGCAAGCGTCGTGTTGTGAACGATCGTCTCGCCCAGCACGAGGCCGAGATGCTTGCGGTCCTCGGTCACGTAGGCGAGACCGGCGTCGATTGCCTTGCGCACCGTCGTCGTGTCGACCTTCTTGCCGTCGACGAAGACGTCGCCGGTGATCTTGTGGCCGTAGGACTTGCCGAAGACGCTCATGGCGAATTCGGTGCGGCCGGCGCCCATCAGTCCGGCGATGCCGACGACCTCGCCCTTGCGGACATGGACGTTGATGTCGTGCAGGACCTGGCGGTCGCGATGCTGCTGGTGGAAGGCGTTCCAGTTCTTGACTTCGAAGATCGTCTCGCCGATCGGCACGGAGCGCGGCGGATAACGGTCGGCGAGGTCACGGCCCACCATGTTCTTGATGATGATGTCTTCGCTGATCTCGTCCTTGTGACAGTCGAGCGTCTTGACGGTCATGCCGTCGCGCAGGACCGTGATCTGGTCGGCGACCTTGCGGATCTCGTTCAGCTTGTGGGAAATGATGATCGAGGTGATGCCCTGCTTGCGGAATTCCATCAGCAGGGTGAGCAGCGCATCGGAATCGCTTTCGTTCAGCGATGCGGTAGGCTCGTCGAGAATGAGCAGCTTGACGCTCTTCGACAGTGCCTTGGCGATCTCGACCAGCTGCTGCTTGCCGACGCCGATGTCGGTGACAAGCGTGTTCGGAGATTCTGCCAGGCCCACCTTGGCGAGCAATTGCTTCGTGCGATTGAACGTCTCGCCCCAACTGATGACGCCGTTCGTGGCGTTTTCATTACCGAGGAAGATGTTTTCGCCGATTGAAAGCTGGGGCACCAGCGCCAGCTCCTGGTGGATGATGACGATACCGATTTCTTCGGAATCCTTCAGAACCTTGAAGTTGCGCACATCGCCTTCATAGACGATGTCGCCATCATAGCTTCCTGCCGGATAGACGCCGGAGAGTACCTTCATCAGGGTCGACTTGCCGGCCCCGTTTTCGCCCACCAATGCGTGGATCTCACCCTGGCGAACCCTGAGGTTCACATTCTCGAGCGCCTTGACGCCCGGGAACGTCTTGGTGATGTTCCGCATTTCGAGGATTGTATTTTCCATGACTAAAAACCCAACGCCGCGATCAGAAATGACCCGGCGATCATAGAATCGAAGACCGGAACCCGCAATCGCGCGGGTTCCGGCCATTCATATTACTTCAGCTGGTCTTCTTTGTAGTAACCGCCGTCAACGAGAACCGTCTTGTAGTTCTCCTTGGTCACGGCGACCGGCTTCAGCAGGTAGGACGGAACAACCTTGACACCGTTGTCGTAGGTCTTCGTGTCGTTGACTTCAGGCTCCTTGCCGGACATGACGGCATCTACCATCTGAACGGTAACCTTCGCCAGATCGCGGGTATCCTTGAAGATCGAGGAATACTGTTCGCCAGCGATGATCGACTTGATCGACGGGATTTCCRAGTCCTGGCCGGTAACGACAGGCAGCGGCTGCCCAGCCGAACCGTAGCCGACGCCCTTCAGCGACGAGAGGATACCGATCGACAGACCGTCGTAAGGAGACAGGACAGCGTCAACCTTGGCGTCGGTGTAGTTAGCCGAGAGCAGGTTGTCCATGCGGGCCTGGGCCGTTGCCGGATCCCAACGCAGCGTGCCGACCTTGTCCATGCCGGTCTGGCCGGACTTCACGACGAGCTTGCCGGAGTCGATGTAGGGCTGCAGGACGGACATTGCGCCATCGTAGAAGAAGAAGGCGTTGTTGTCGTCAGGCGAACCGCCGAAGAGTTCGATGTTGAACGGGCCCTTGCCGTCCTTGAGGCCGAGCTTGTCGACGATCGTGCCAGCCTGGAGAACGCCAACCTGGAAGTTGTCGAACGTGGCATAGTAGTCGACATTGGCCGAGTCGCGGATCAGGCGGTCATAAGCGATGACCTTGATGCCGGCGTCATGAGCCTTCTGGAGAACGTCCGACAGGGTCGTGCCGTCGATCGAAGCGACGACGAGAACCTTGGCGCCCTTCGTGACCATGTTTTCGATCTGCGAAAGCTGGTTCGGAATATCGTCGTCAGCATACTGCAGGTCGGTCTGGTAGCCGGCAGTCTGGAGCTGCTTGACGATGTTGTTGCCGTCGTCGATCCAGCGAGCCGAAGCCTTCGTCGGCATTGCGATGCCAACCAGACCCTTGTCCTGTGCCATTGCCGGCATAACGAACGATGCGACGCCGAAGGCAGCCGCAGCCATCAATGAGATAATGGATTTCATTTCTCTCTCCCTTGTTAAAGATTTACGGACGAAAAATCGCCCGCCCCGAAACTGTGGCAGGTTCCGTATTGGATAGTTACTTCAGATGGTGAGAAACGAAGTAGGTCTCCTCCACGATCTCACACGTGTTGAGTGCCAACCAGCACACGGCGGCAAACTGGTATGGATTCCTATAACTGTCAAATAGAATAACTGGCAATGTGCATAACAAATTTGGTATATCGTTAAAAAGTATTACTTTTAATGGAACACAGTGGGGAGGCTGCAACCATGACGATCATCTCCGGGCCGTTTTCGTTGGAACATGTCGACATCAACAGCGACAATTTTGGCGATGACAGCCTTTTGCGCGCGGGACTTAAGCTGAATCACCTGCGAATGATTGTCGCAATCGAAGATAGCGGGCAGATTTCCGCCGCCGCCGAAGTGCTGAACATATCGCAGCCGGCAGCGTCGCGAATGCTGTCCGATATGGAGTCGATCGTGAAGACTCCGCTCTATGAGCGTGTCGCCCGCGGCGTGGTGCTCACCACCTTCGGCGAAGCTCTCGCCAGGCGTGCGCGAAAGATCCTTCTGGAGCTCAGGGAAGCGAGCCGCGAGATCGGCGAATTGAAGAGCGGCAAGGGCGGCTCGGTCTTTATCGGCGCCGTCACCGCACCCGCCATGAGCCTCGTCGTTCCCGCCATCAATACGGTACGCAAGACCTTTCCGGGCATCGAGGTCAACATCCAGGTCGAGACCAGCAACGTGCTGGCGCGCGAGCTTCTCGCCGCCCGCCACGACTTCATCATCAGCCGCATCCCCGATGACCTGAACCCGCGCCTTTTCGAGGTCCGCGAGATCGGCACAGAGAAGGCCTGCCTGATCGTGCGCAGCGGCCATCCCCTGTTAAAGAAGAGAAACAGGCCGAGCAGCCTCTCGGAGATCAAGGATTACGACTGGGTATTCCAGCCGCCCGGCACGCTGCTGCGCCGCACGATCGAGGATATCTTCCTGTCGCGCGCCGTCCAGCTTCCGGAAAATATCGTCAACACCTCCTCGCTGCTGCTGACCTGCGCAATCATCTGCGAGACGGATGCGATCGCCCCCGTTGCCGTCGATGTCGCCCAGTTTCTCGCCTCGCAGAGTTCGAAGGCATCCGATGTGCGCATCCTGCCGATCGATTTCGAGATCAACGTCAAGCCCTACAGCCTGATCACCGTGCGCGAGCGCGCCCTGCCCCCAAGCGCCCGGCTGCTCTACGACCTCGTCCTGGAAGAAAGCATCCGGCAGGCCGAAAGGTAGGATCCCGCGCCGAAATCCAGCCCGGCGCCAACTTGCCGCCGTCTAATGCGCCCGCGTAAAAAGGAAAGCGCATGCTGTTCGGGCAATCCATATTCCAATCCGTTCTCGAACGGCTGAAAGAGGAAGAAGACGCGGCCGGCGAAATGGAAGAGCCGGTCAGCCATCGCGTTTCCGGCTTCAGCACCGGTCTCGCTTTCGATGTGATGGAAGGTGTATCGGCCTCTTCGCAGCGGGTCGGCCAAGCCTATTTCGACAATCTCGGCCCCGAGCCTGCACTCGAGGAGCCTCCCCCACCGGCGCCTGAGCCGGAACCGGTCATGCCGGATCATCTCGCCCGCATTGCACCGGAAGAGATTGCCGCAGAATTGTCGATTGCGGCCCATGATACGCTGCAGACGCTGAACGAGAAGCGGCGCGCCTTCGCCAAGGCCAATCATCCTGACGGCGTCGCCCAGCCATTCCGCGCCAATGCAAACAGGCGTATGATGATCGCCAATCTGCTGGTCGACGAGGCGCTGCGCCGGCTGGCGCGCTGACTATTCCGCCTTCTTCTCTTCGTCGGTTGCAGGCTTTTCCTCACCCTCGTCCTCGGATGCGGCAGGCGCTGCCGCTTCCGGCGGCTTCGGGTTGAAGGCCCAGATCAGCATATAGAAGGAATAGACGCCGGCGCCGCCCGCAAGCATGCCCCAGAAGGGATCGCCTGTCGTGAATTCGACGACTGCCCAGCCAAGGCATACCACGACAATAAGGATACGGACCCAGAGGTGCCGATAGGCCGAATGATTGGGATCGATAAGCTGCATCTCTGTCTCATTGTCGCATTGACCCGTCTCACTCTTGTGATGACCCGTCTCACTCTGGTGATGACGCCGCCTCACTCTTGTGATGACCACACTTGTCTTTAGGATGGATTTCACAAATGTGAAAGGGCCGCGGGCTTGACGCGGCGCCAGGAAAATGGAATGAAAATTCTAAACTTATATCAATTCGGTTTATTTGTTCCGAATCCAGGGAGGCAGTAATGACAGTGAGATTTGGTCTTCTCGGCACCGGCCGCATCGGCAAGGTCCATGCGAAAGCCGTCAGCGCCGACGCCAATGCAAAGCTCGTGGCCGTCGCCGACGCCTTCCCGCAGGCTGCCGATGCGATCGCGTCCGCCTATGGCTGTGAAGTGCGCAGCATCGAAGCGATCGAGGCCGCCAAGGATATCGACGCCGTCGTCATCTGCACGCCGACCGATACGCATGCCGACCTGATCGAGCGTTTCGCCCGTGCCGGCAAGGCGATCTTCTGCGAAAAGCCCATCGATCTCGACGTTGCCCGCGTCAAGGCCTGCATCAAGGTTGTCGAAGAGACCGGCGCCAAGCTGATGGTCGGCTTCAATCGCCGCTTCGACCCGCATTTCATGGCGGTCCGCAAGGCCATCGACGACGGCAAGATCGGCGATGTCGAGATGGTGACGATCACCTCGCGCGATCCCGGCGCCCCGCCGGTCGATTACATCAAGCGTTCCGGCGGCATCTTCCGCGACATGACGATCCACGATTTCGACATGGCCCGCTTCCTGCTCGGCGAAGAGCCGGTCTCGGTCGTCGCGACCGCAGCCGTCCTCGTCGACAAGGCGATCGGCGAAGCCGGCGATTACGACAGCGTCTCGGTCATCCTGCAGACGGCTTCCGGCAAGCAAGCCGTCATCTCCAATTCCCGCCGTGCCACCTATGGCTACGACCAGCGCATCGAAGCGCACGGTTCCAAGGGCGTCGTCTCGGCCGAAAACCAGCGCCCGGTCTCGATCGAAATCGCCAATGGCGACGGTTATACCCGCCCGCCGCTGCACGATTTCTTCATGACCCGGTACACGGAAGCCTATGCCAACGAGATCGCCAGCTTCATCTCGGCGATCGAAAAGGGTTCGAAGATMACGCCGTCAGGCGCCGATGGCCTGGCAGCGCTGGCGCTTGCCGACGCGGCCGTCCAGTCCGTCAAGGAAGGCAAGCTCATCAGGATCGGCTGACCGCCCTCTCCCGACGGTCGCCATTATGAGATGGCCGGGCTCTCGCCCGGCCATTTCTCGTTTGATGACATGCGGGCGGACCTGAAAAGGCCCCTCCCCAACCCCTCCCCGCAGGTGGGAGGGGCTTAAACTGCCGCACCCGTTTTCCACATTCTCAACGCTTCGGGAAGGACAAGGCGGCGCTCTGGGTTAGCCCCTCCCCCTTGTGGGGAGGGGTTGGGGAGGGGTTCCCCGGTACAGCCACATCCTCAATCCCCACCCTGGCCTCCCGCCACCACAATATCTTCATCAATCACAGCAAGCGCCCGGTTGAGATGTCCCTCGAAGACGAGGTTCTGCTCGTCGGCCGCGACCCTCAGCTCCGGCATGCCCTCCATGCGCACCACATGGGATTGGCCGAGCCCCTCCTCGATCCCCTGCCGCAGCAGATCGTAATAGCGGGTGCCGACCCCGGTGATGGCAATCGGCATGCGCTCCGTCAGGCTCAGCATGCGCGACAATCCGTTGCCGAGTGCCAACCCCGCCTGCCGGAAGGCAAAGCCCGAGATGCGGTGGCCCTGCCGCGCCTTGGCCGCGATCTTGTCGAGTTCGGCCAGCGGCACGAACTTTGCCGGGATCGTGTCGAGCGGCACTTCGAAGGCGGTGCGCAGGATGGCATAGAAGCCGGCATAGGCCTCGATGCAGCCGCGCGTGCCGCAGCGGCAAAGCCCGCCATTGGCCATATGCAGCATGTGCCCGAAATTGGGCGCCGAGACGTCATGCCCGCCATGGCTCGTCCGCCGGACTATACCAAGCCCGATGCTGTGCCCGAGCGAAAGGGCAGCCAGCGAGCGGAAATCCGCGCCTTTGACATTCTCCTCATGGGCGCCGAGTGCGGCGGCCACCAGCAGCGTCTCGTTGTCGAGGATGATCTTTGCCTGCCATTCCGGCCTGAGCGCCGATTCGAAATCGATCTGGTCGCTTCCGAAGATCGGCGACCAGACGAGAACCGGCTCGGAGGAATTGACCAGACCCTTGCTGCTGATCGAAATGAGCAGCACCTTCTGCTGTTCGATCCGCGAGCGGGCGAGGATGCGCAAAAGCCCCTCCCGCACCGAATTCGTGAAGCGGGAAGCCCCATCAGGATCATGCGACCTTTGCTCGCTGAAGCGGTCGATCAGCTTGCCGGCGTAATCGACCAGCGAATATTGCACCGCATCCGAGGATATGATGACGACGATGAGATAGCCGCAGTCCCGCCGCTGGCGCAAAAGCACGCGCGGCCGCCCGCGTCCGCTGGCGGGCTGCTGCTCGGATTTTTCGATGATCTGCGCCTTTTCGAGATCGGCGGTGATCGCAGAAATCGTCGCGGAGGACAGCCGCGTGAACTCGGATATTTCAGTGTGAGCAAGCGGCCCGTGGCGGCGGAGAGTGGCGAGCACAAGCACGCTGTTTCTCTGCCGTACGAGCTCCGTGCTCGATTTGGTCAGCATCTATCGCCGCCTCTTCCCCGTTCGTTCCGCCCCTTATTGCCACAGCATCTCCAGCCCCCTCCAGTCAAAGGAAATAAGCCGGTAGTGCGGTGTTGACAGTTGAAAAAATCTCTGACACTAAATTTCTCGACTGTCGAGAAAAAAATCCGAACCTTTCTGGACAGGCTTTCGCGGTGGCCGGAGGAGGCTAAGGCTGGGCCGGCTGCAATTCACTCGGGAGGACATTATGAAGTCTCTTTATAAGCTGATGGCCGGGGCGGCCATTCTCGTTTCCGTACACTCGGCTGCCATGGCTGCCGATCTCGTCGTTGGCGTTTCCTGGTCGAATTTCCAGGAAGAGCGTTGGAAGACCGACGAAGCTGCGATCAAGAAGGCTCTCGAAGCCAAGGGCGCAAAATACATTTCCGCTGACGCTCAGTCTTCGGCCGCAAAGCAGCTGACCGACGTCGAATCGCTGATCTCCCAGGGCGCAAACGCCCTCATCATTCTCGCTCAGGACTCCGATGCAATCGGCCCGGCTGTCGAAAAGGCTGCCAGCGAAGGTATCCCGGTCGTCGGTTACGACCGCCTGATCGAAAACCCGTCTGCCTTCTACATCACCTTCGACAACAAGGAAGTCGGCCGCCTGCAGGCTCAGGAAGTCTTCAAGGCAAAGCCGGAAGGCAACTACGTCTTCATCAAGGGCTCGTCTTCCGATCCGAACGCAGACTTCCTGTTTGCCGGCCAGATGGAAGTCGTCAAGGCTGCGATCGACGCTGGCAAGATCAAGAACGTCGGCGAAGCCTATACCGACGGCTGGCTKCCGCAGAACGCGCAGCGCAACATGGAACAGTTCCTGACTGCCAACAACAACAAGGTTGATGCCGTTGTCGCTTCGAACGACGGTACGGCCGGTGGCGCAGTTGCTGCTCTCGACGCCCAGGGCCTCGCCGGCACCGTTCCGGTTTCCGGTCAGGACGCCGACAAGGCTGCTCTCAACCGCATCGCTTTGGGCACGCAGACGGTTTCCGTCTGGAAGGACAGCCGTGAGCTTGGCAAGCGCGCTGCCGAAATCGCTCTCGATCTCGCCGGCGGCACTGCGCTGGACAAGGTTGCAGGCGTGCAGACCTTCGAAGGCGGCCCGAAGAAGGTGAAGATGCAGTCCATCTTCCTGACCCCGCTCGCCATCACCAAGGACAACCTGAACGTCGTCATCGACGCCGGCTGGATCTCCAAGGCTGAAGCTTGCCAGGGTGTCAAGGCCGGCTCCGTCAAGGCTTGCGAATAATCCTCGCTCGCTGATTTGAATACCGGCGCCGCAGCGGCCTTCCGCTGCGGCGCCGGATGCGGCTGAAGCCCATTCGGTGGTGCTTCTCCGTTCTCGCGCACATCGCGGATGCTTCGATTCCCTGCCAGAATAGTGCCGTTGTGATCGGCTATTTTCGGAAGCGTCCCGGTGGTCATATCCAGAACAGGGCGATCGTCGGCCAGCTATCCCACCAGGAGCAGGCCTGCGCCCAAACAATGGGGGAAACGGCAAACCCATGGCAGACATTACCCAATCGACCTCATCCGGCCCGCGCACGACAGTTGAAGGCCCCTTCACGCGCTTCCTGCGGGCAACGGAAATAGACACCCGGCTTCTCGGCATGATCGGCGCATTGCTGGTCATCTGGGTCGGCTTCCACTTCTATACCGGCGGCCTGTTCCTGACGCCCCGAAACCTCTGGAACCTCTCCGTCCAGACGACCGAAATCGCGGTTCTCGCGACCGGTATGGTTCTGGTCATCGTCACCCGCAACATCGACCTGTCGATCGGCTCGATCCTTGGCTTCGTCGCCATGATCATGGGCGTGGTCCAGGCGAAGTTCCTGCCGCAATATCTGGGCTTCGACAATTCCTTCACCTGGGTGATCACGCTGATCTGCGGCCTGCTCGTCGGCTCGGCCATCGGCATGTTCCAGGGCGTCATCATCGCCTTCATGGGCGTGCCCTCCTTCATCGTCACCCTTGGCGGCTTCCTCGCCTGGCGCGGCCTTGCCTGGTATGTCACGAGCGGCCAGACGGTCGCGCCCCTCGACACCACCTTCCGCATCATGGGCGGCGGTGCCGAAGGCGCGATCGGCGCCACCTGGAGCTGGATCATCGGCGTCGTCGCCTGTCTGCTGATCGTCGTCTCGATCGTCGGCTCGCGTCACCAGCGCCGGCGCTTCAACTTCCCGCGCCGCCCGCTCTGGGCCGAATATGTCCTCGGCGTCCTCGGCTGTGCCATGGTGCTCGGCGCGATCTGGGTCTCGACGATCTATTACTGGCCGGTCGCCATCGCCAAGCGCTATGCCGAGGCCAACAGCATCGCCTGGCCGGAAACCGGCCTGATGATCCCCTACGGCATTGCCGTGCCGGTGCTGATCGCCATCCTCGTCGGCATCGTCATGACCTTCATCGCCACGCGTCTGCGCTTCGGCCGCTATGTCTTCGCCATCGGCGGCAACCCGGAAGCGGCCGAACTCGCCGGCATCAAGACCCGCTGGGTGACCGTGCGCATCTTCGCGCTGATGGGCTTCCTCGCAGCGGTCGCCGCCGCCATCTCGACGGCCCGCCTCAACGCCGCCGCCAACTCGCAGGGMACGACCTACGAACTCTATACGATCGCCGCAGCCGTCATCGGCGGCACGTCTCTGGCAGGCGGCACCGGCACGATTGCCGGCGCCATGCTCGGCGCGCTCGTCATGCAGTCGCTTCAGTCGGGCATGGGTCTCGCCAATGTCGATACGCCCATCCAGAACGTCGTCGTCGGCGCGGTGCTCGTCATTGCCGTCTGGCTCGACACTGTCTATCGCTCCCGTGCGAAGTAAGAGGAGTACGAACCATGGCTGAACAACGCTCTCCCCTTGTCGAACTGAAAAACATTTCGATCTCCTTCGGCGGTATCCACGCGGTCGACAATGCCTCGGTCGATCTCTATCCCGGCGAAGTCGTGGCCCTTCTCGGCCATAACGGCGCCGGCAAATCGACGCTGATCAAGATCCTCTCCGGCGCCTACAAGCGTGATTCGGGCGAGATCCTGATCGACGGCGAGCCGGCCGACATCCGCAATCCGCGCGATGCCAAGAAGTTCGGCATCGAGACGATCTACCAGACGCTCGCCGTCGCCGATAATGTCGACGCCGCMGCCAACCTCTATCTCGGCCGCGAGCTGAAGACCCGCTGGGGCACGCTCGACGACGTCGCGATGGAACATTCCGCCCGCGAGGTGATGGGCCGCCTGAACCCCAACTTCAAGCGCTTCAAGGAGCCGGTCAAGGCACTCTCCGGCGGCCAGCGCCAGTCCGTAGCGATTGCCCGCGCCATCCTGTTCAACGCCCGCATCCTCATCATGGACGAGCCGACGGCAGCGCTCGGGCCCCAGGAAACGGCGCAGGTGGGCGAGCTCATCAAGCAGCTCAAGAAGGAAGGCATCGGCATCTTCCTGATCAGCCACGATATCCACGACGTCTTCGACCTCGCGGACCGTGTCTCGGTGATGAAAAACGGCCAGGTCGTCGGCCACGCCCGTACCGAAGATGTCACCAAGGACGAAGTCCTCGGCATGATCATCCTCGGCAAGGTGCCCCCGAAGGCCATCCCCGGCCCTGGCGCCATGCAGGTCTGATCGATCGATTGCTCCACAAGCCAACTCCGCCGCCCCAAAGGCCCGGCGGAGTTTTCATTTCGGCAACAGCTTGGCCGGAAATCGCTTTAAAACCCAAGTCGCAGATTTTCCGTGAACTTCGCGATTGAAGCAGAGCCAAAGCTAGGCTAAGAACCACCCATCGGACGACGATTCATTTCGTCAGGCATGCACCCGTAGCTCAGCTGGATAGAGTGTTGGATTCCGATTCCAAAGGTCACAGGTTCGAATCCTGTCGGGTGCGCCATTTTTCGTTTCGCTCTATCCATTAGCCCGGCAAAACGCCTCAAACTCACGCGCCGGTGCCGTGCGGTGGCGCTCCTTGTGCCGCAGGAGCGTGAACCGACGAGGCGGGAGTTCGACCTCGACAGCGCGCAACTGGCCGTTCTGGATGAATGGCGTGACAATCGCCTCTGATAGGGCAGTCACACATGCGCCACTGCGCACAGCGGAGAGCACGGCCTCGTTGGACGGAAGGACGAGGGCCACGTCGAGGGACGAAGGCGAGACGCCTATCGCTCGCAGCGCTTCCTCGAGGACGGATCGCGTGCCCGACCCGGATTCCCGCAAGATCCAGCGCTGAGATCCGAGATTCTCCCGATCGATCTCGTTGGCGTTCTCCAATCCGGCGACCAGAACCAGGCGGTCGTCGGCGATTGCGGTTGCCGCCAGAGCGGGCTCGTCCCGGGTACCCTCAATGAATCCCAGTTCGGCATCGCCCGCAATGACGGCGGCTGCCACCTTCGCCGTGTTCTCGATCGTCAGATTGACGCTTATGCCCGGATAGGCCTGCGAGAACTTCAGGAGAAGCGGCGGAAGCCAATAGTTCGCGATTGTCTGGCTGGCGTGGATATCCAGGTCGCCGGTCTTCAGGCCACCGAGTTCGGAGAGGACRGCCGCCGTCATCTTCACGCGGGCGAGCGTCTCCTTCGCATCCTGCAGAAGCACCCTTCCCTCCCGCGTCAGCTGAATGCCCCTTCCGACCCGGTCGAACAGCGTCACGCTGTAGAAATTCTCCAGCGCCTTGATCGAAGCGCTGACGGCGGAGGGCGTGAGGCGAAGGGCTGCGGCGGCCTGGGTCAGGTGCTCGCGCTCGGCCACGGCGACAAAGATTGATAGCTGCTCAAGAGTCATGCGGAATCATTCTGTTCAGACGAATGAAATGTCAAATATTATTCGATAGAACAAAACAGAGTGGAAGCTTAACCTTCAAATGCCCATCGCATTGGAGGAAACATGTCGTCCKTTCCAAGATTTGTAGAAATTATTCCCGGGACGCTGCTTGCAGTGGCAATCACAGTGGCGTCTCAAGGCATAGTGGCCGGAGAAAAGGCTGCAACGGGTGCCGAGCTTCTGGACGGGCTCGTGATCGCGATCATTCTGGGCACCGTCTTCCACACGGCCTTCGGGCTGTCTCCCGTCCTGAAAGCGGGCGTCTCCTTCTCCAGCAAGATCTTGCTGGAGGTTGCGATCGTACTTCTCGGAGCATCGGCAAGCCTGGCGACCGTCGTCAGTGCCGGATCGACCATGATCCTCGTCGTCGTTGCAACCGTGCTGGCGTCCCTCATGATCAGCTACAGCATCTGCAGGCTGCTCGGCCTCCACGACGGTCTGGCGACCCTGGTAGCCTGCGGCAATTCGATCTGCGGCAACTCGGCGATCGTGGCGGCTGCCCCCGTGATCGGAGCGCGGTCCGACGACGTTGCCGCATCGATCGCCTTCACGGCCGCGCTCGGCATCGTTGTCGTTCTCGTCCTCCCGCCCCTGTTCTCCGCGACCCATCTTACCGAATGGCAATATGGTGTGGTTGCCGGCATGACGGTCTATGCTGTCCCGCAGGTGCTTGCCGCCACAGCTCCCATCGGCGCTGTCAGCGTACAGATCGGAACTCTGGTCAAGCTCATGCGGGTTCTGATGCTCGGCCCCGTCGTCCTGCTTTTGCGGTTGAAGAAGGGAGCAGGCGACGCAGCGCCCCTCTCGCTCACCCACCTCGTCCCGTGGTTCATCCTCGGTTTCTTCGCAATGATGATCCTCCGCTCTCTTGACCTGATCCCGGACGACCTGGTCGGGGCGGCGAAGACAGGCTCGACCTATCTCACCATCGTTTCAATGGCCGCACTCGGCCTTTCGGTGAACATGCGGACCGTTTTCTCCTCGGGGGGCCGGGTTCTTCTTGCAGGCGTGCTTTCGATGCTCGCGCTCGGCTCGATGAGCCTCGCCGGACTTCTCCTCCTTCACGCAAACTGACGGCTCCCGGTCGTTCTCGGCGGCGATCACGTTTGAGCGGCATTTCTCGCTTGAGACAAACCAAAGCGATGATCCCACTGCCGACTTCACTGCCCTGCTTATCAGGACGCTGCTGATACGCGACCCGCTAGCCGATTGAGGGCAGCGCAAGCGGTGCGATGCGGCGGTCACCTCTTCTGGCAGGCAACCGGTTTCATCGAACGCATGCCCCGTTCCGCATAAACCACCTCCCCTGGCACACCCCTTGCTTCGTTAACAATACGCCATCCCATCGGGAGTATTGTGTCATGGAATGGGACACCCCAATCGAATTCGATCCCGTGATCCTGATACTTCACAATCCGGACAGGCTCCTGTCCGTCCGAACGGCGATTGGAGCCGCCAACGCGCTCATGAAGGAATTCCCCTGCGATGACGGGGAGGAATTTCTTGCGGCGATCAGGATCTGTATCGATGTCGTCAATGGCAACGCTGACCCTTGGGAATTGAGAGCGGCGATTATTCGCGCTGCAGAGGAGGCTGGGATTAYCGCCATCGCCGTATTGCACTGAGCCGGCCGTTTCTTGACCTGGCAGGATGCGGCGTGTGGAAGCCACGGAGCGGGAAACCGCCCCTCGCCGGCCCTCGCTTTCGCGGCAATGGCGGCCTCATACCGGGCCCGTGTAATCACCGCAATTCCGCTGCACATTTCGTAGGAGTATTTCCTTAATAAAATCAGCGGCTTAAAATCGACGATTACAGAATTACGAGATTACGGCGTGTTTCTGTTTCTCATGGAAATATGCGAACGGCAGCTCGTAACATCAGTCTTCTTCTCCGCCTGTGTTTCGCATTGTCTTCGTAATTGCGTAATCACAGCCATAGATAATTGAAATTATTACCGAAATAAGATTACGACATCTGCGCAGGAATGCGTAACMGCTGTCAGCAATTCCGCGAACCGGCTCACAAAAAAGCCGCTCCGAAGGGCGGCTTCCTGCACTCACGGAGCACATTCTAGAAAATCGCGTCTCGCCTTCGCAGGCCATGCTCGAACTCGATGCGACCATCGACCCATCTTGCCCAGGGCAGGCCGTCCTCATCGCCACGAACATAAACGCGCACGGTGCGCCCGCCGCGATTGACCGGCTTCGAGTCCGGTTTGAACCCCAGTCCGACAAGCGCCCTCTGCAGGTTCTTGTGCCAGCCGGCCGGCAAGCGGCTTGCATCCTCGCTTCCGCCGGTCAAGAGCTTGCGCATGTCCGCGCAGGTCAGCCTCATGTCGCCGGGAGGGATCAGGTCGCGGATGATCTCGTAGGTGGGGCCGAAATCCATCACGCCCTGGTGCAGGGTTTCAAGGTCGGCCCGCAATGCCGGGTCATCCAGCCACAGCGGCTCGCGCTCGTAGATCGTCATGACTTCGGCCCAGACCTGCGCGCGGTCGGCCCGGATGGCCGCGATATCGATCGCGGTGGGCCTGACCGGCCACCAGCGGCGATTGCCCGTCGTGTCCGTCAGGAACTCGTCGGCATTCGTCGTGGCGTAGAACACGAACTGGCGCGGCACGTCGTCGACCCTCTGCTTATACGCCCCGCGCGCGCTATCTATGCGAACCGTGATGAACTTCCTGATCGTATCGATCTCCCGGTTCGACCGGCCGGCAAGCTCCGCAAGCTCGACAAGCCAGCGCCCGCGCGTGTTCTCGATCACTTCGCGCGCGCCGTCGCCCACCGTCACGCCGTCGGTCACCCATTCCTCGATCGGAACGAGCGCCCGGCCGAACGACGATTTTCCGAGGCCCTGCTTGCCCTGCAGGGTCAGCACGTGATCGAACTGGCACCCTGGCTGAAAGACGCGTCTGGCGAGCGCTGAGAGCCATTTGCGCGAAAAGGCACGGTTCAGGGGCGTGTCATCAGCGCCGAGATGAGAGGTCAGGAAAGTGTCGACGCGCCTCCTTCCATCCCATGCCGGCAGCGATGACAGCCAGCCTTTCACAGGGTGATAGGGATGCCGCCCGGCGACCTTGTCGATAACGGGATTGATATTGGAAACCCTCGGCGTCAGGCCGAACCCTTCCAGCCATTCGACCGCTTCTGCAAGGTCGTTGTTTCCGACGGGACGAGGCTTCCAGTCGCCCTGTCGCAAATCCCATGGCGGGCGGGCAAGCAACATCGTTTGGCCGCTGAATTCATCAAGGGCGAGCATTCCGCATGCGTCGGGGTGGTGCTCCAGCATCACGGTCCAATTGAGCGTGAGGCCCGGATGGGGATTGCCCTTGTCATTCGTCTTGAGCATGGCGAGCCAGTCGCGCGGCGACGCATGTGCAGTCACAGGTGGCATGAGATTTTCCGCGTGGGATGTGGGGTTTCCCCCTTCTCCCCAGCGGGGAGAAGGGCCCCGAAGGGCGGATGAGGGGCTCCGGGCAAGAGGCTAACCACAGGAGAATCTCTTCCCTCTCAGCCCATCCGGAAACGAAACGTCAGTAATGTTCGACTGCGTCATCCGTCGGCATCCGTGGCCCCCTCATCCGACCCTTCGGGCCACCTTCTCCCCGCTGGGGAGAAGGTGACGTCGCGCCTTGCGCAACCTGCCACACATTCACCAATCCACCCCTCGACCTGCCCTTCCACCCAGCCGACAGCCCGCTTGCCGATCTTCACCGGCTGCGGAAACCGCCCGTCGGCAATCATCGCATAGAGGGTGGAGGTGGGAAGGCCCGTCCTGTTCTGAACCTCCGGGCGGCGGAGAATCCTTGATGTCATCGACCGTTTCCTTCTGGAATGCTTCGGACCTCCCCAGAGCTATTTGGAAACGGTTGGGATGTTGACATGAGCATCGCCGATGCATTGCCCCGGCGCAGTTTCTGCGACCTCACGGGAAAATTGATCTTTTGTCGCGCCCGGATTCCAGACGATGCAGAAACGGCAGATTATTCGGGATAGGCCTCCGCGCCCTCCAGCGCCGCCTTGTGGAAGAGGATGAAGACCAGGGGGTTGCCGGGCTCGGACATTGCATCGCTGCGCTGGCCCGTTATCTCTCCGGCCACGCCGCTTGTATATTCCGCCACCACTTCGCCGAAGCTGTTGCGCTGGATGGCGACCTTCTGTCCGGGTTCGACCTTGTCGTTGAGCTTGACCAGATGTTCGACGATCCCGCCCTGGGTTGCCAGGATCGGGAACGCGCTGTTGCCGACGAAGACATTCACGTCCTTGCCTGTCCGGCCCATCGGCCCGGCAACGATGCCGTGATTCTTGAGGACGTTCATCGTGCCTTCGACGAAGAGCGAGATCATCTCGATGTCCAGAACGCGGGCAGCGCCGATCTCCGGCGTGAAGGAGGGGATGCCCACGTCCATGAACGCGTTGTGCAGGACACCGGGATAGACATGGTTGTCGAAGATCTGGCCGACGGGATAGAGCTCCACCATTGCCTTGACCTCGGGCACATCCATGCCGCCAATATTGAATGCGGTGACTTCGAACCCGGTTGTTCCGGTGTGGAAGTCGATCGCGAAATCGGCGTTCGGCCGCAGCAGCCGGTTGAACAGAAGCCCGGCATGTCGGCTGGGCGCGGAGGCGCCGTTCTCGTTCCCCGGCCATTCCCGGTTCATATCGATCAGATCGACGCCCCTGCCCTGATTGGGCCACCTGCGCTGCATGCTTTCAAGGGCCGGGCGGGATATGTCGGTGACCGCCATGACCGTGCCCGACATCTGCGCCGGATCGAGCTGGTTCATCACGGTCTGGACAGTGTGAATGTTGCTCATTTCGTCGCCATGCACACCGCTGGTCAGGATACCGCGCTTGCCAGGCTTTGCCCCCTTGGCGACCGTCACGGACACGTACCAGTACTGCCCCGTGGGCATCTGCGCGCCCTGAAAATACAGGAAGTGCTTCTGCCCGGGCTCCAGGTCGTCGACGTCGAGCGCGCTGACGACCTTTTTGCCCTGGATGACATCGCCGGTATAGACCGTTCCCGATGCCGGTCGGGCAGCGGGTGTCGCGGCCTCCTGGGCTTTTGCGGCACCGGCGCTGACCGCGAGGGCAGCCGATGCGCCGACCGTGGCGATCGATGCGATCAAGAGATCGCGGCGATCGATGCCATTCTTCGATTTGTCCGACATGATGGAGGCCCTTTGTGATTTGAAAATCTACTTCACAACAACGGCATGTACATCGACCGCGAGAATCCCGCGCAACTTCAATCTAGGGTATGCTGCCGAGCTGGCAAGGTCGCCTAATCTCCGCAAACCTGTGCCGGGCTCCGGATGGAACGCCGGCGCTCTAATGCGCAGTATAGGCCCCATCCACCAGGTAGTGAGCTCCTGTAATGAAGCTTGCTTGTTCAGACAGGAGGAAGCAAACGAGATTTGCAACTTCGTCAGGCGTGCCACGCCTTCCCATTGGCTGGAGCGCTGCCATCCGGCGCGTGCTCGCTGCCTCCAGATGCTCCGACAGGAGGGGCGTATCGATCCAGCCGGGACCGACAGCATTGACCCGAATCCCGAATCTCGCATATTCGATCGCGGCAACTTTCGTCAGCCCGACCAGCCCGTGCTTGGCGGCGGTATAGGCTGCCGCGGTCGGCAGCCCCACGGACCCGAGGGCGGAAGACATGTTGACGATTGCCCCCCCGCCCAGTTTCAACATCGCGCCGATCTCGCATTTCGTGCAGTAGAAGACGCTGTTCAGATTGACGTTCATCAACCTGTGCCAGTCATCAAGCGGGTAATCTGCGACCGCTGCACGAACGCCGTCCACCCCGGCATTGTTGACGGCGAGATCCAGACCACCGCATTCCTCGACGGCAAATTGGACAAGCTTCTGCACGCCTTCGAAGTCGGTCACATCGACGACAAAGGGACGAGCCTGTCCGCCGTCCGATCGAATTGCCGCTGCAACCGCGTGAGCGCCATCGGCATTGCAATCGGCAACGATGACCTCGGCACCCTCGTGAGCGAGCTGCCGGGAAACCGCCGCTCCAATTCCGGAGCCTGCGCCCGTCACGATCGCGACTTTTCCTTCAAGGCAAAGTTTCATCGTTCTGTCCATTCCGATATGCTAATACTCCTGCAAAACGAATACCTGATGCAAGGAGTTTCATGGATGACTAAAATGCATGCTATTGCAAGTTGCGCAGCTTGTCCGCCTGGCAAGCACATAGTTCCACAGAAACGAATGTCCCGGCCAAAATCGGCACGCCGTTAATCGCGAATCATCGAATCTGACTGAACTCTTTGGCAGGTGGAAATGGACGAACGGGCAGATGTCACACGCCGAGGCCTCGTTTTGGGTGGCCTGGCTCTGATGCTTTATGGATGCAGTACGACATCGGATGGCCCGCCGCTGGGCTACCGGGTTTTGGGAAGGGACCCCGATGCCGATCCCCGCTATCGCCGGCAGGAAGTGGCCTATGACGGAAACGAACCGCCCGGCACCATCGTCGTCGATACGGGTGCACGCTATCTCTATTTCGTGGAGGACGGCGGCGTTGCCACGCGCTATGGCGTCGCCGTTGGGGAGGAAGGCTTAAGCTTCAAGGGCGAAGCCTCGATCGGCCGCAAGGCGGAGTGGCCCTCGTGGAAGCCCACCGACGACATGATCGAGCGCAAGCCGCGGCTCGCCCAATATGCCGATGGCGTGCCGGGAGGACCAGACAACCCGCTCGGGGCTGCGGCCCTTTACCTCTACCAGGGCGGCCAGGACACGCTCTTCCGGCTGCACGGAACCAACGCGCCCTGGTCAATCGGTCAAGCGGTGTCGAACGGCTGCATCCGCCTGACCAATGCAAACATCGTCGACCTCTACTCCCGCACCCGGGTGGGAACGCGTGTAGTCGTCATTTAAAGCATGTCGCGCAAAAGTGCGCCGCGGTTTTGCGATAACGACATGCGAAAACGAAAGCCTGAAGCGTGGCGAGCGGACCTGACGGATCACGACATGCTTCAGAGCGCCGTGCGTCCATTCGGACGCACAAAGGACGCTCTGAGTTTCTTGCTTGCGCATCAGGCTTTCCGAAAATCGATTCCGATTTTCGGGCCGATGCTTGAGTGCCGTTTACCATGTGAAATTGCGGGGTTGGCCACACCGGTAAGTATCTGCTAATGTAGATTCGTTGCACATTGCATCACTCCCGCACTGTCCAAGGTGCCGATTATCGTCAAACTTTGAGGTGCAGTCTTTCAGGCCTGCACCAGGATGAGGAGAGGACTTAATGAGCAGAATTTTATTCGTGATCCTCGCAGTGCTTGCGGTGGCCAATCTGAGTGCCTGCGGGTCGATTGGCAAAGGCAAGGGGAAAGCTCCACCGCCTGCAGCAACGGCCGTCTACAAGTAAAATTCGCATAACACTTAGGAAGGGCTCGACAGGCCCTTCCTCTCTCTGACATCCTCAAACGGCCAGGATTGATCCCGCCTGCCATTCTGGCGCAGAAACGGCGCATCAACCGGCATCAGGCCCGCATTCGCAGGAGCCTGCACATGGAGCGTGTTGATGGCGCTTGGAAGAAGCCGCTTGTGCTTGGTCGCTATTTTGGCGGTTGTGGTATCATCGTGTCAGTCAGAAGACAAAGCCCCCCAGCCACGTTATACATCCGATGCCCGTGACCTGAAAAAACCGGCCACGACTCAAGAACAAGCGGGACGGCGTTTTATCGAGTTCCGCTCGCGTTATGCGCTGACCTACGGCCACACCTATGTCGTCTTCGGCAGCGCCGACAAGAACGGCAGAATGAACAGTCCCGAGGTTGCGGGACTTGCCCCGGCTTCGGAAGATGCCGCTCCCTATGTGATCGGCCACTTCATTCCCGTCCCCGCCACGACAGGCGCGACGGATGGCGACCTCGAGGAGCAATACCGCTCGGCAAGCTGGCGCGTGATGCTTACGGACGCCGAATATGACGACACGGTCGCCTATATTCGCAAGCTCCAGGCGCGCAGCCGTCTATGGGAGGCGACCGTTTACAATTGCAACGCCTTCGTGGCCGATATCGCCAAACATATGGGTTATAAGACGCCTGGCATCTGGCTTCGTCCGCAGCAATTCATTACAAATCTGCGGGAGATGAATACGGGTTGATAGAAAAGCAGGGCGATCCCGGAAAACGGATCGTGGAAAGGTTCTGGTGCCGATTTGAACTTGTCAGTTCACACCATTGGCGAGATCGTCTGGGTCCTCGGAATTGTCGCATGGTACATCATTCGGTACCCGTTTGAGCGCCGCGGCAAACGCGTGCCCGTCGTCAGCAGCCGGCGGAGCGTTTCGGAGAAGATAGCCCTTGCGGCGGCTCTCGCGGGGCTGGCGATCGTGCCGGGATTTTACGTCGCGACAGGCATCCCGAAAGCTGCCGACTACCCTGCCCACCTGTGGGCGGTCGTGCTGGGAGCGGCCACCTTCTGCCTCGCAATGTGGGTCTTTCGCAGAACCCACAAGCAGCTGGGGAAAAACTGGTCCATCACGCTGGAAATCCGCCAGAAGCACGAATTGATCTGCGCCGGGCCCTACGCGCTCGTGCGCCACCCCATGTACACCTCCTTCATGCTGATGGGGCTTGCGCAGGCTTTCCTGCTGTCGAACTGGGTGGCGGGTCTTGCGGGCCTTGTCGGTTTCGCGGTGCTGTTCTTCCTGCGGGTGGACAAGGAAGAGCGTATGATGCTGGACGTTTTCGGCCCTCAGTATCGCACCTATATGGACAAAACCAAGCGGATCATTCCTTATCTCTACTAAAGCAATTCCAGCAAAAGCGTGTAACGGTTTTGCGTCCGGAATTGCGTGAAAACAGGGAGATAGAGCGTCCTTTGTGCGTCCGAATGGACGCGCGGCGCTCTAGGGGAGGCACGATGAAGGGACGAACAATAAGGCTTTCGCCGGCAAGGCGACTTGTCGGAGATCTCATGCGATTTTCGATCGGCATCCCGCGCGTCACCGTGCAGCGGCAGATGAATATCCACCCGCTGCTGGATGCCCGAAGCGCCTGCGATCCGCGCCCGTCATGGACCGTGCTGTTCCTGAAAGGCTATGCGCTGCTCTCGAAGGAGACCCCGGATCTCCGGCGCGCCTATATCAAATTCCCGTTTCATCAGCTCTACGAATATCCTGAAAGCGTGGCCTCCATCGCCCATGAGCGCGAGCATGAGGGCGAGCGGATCGTTCTCCTGAGCAAGATAAAGGGGCCGGAACAGCGCCCCATTCCCGAGCTGGAAAAGCTGATCCGCGAAGCCCGCTCGCTGCCGATCGGCGATATCAAGGACTTCCGGCGTTCGCTCAAACTTGCCCGCGCGCCTGCCCTGCTCCGCTGGTCCACGATGTGGCTCGGGCTCAACCTGGCAAAACGGCGCRGGCATTATTTCGGCACGTTCCAGCTCTCGGTCTATTCCGGCCTCGGCGCCGAATCCTTGAATCCGCTGACGCCGCTCACCACGCTGCTGAATTACGGCCCGATCGATGCGGACGGCACGGTCACCGTGCGCATCCACTATGACCACCGCGTCATGGATGGCGCCAGCATTGCTCGGGCATTGGAGCGGTTCGAAAAGATCCTGAACGGCGAGGTCACCGACGAGGTCAGGGCGCTGCCGCAGGCGGGAAAGCCCGCCGGCATATCGATTGCGGGACTTGCCCCATGAGCGAAAGCGCCGAGCTGCGCATGGCTGTCGTCGTTCTCGGTGCGTCCCGCGGCATCGGGCGGGCCATTGCCAGGGTCGCGGCGCGCGAGGGCAATATCGTGGTGCTCGTGGCACGCTCCCCCCAAGACCTCGCGGCTGCCGCAACGGAGATTACGCAGGCCGGCGGAGAAACCTTCACGATCGAACTCGACCTCGCCTCTGCGGATGCATCGTCGCGCCTGGAATCCTATCTCGCCGAGAATGGACTGGCCTGCAGCGTTCTGGTCAACAGCGCCGGCTACGGGCTGCGCGGCGCGGCAACCACCCTGCCCGCCGATGAGCAGCTCGGGATCATCGACGTCAACATCCGCGCACTCGCCGACATGACCCTGCGCTTCCTGCCGGGCATGGTGGCGCGCCGCAGCGGCGGCGTCATCAATCTCGGCTCCGTCGCCGGTTTCGCGCCCGGCCCCTACATGGCCTTCTATTACGCCAGCAAGAATTTCGTGCGCGCCTTCTCGACCGCCCTTCATGAGGAGGTGCGCCGCTTCGGTGTGACGGTAACCTGCGTCGCCCCCGGCCCTGTCTCGACCGACTTCCTTGAAAAATCCGGCGCCAACCGGGCCGCCCTCTTCAAGGTTCTGCCAAAGCTCGATGCCGATTATGTGGCCGAGCAGGCATGGCAGGGTTTCAAGTCCGGCCGCCGCCTCGTCATTCCCGGCATCTCCTCGAAGCTCGCCGCCTTCATTGCGAGAATCTTGCCCTCCGCGGTGGCCCTGCGCCTGATCGGCCGGGCTCAGCGCCGCAAAAGGGATCCGAGCCCCCATCGGCCAGAGACGAGCGCTACGGCAAGAGACGAGCACTACGGCACTGGCCCCTAAACCGGAATCGGCTTCGGAAAGCCCGATGCGTAGGCTCTGGGAGTTAAGGCGTCCTTCGTGCCTGCAGCTGGACGTGCAGCGCTTCAGCTGAGGCTGCAACGCCCGGGATCATTGCTGGTCGGTGCGGTGCGCGAAAACCTGCTTCGAACCATCCGGCTGATCGGCCTGCGGTGCCTCGAGCCTGATCCGCAGCCACCAGTTCGCACTCAGGCGCGGCGCCGTCAGCTGTCCATCATGAGGAGCTGGTTTCACCACCTCGTTCTGAATGCGATTGCCTTTTCCGGGCGCAATATCGTCAGCGCAAGCCATGGTCAAAGGAACAGCAAGAGCCGCGCTCGCGAGGAGCGCTCTCCAGGCATGTCTTGCAGCGCTTGGCATGACGGGCCGGTTTCTCATCAGCCCATTCAGCCAGAATATTAGACTTTACGGAAGTACGAAACGGTAAATGCGCCGGCAGTAAACGTAAATATACTGACGGTTCGCGCCCGAAACCGTCATACACATCAGGGTGGGCTCGGCAAGATAAACATTCATTCGATTGACTGAAAGTTTCGTTTGGGTTATAAATGAGACATGACTGATGAACAAACCCAACCGAACCGCGCCGAAATCACCCGGGAAAAGCTGCTGTCGGCGGCGCTCGATGTCTTCGGCCGTTATGGCTTCGACGGCACCTCGACGCGCCAGCTCAGCGAAGCCGCAGGCGTCAACCTGCAGGCCATTCCCTATTATTTCGGCGGCAAGGAAGGCCTCTATGTCGCAACCGCGGAATATCTGGTCTCGCGCATCGAGCACCATGTCGGCGGAATGCGGCAGCGGATCGGTGCCAGGCTTATGGAACTGGCTGCTGCCGGAGAGGCACTGAGCGAAGAGGAAGCGCGGCTTTTCCTGACGGATATGGGCACCACCATGGTCAGCCTTTTCGTCAGCAAGGAATCCGAGCCCTGGGCGCGTTTCATCATCCGCGAACAGATGGAGCCGACCGAGGCCTTCGCCCGTGTCTATCAGGGCCTCATGCGCCCGATGATCGAGATGGCGAGCCGGATGATCGGCACGATCCTGCAGGAAGACCCGGCCAGCGAGCATGTGCGGCTGCGCACCCTCGCCTTCGTCGGCAACATCATGGTCTTCCGCGTCGCCCACGCGGCCGTTCTCGCCCAGATGGAGTGGCAGTCGGTCGGGTCAGAACAACTCCAGACCCTGCGCAACCTCGTTGCAGAGCTTGTCGGCCAATTGCATCAGCCGAAAGGAAATACCCGATGAGACGGATCCTCCCCCTTGCCATCCTCATTCTCGTTGCGGCGGGCGCTGCCGCCTGGTGGTACGGCCTGCCCCAGAAGCTCGGCTGGCTGCCGGAACGATCAGGAGAGTTCACGCTCTATGGCAATGTCGATATCCGGCAGGTTTCCCTCGGCTTCCGTGTCAATGGCCGGCTTGCCTCGCTCGCCGTCGATGAGGGCGACATGATCAGGAGCGGCGATGTGCTCGGCAAACTCGACACCGCGCCTTACGAGGCTGCCGTTGCCTCCGCCGAGGCCGACGTCGCTGCCCTGCAGGCGATGCTCGACAAGCTCAGAGCCGGCCCGCGGCCGACGGAAATTGCCCAGGCCAGCGCCTCCTATGACGAGAGCCTCGCAGCGCTCAGAAACGCCAATATTGCCTATGACCGCGCTCGCCAGCTGCGCCCGCAGGGCACGATCTCCGAAGCCAATCTCGACACGGCGACGGCCAATCGCTCGATGGCGGCCGCGCGTGCCGACTCCGCCAATCAGGCCCTGAAACTGCTGCAGGAAGGCACCCGCGTGGAAGATATCTCCGCTGCCGAGGCGCAGTTGAAGGCCGCCCAATCGGCGCTGGTCTCCGCCCGTATCTCGCTTGCCGATGCCGAACTGCTTGCGCCGAATGACGGTGTCATCCTTTCCCGTGTGCGGGAACCCGGCGCCATCGTCTCGCCGGCCGATACCGTCTATGTCCTGTCGCTGACGCAGCCGGTCTGGGTGCGCAGCTATGTGGCCGAAGGCGATCTCGGCCGCCTGCAGCCCGGCATGAAGGTTCAGGTGACCTCGGATACGCATCCGGACAAGCCCTATGAAGGCACTGTAGGATTCATCTCGCCGGTCGCCGAATTCACGCCGAAATCGGTCGAGACGCCCGAGCTTCGCACCGATCTCGTCTATCGCCTGCGCATCGTCATCGACAAGCCCGGCCCGGATCTGCGCCAGGGCATGCCTGTTACCGTGCACTTTCCCGCGCCGGCCGCGCAATGACCTCCTCCCCGCAAACGGATGAGGCGCTGGTCCGGCTTGCCGATGTCACCAAGCGCTTCGGCGATGCCCCGCCGGCGCTGGATGCCGTCTCCGGCGAAGTGAAGGGCGGCGCCATCACCGGCCTCGTCGGCCCCGATGGCGCCGGCAAGACGACGCTGATCCGGCTGATGACCGGCCTCATGCTGCCGGAGAGCGGCACGGTCGAGGTGCTGGGCTTCGATACCGCCAGGAACCCGGCGGCCATCCAGGCCTCGATCGGCTACATGCCGCAGCGCTTCGGCCTCTATGAGGACCTCTCGGTTCAGGAGAATCTCGATCTCTATGCCGATCTGCGCGGCCTGCCCAAGGCCGAGCGCGCCGCCTCCTTCGAGGAACTTCTGACCTTCACCGACCTGAAGCGCTTCACGACACGGCTCGCCGGCAAGCTTTCGGGCGGCATGAAGCAGAAACTCGGCCTTGCCTGCGCGCTCTTGAAAAAGCCACGCCTGCTGCTGCTCGACGAGCCCGGCGTCGGCGTCGATCCGATCTCGCGGCGCGATCTCTGGAAGATGGTCGAGAACCTGACGCAGGAAGGCATCGGCGTGCTCTGGTCGACGGCCTATCTGGATGAGGCCGAAGCCTGCGACCATGTGCTGCTGCTCAACCAGGGCAAGCTGCTCTTTTCCGGCAAGCCGCATGATCTGACGGACCGAGTCGAGGATCGCGTCTTCAAGGTTTCGGGTGTCACCGGCCGCAGGCGGCAGGTGCTGGCCGAACTCTTGCAGACGAAAGGCGTCATCGACGGTGTCATCCAGGGCGATGCCATCCGCCTCGTCACCGGCAAGGACGAGACGCCCGACATCGGCGGCGCCGGCAACGGGGCGAAGCTGACACCCACCCCTGCCCGCTTCGAGGACGCCTTTGTCGACATGCTGGGCGGCGGCCCTGGCGGGCGCTCGAAACTCGCAGAAGCGCAGAAATCACCCAGCGAAACCGGCGACCGCCCCGTCATCGAGGCCCGCGGCCTGACCAAGCGTTTCGGGGATTTCACCGCCGCCGACAAGATCACCTTCGATATAAGCCGCGGCGAGATCTTCGGCCTGCTCGGGCCGAACGGCGCCRGCAAATCCACCACCTTCAAGATGCTCTGCGGCCTCTTGAAACCAACAGAGGGAGAAGGCCGCGTCGCCGGCTTCGACCTGCGCAAGGATGCCGCCGAAGCCCGCAACCAGCTCGGCTACATGGCGCAGAAATTCTCGCTTTACGGCGATCTCACTGTGATGCAGAACCTCGAATTCTTCGCCGGCGTCTATGGCCTCTCAGGCAGCCGCCGGCGCGAGCGCATCGAGCTGATGACCGAGATATTCGATTTCGGCCGCCATGCGCGCCATTCGGCCAAGGACCTGCCGCTCGGCCTGAAACAGCGCCTGGCCCTTGCCTGCGCCGTCATGCACGAGCCGCGCGCCCTGTTCCTCGATGAGCCGACGTCAGGCGTCGATCCGATTACCCGGCGCGAATTCTGGACCCATATCAATGCGCTCGTCGAAAAGGGCGTCACTGTTCTGGTGACGACGCATTTCATGGACGAGGCCGAATATTGCGACCGCATCTCGCTGATCTATCGCGGCCGGTCGATTGCGCTCGGTTCGCCCGACGAGTTGAAGGCGCGTGTCGCGTCAAAGGAACGGCCTGACCCGACGATGGAGGACGCCTTCATCGCGCTGGTACAGGAATCCGAAACGGAGGAAGCCGCATGAGCACCTCCTCCCGCATCCGCCGTTTCACAGCCCTCGTGCGCAAGGAAAGCTATCAGGCGATCCGCGACCCCAGCACCATTCTCATCGCCTTCGTGCTGCCTCTGATCCTGCTCTTCCTCTTCGGCTATGGTGTGTCGCTGGATACGACGCGCACCCGCATCGGCCTGGTGCTGGAACAGGCGACACCGCTGACGCAGGATCTTTCGGCAAGCTTCCAGGCCTCCCGCTATTTCTCCGTCACAGTCGGGCGCGACCAGCGCATGTTCCATGACGATCTCGTGCTCGGCAAGGTGCGCGGCATTGTCGTGATCCCGGCGGATTTCGCGACGGACTATGCCGCGGGCAGGCGACCGCAGATCCAGGTTCTCGTCGATGGCTCCKACCCGAACACCGCCAATTTCGTCCAGAACTACGCGCAGGGCGCCGTCGCCAACTGGGAGCGCCAGCGCCAGTCAGAAACGGTGGCATCAGGTCCGCCCATCTCCATCGAGCAGCGCTTCTGGTTCAATCCGGAGCTGACGAGCCGCAATTTCCTCGTCCCCGGCTCCATCGCCATCGTCATGACGCTGGTCGGCACCCTTCTGACCTCGCTCGTCGTCGCCCGCGAATGGGAGCGCGGCACGATGGAAGCGATGATGGCCACACCGGTGACGGCGGCTGAACTGCTGGCCGGCAAGATCCTGCCCTATTTCCTGCTCGGCCTCGCCTCCATGACGCTCTGCGTGCTGCTCGCCGTCTTCCTCTTCGAYGTGCCCTTCCGCGGCTCGGTTTTCGCCCTTTATGGGCTGTCGGCCGCCTTCCTGATACCGGCGCTCGGCCAGGGCCTGCTGATCTCCACGGCAACCAAGAACCAGTTCCTCGCCTCGCAGATCGCGCTGATCACGGCCTTCCTGCCGGCGTTCCTGCTGTCGGGCTTCCTCTTCGAGATCAACTCCATGCCCCAGATCATCCAGTGGATCACCATCATCGTGCCCGCCCGCTACCTGATCCCCAGCCTGCAGACGGTGTTCCTCGCCGGCGATATCTGGCCGATGTTTGCCCGCTCCATTGCCGTCATGCTCGTCATCGGCGGCATCATGTTTGTGCTGGCGGCCCGCAGCACCAGGAAGAGGATCGGCTGAGATGTGGTGGACCCGCCTGAAGGCTCTCATGACAAAGGAACTGCTCGCCGTGATGCGCGATCCCAAGGGACGCTTCGTGCTGATCGTGCCGCCCCTCATGCAGCTTCTCATCTTCTCTTATGCGGCGACGCTCGAAGTGCGCAATGTCGATGTCATGGTGCTGAACCGCGACAGCGGCCATTGGGGACAGGAACTGATCCAGCGCATCCAGGGCTCCCCGACTTTCCGGCATATCGAGACCGCCGCCAACCAGGCCGACATCCGCGAGGCGATCGACGGCCAGTCCGTCATTGCCGCAATCGAGATCGGCCCGGATTTCTCCCGCAACATCGAGGCCGGYATMYCMKCYGATCTGCAGATCATCCTCGACGGSCGCCGCTCCAACGCCTCGCAGATCGTCTCCGGCTATCTCACGCAGATCGGCATGACGCTTTCAGCCGAAACGCCGGCGGGTCGGCGCGCCATGGCCAGAACTGTCGCGACCGTGCCGCGCAACTGGTTCAATGCCAACCTCACCTATCAATGGTTCATGGTGCCGAACCTGATCGCCAGCATCGCCCTCTTGATCGGCCTCATCGTCACCGCCCTTTCGATTGCCCGCGAAAGGGAACTCGGCACTTTCGACCAGCTCATGGTTTCGCCGCTGCGCGTCCATGAAATCCTGATCGGCAAGCTCGTTCCGCCTGTCATGATCGGCCTCTTCCACATGACACTCTATGTGCTGGCGGCGATCTTCATCTTCGGCGTGCCGTTGCGCGGTTCCCTCCTGCTGCTCTACGGCAGCTCGATCTTCTATCTGGGTTCGGTGGCAGGCCTCGGCCTCTTCATCTCGGCCCTGTCGATGACACAGCAGCAGGCCATCCTCGGCGCCTTCCTGTTCATGGTGCCGGCCATGCTGCTCTCGGGTTTCGCAACCCCGATCGAGAACATGCCGGAGTGGCTGCAGCCGGTGACTATTATCAATCCGCTGCGCTATTTCCTGGTCATCGTCAAAGGCGTTTTCCTGAAGGATATCCCTGCAGAAGAAGTGTTGAACCAGACGATCCCGCTGGCATTGATCGCCTGCGCAACGCTTGGTGCCGCCGCCTGGTTGTTCCGCCGCAGGCTCGAATAGGCCTCACGCACTGTGACCTCAGTTGCCAAAGMGTGACTCCTGAAACCAGGAACATCGAAACGGCAGGCTCGTTTCCTCAGCGCAAACCAAAACAATTCCCAGCAGATCTACGACGCGGTTTCGCGTCCGGAATTGTTTGAAAAGCAATGAGATAGAGCATTTCCGTATCTCCTCGAACAGCGGAATTCCTCTGGAACTAAGGAGAAGCAAAATGTACAAGATCATTCTTGTGTCCGGCGCGCTTGCGCTCTCGTCGCTCGCCACCAATGCGATGGCAGACGGGGCTGTAACGGGTGCAGCCGGTGGCGCAATCACCGGCGCAATTGTCGGCGGTCCCGTGGGTGCAGCAATTGGCGGCGTGGCAGGCGGTGTCGCCRGCGCTGTCGTCGATCCGCCGCCGCGCGAAGTCGTCACCTACGTCCAGGAACAGCCGGCTCCGCCGTCTACCGTCGTCGTGGAGCAGCCGATCGTCGTCGGCAAGCCGCTTCCTGCCGAAGTCCAGGTGATGCCGGTGCCGGATAATCCGCGCTATGCCTATACGGTCATCAACAATCGCCATGTGATCGTCGAGCCCCGGACCCACCGCGTGGTCCAGGTCATCGAATAAGCGATCAGATCATCGAATGAAAAGATGCGGCCCCGCCTCGACTGGCGGGGCTTTTTTGTCAGGTGCGGTTCCGCAGCGCTTCTGCCTGCGCATAGAACTTCTTTTCCCATTCCTTGTGATTATCCAGCCCTTCGCGAATGAACGGCGTGAAAACCGCAAGATTGAGCAGAAGCCAGTTGACGATCCGTGCCGGGAATTTCAGCGGCTTCACGAAATCGATGAACAGAACGACGCGCGTCTTGTCCGTGTGGTTCCAGGCCTCGTGCTCATAGGCATCGTCGAAGATCAGCGCCTTGCCTTCCTGCCAGTGGCAGATCTGGTCCTGGACGCGGATGGCAAGCTTGTCGGTGGCATCAGGCACGATCATGCCGAGATGCAGGCGCAATACGCCATTATACGGGCCGCGATGCGCCGGCAGGTGTTTGCCGGGCTCGAAGATCGAGAACATCGCCGTCTTCAACCCCGGGATCTTCTGCACGGCCTTCCAGGTTTCCGGGCAGGCCCGGATATTCTGCTCCGACTTCAGGCCGAAGCCGGAAAGGAAAAAGGTCTTCCACGTGTTATCCTTGGAGATGGTCTGCACGTCGGTGGCGATTTCCTGAAAGCTCGGGAGCTCGCTCTGGCGCACGAGCACGCGATCAAGCTCGGCGCGGATCTGCGGCCAGGCCTTCTCGACCTCCTTCGCCCACGGGAAAACATTGATGTCATAGACCGGCGGATTGCCGAGCTTTGCATATTTGAAGTTCAGGCGCTCGGCCCAGGCGACGATGCCCATGAAGAAGCGCGTCACGGCACTGGGGCGATCCATGGGGGCGATCCCGGCAGTGACGAAGCCCTGCTCGGCGAAGGTGGATCCTGATTTTTCGGGAAGGGGTGTATTGGCGATACCGTCAGTCATAGGCTTTCCATTGCTGACTAAAGCAACTCCAGCAAAAGTGCACAGCGGTTTTGCGTCCGGAATTGCCTCAAGACGAAAAATAGAGCGCTTCCGTATTTCGAAGAAAAACGGAAATGTTCGGGGAAATTGCATGGCCTTCCGCGCAGGAGCCGACACGACATCAGCGCGTTTGCCATTTCCTAAATATGGATAATCCCGACCGCGCCTCAAGTATCGCTCTAGCGGTCAAATGCCGCAGGGAACCGCCGCGCGAAACACGGCGGTTCCCGTTTCCCAAAGACATATCCGGGAGAAATATCAGACTTTAAGCTCGCGGCGTTCGCGCTCGCTGACCATGGCAAGGTCGAGCACCTTCTGCAGGTTTGCCGCATGGCGGAAGTTCGGATCGAGCTGCACGCCACTCGCCACCGCTTCGGCAAAACGCTGATAGTTGGTGGCAACCGGCGCTACCTCGATCGGCTTCCAGTTTGCAGTTTCCACGTCCTCACCAAGGCAGCCATACAGTTCAGAACCGCTTGGACGGTGGATKACTTCGAGGCTGCCCTTCTCGCCGTAGATGCGCAGCCTCAGCTCATTCAGGTGTCCGGTTGCCCAGCGGCTCGCGTGGATGACGCCGAGCGCGCCATTGGCGAAATCGACCGACATGGTGAAGCTGTCATTGGCGTCCAGCATATACTCGCCGATCTGGCCGCCCGGCGCCTTGTTGAAGGTCTTGAGCCGTGCAAAGACGTGGTCGATGTCGGTTGCAGCGCCATAGGCTGCGAAGTCGAGGATATGGATGCCGACATCGCCGAGCACGCCGTTCGAACCGTGACCGGTGGATAGGCGCCACAGCCAGGTGGATTCCGTGCGCCAGTCGCCCCAGGCACGCGAAACGAGCCAGCTCTGAAGATAGGAGGCCTCCACATGCTTGATCGTGCCGAGCTCGCCCGAGAGCACCATCTCGCGGGCGCGCTGCAGGGGAGCGACGTTGCGATAGGTGAGGTTCACCATGTTGATGACGCCGGCCTTTTCAGCCGCTTCCGTCATCTCCAGCGCCCTTGGATAATTTTCCGCCAGCGGTTTCTCACAAAGCACATGCTTGCCGGCCGCGATCAGCGCCATGGTGGTCGGGTGGTGAATCCGGTCGGGCGTAATATTTGTCGCCGCATCGAATTCGCCCCAGGCGATCGCCTCCTCCAGCGTCAGAAACCGCTTCTCGATATTGAACTTATCGGCAAAGGCGGCCAGACGTTCGGAATCCGTGTCGACGGCGCCGACCACGGTCACGCCGTCCATATTMATGAAGTGGGCGAGCTGGTTTTTCGCCATCACGCCCGTACCAAGAACGAGTAGTCGCATGGATGCTCCTCAGCGGTAACCGGCTTCGCCGGCCTGGTGCAGTCTCGGGCCGCGCTCGACGATCGGCTCCAGTGCTTTTTCTACCGGCACATTTGGAGCATCGGTGATGCTCTTCAATGCACCCTCGGCGTTATAGGCCCACTTGACGCCGTTRATCAGCACCTTCTGCACGTTGGCATCGTGGTAGGTCGGGTAGGTTTCATGGCCGGGGCGGAAATAGAAGATGTTGCCGGCACCGCGGCGCCAGGTCAGGCCGGAGCGGAAGACTTCGCCACCCTGGAACCAGGAGATGAACACCGTTTCCAGCGGCTCCGGTACCGAGAACTGCTCGCCGTACATCTCTTCGTTCTCCAGCTCGAAATGCTCGCCGATGCCGGCAGCGATCGGATGGCGCTGATTGATCGTCCACAGCCGCTCGCGTTCGCCCGCCTCGCGCCATTTCAGCGCGCAGGGCGTGCCCATCAGACGCTTGAAGATCTTCGAGAAATGGCCGGAATGCAGCACAAGCAGGCCCATGCCTTCCCACACCCGCTTGGCGACACGCTCGACAACTTCGTCGGAGACGGCGCCATGATCCTTATGGCCCCACCAGGTCAGGACATCGGTCTCGGCAAGCCGGGCCTCCGTCAACCCATGTTCGGGCTCCTGCAGGGTCGCGGTCGTCGCGGAAATCGCCGGATCGCTGTTCAGCGCCTTGGCAATGGTCGTGTGCATGCCCTCGGGATAGATGCCCCGGACGATCTCGTTGGTTGTCTCATGGATGTTCTCTCCCCAGACGACGGTGCGAATGGCCATGGCGGTGCTCCTCTAGAACCTTTGGATTTTGGGCAATCAGGAAGGCGGGATTCAAAGCGCTTTGGAGAAATGAACAGCCAAAGCGGTTTCTCCTCCGCATCAGAGGAAGACATAGACCTTTGTCGGCATTTTGACAAAGAGGATTTTTCCAGGCTTCGCGACCCGGAAAAACCCCCTTTCAGATCAATGGGAAATGGACTTGGAGAACAGGTTGACGACGACCACGCCCGAGATGATCAGGCCGAGGCCGATGATGGCAGGCGTATCCAGCCGCTGCTTGAAAAAGATAAGCCCGACGGTGGAAATCAGCACGATTCCCAAAGCGCTCCAAATCGCATAGGCGATGCCGACGGGAATATGCTTCAGTGTCAGCGACAGGCAGTAGAAGGCGGCCCCATAGCAGACGACCACAAGCGCCGTCGGCCCGAGGCGGGTGAACTGCTGGGAAAGCTGAAGTGCTGTCGTGCCGATAACTTCAAGCACGATGGCTGCAACGAGCAGCCCATAGACAGCAGCCGGGTTCATGGCGGTATTCCTTCGTAATCTACTTGTGGGTCAGCTCGATGAGGCGGGCGATCAGGTCTCGCCTCAGAGCATCGCTGATATCATGGCTTTCCAACGTATCTGCGAACCACAGACCGTCGGCGGCAAAACGGACGATCAGGGTGTCGAGCGCGGAGTCGGTGCCGATATATTCCTCGGCCCTCGCCGCCACCCATTGGCGCCATCGCAGGCGCAACCGGGGTTCGGCAAGCAGCGCGATCGTCACCTGCGTCCAGCTTCGGGAATCATCGGGACGATCCTTCAGCCCGGACACCGCCTGCAGATAGGCGCGCGAGAAACGTCCCTGCGGCAGCGGGTCGCCGCGCATCAACTCGTCTATATCGGCGTCGAACTTCTCCAGCAGGCTTTCGAACAGGGCATCCAGCAGCGCGTTCTTCGTCGGAAAGTGATGCAGCAGCCCGCCCTTGCTGACACCTGACGCGGCCGAGACCGCATCGAGCGTCACAGCGCTCATGCCACTCTCACCAGCAAGGCGCGCGGCGACCTCCAGCAATTGCTGGCGTACGAGCACGGGTTGTTTCTTGCGATGATGGGCGTTTGACATGGATTGATAAAGATACCGTCCGGACGGTTTTGTCAAGAAGAATCGGCTGCAGACCCTGCCTCGCAAAGGATTATGCGCGAAGTGACGCGGTGTTTTGATGACAGTTGCGATCCTTTTTGATCGGGTGCATCTAAGTATCGGACCGAAAAGCCTGAAACGGTTTTTGGTGAGCCGATGCTGGTATAAAACCCGGAGCGGCGCAGGGGATGCGTGCCACTCTTGGGGCGGGTATTAAAGGGATGGTTTCTTGTCGGAACAGGTGACGACTTTATATGAGGCGATCGGAGGCGATCCGGTGGTCCGGGCTCTGACCCATCGCTTCTACGAGCTGATGGATACGCTGCCGGAGGCGAAACACGTGCGCGCCGTGCATCCGCCAAGCCTCGAAGGCAGCGAAGAAAAATTCTACGAATATATGACCGGTTATCTCGGCGGCCCGCCGCTCTATACCGACAAGCGCGGCCATCCCCGTCTGCGCAGCCGCCATTTCGTCGCCGAGATCGGCCCTGTCGAACGCGACGAATGGCTGCTTTGCTTCCGCCAGGCTATGGACGAAACCATTCCCAGCCAGGCGCTGCGCGACCTCATCTGGACGCCGGTCGAACGGCTCGCCCATCACATGCAGAACAAGGAACAATCATGAGCCTGAACGCGCGTCTGGAGCCGGTGCTCTTCCTCTTCGCCGGCCTGTTCGGCCTTGCAGGCGTGGCTCTTGCCGCCCTTGCCGCCCATGGCGGCGGCGATGCGCATCTGGCCGCCTCGGCCTCCACCATGTGCCTTGCCCACGCCCCTGCCCTTCTGGCACTGGCGCTCGGTGCAGGCAAAATCAAAACCGCCTGGCTCGCCGGTTTGCTGATGATTGCGGGGACACTGCTGTTTGCGGGCGATCTCGTCACCCTCCGCTTCACCGGCTCCGGTCTGTTCCCATACGCAGCCCCGACCGGCGGCTGGGCGATGATGCTAGGCTGGCTGGCGGTTTCGGCGAGTGCGTTCTGGCGGGTTCGGGACTAGCCCCCTTCTCCCAACAGGGGAGAAGGTGCCCGGAGGGCGGATGAGGGGGCCACGGGTGCCATCCTCGCATCACGCCACAATCACTGTTCTCGCGACGATGCGATGAAAAAACTTGTCGAGCTTGTCTGACACTATCTCCCGTCGGTATCCGGAGCCCCCTCATCCGACCCTTCGGGCCACCTTCTCCCCCGTGGGGGAGAAGGGGAAGTCGGCGAACGCCTTTCCGTATCGAAACCTAACCAACCGTCTTCGGTATCCGTCCAAATCGCAAGAGATTGCCATGCGGATCATGGATATAGAATTCCTCCATATTCCACGCCCGCACTTCCATATCCGTCAGGCGTGGAACGCCCTTCGCATGATATTCCTCATGCAGCGCTGCAATGCGCCCGCCGCGCAGATAGACGGAGGTCTTTTCCGGCAGAGAGCGATCATCGGTTAGCCAGAAATGCAGCTCCATCTCATCGCGCCGGAGGATCAGATAGTCCGGCGCCTGATACACGATTTTGGCAAAGCCGAGCTGATCGCGATAAAAGGATAGCGTCTCCCCAATATCGAGTGACGGCAGAACTGGCAGAACCTCGATGCGATCGGGATCGCCGCTCATATGCCATCCACGACGTTGAAGCCCTCAAACACCGGCGGGCCCTTGTACATCTCCCTGCGCTCGCCAGCATTGCGATGCGCAGCACGGAAATTCTCCGACTTCGTCCAGTTCAGAAAATCCTCTTCGCTGCGCCAGAGCGTGTGGGAAGAAAATAGCGTATAGCCCTCCTCCGCATTGGCCTTGCCGCGCAGCAGGCGGAATTCGACGAAACCCGGAACCTCGGAGAGGCTCGAGTCGCGGTTGCGCCAGACAGCCTCGAAATCACCCTCGGCGCCGGCTGCAACCTTGAAACGGTTCATCGCGATATACATCAAAAACTCCCTACGCCTTTTTCTTGTCCGCCCGCTCAGCATAAAGCGGAAAGGCGACGATATTATTGCCCTTGGCAGCATCCGCGCCAATGGGTTTTGCGGCCTCTTCACCGGGCATGCGCGCTTCCCAGGCGGGAAACAGCACCACGTTCGGATAGCTGCGCTGACGCGCGGCATTCTCAAGGAAAATCTCGTAGAGCTCCGGCACCAGGCCATCGCCGCCGTGAGCGGCAAGCTTATGCAGGCCGATCATCGTAAACCCGTCAGGGCGTTCTTCAGTCATCGCGAATTGTCTCGTTCGTTCATCGTCTGCAGCGCACGCTCCAGGCTGGACTTGCTGCCGTTGCGCAATGGGATGAAGGCCTTGCTGAACTTCTTGCAGCCGGTCTTCACACGCAGGCAGGCATCGTGGCTGATACAGTCGATGGGGCAGAACACGCAGTCGACCGAGGGAAGCAATGTATCGATGCGCGAAACGGCTTCGCGAAGGCCGCCGTCATGATGGATGAGCTCGGCGCCGAAATTGCTGGCGATCTGGCGAAGATGCGCCACCTGGCAATCACGACCGCCGACATAGAGGAAACTGCGGCCATCCAGCTTGGAGCGTCCGGAGGAAGACTCCTTCGTCTCCTGATCGGCTTGAACACGGATCTCCCGGTTCGCCCCCTTCTTCGCCTTTCGAGCCATTTACCACCCGTTCGCTCGTTGATCGTCACACGATTCCTGCGTGTGCGAACGGCACCTTATTAAACTTGATTTTTAGAGTAAAGTATAAAGTTGATTATTTTTATCATATTATCTCGAGACCTCGACGTTCTGGGTAAATGACCAGGTCGATTTACCCCACTCCGACGGAAGCGGAGGAAAAGGTGCAGCTCGGCGCACGCCATCGAGAACAACCTTGTCCAACTCTGCAATACCCGAACTGCGGGAAACGGAGAGCGCGTCTACCCTGCCGGTACCGTTGATGGTCAAGCGGACGCTGACAGTTACTCCCTTCATTTTCTTATATTCTTCAGGCACGCGAACCGCACGACGAATACGCTTTTGGATCTTGCCGGGGTAGTTGGCTACGGCCGCACTTCCCATGCCGTCACCTCTACCTGCGGTGGTTGATGTACCATCGGTTTGTGGTGCATCCTGCCCCGTGCTGACGCCTTTCGTCGAGTCTTGGCGACTCGAACCTTCGGCCTCTACAGGTTCGGCGTCCATTGGCTGCGCTTGCTCGGATTGTGTTTCCGTAGGCTGGAGTTCGGCAGTTTGCCTAGTGGATTGAATCGTATCCGGCTCAACTTCTTCCGCGGCAATTTCATCAGGCTTGATTTCCAGATCAGGATCACCCGCCGATGTTTGGTCAAGATCGGAATCGCCGTACACAACGACGCTAACGGCCTCACCAGCATCTTCAATCGCCTCAAACGACGGCTCTGGAGCGAATATCGTAAGAGCAATCACCAGACCGGCATGAAAAAAGAACGAGCAAATACACGTCAGCGCCACCCGCCGCCGCACCGGCGACTTCTCGTCTTCCTGCTTTTCCACTGCCGCATCCATCGGCGGCGGGGTGACGGAAGAGGCCGATGCTGCTTCCGGATGATCGGGGAAAGAGGAGATCTGCGCGAAACGCGCATAATGGATCACCTGCTCGCCGGCCGGCTGGCGCTGCGCATTGCGCAGGTCGGATAGTTCGTGGCCGGGATGCATGCCGGGATTATTGTCATTCAGGCTATCGTCAGCGCTCGCCTCCTCGATGAGCACGCGTCTCGATCTGGACTTCGCTGAAATTGCCATTTTGCGCCTCGGACAGCCTGAATATGCGTGCCGGGTTTCCTCCCGGCCCGGTTTTGGCTTTCGACCTTGTCTTAGCCTTCGAAAGGAACCGAAATCTGCGAACGGGTCACGAGACCCTTCATGCATTCACCGGCAGCCGGTCCGTCGCAGACAGGCGTGTCGTTGATGAGGACGCGCGTGACCGTCTCGCACTTGACACCAGGCATATCGAACTGGCGCACGCGCTTCTTGCCCTGCGGCAGATCGCGGAAATCGAGCACGGTGATCCGGTCGACGGCATTCTTGTCGTTGAAGAAGGCGAGTTCGAAGGAGACCTTGTTGATCGGCGTCGCCAGATTGTTTTCGGCAACGAAGGTCATCATGCAACCCTTCTGCGAGGGCGTCAGCGCATTGAGCTCGACATCCAGTTTGGAGGCGGCAGCGGCATCCTGTGCATAGGCCTGCGCCCCCGAAATCGAAAACAGCACACCAGTCGCAAACGCAGCAAACCGACCCGTCATTATCGCCTCTCCACAGAGCAAATCGACCGCCGTCAAACGGCTCCAAAACAGCAGCATCAAAAACTTGACTGCTTTTGTCTTCAATTATTGCGTCTTTAAAAAACTATGAGTATGAGAGTCAAGATAAATGTCACCGGACCCGGGGTCTTGACCCCCGCAATCACGGAATAAGCCGACCGAAATGATGGTTGAAAAGCCAGATACCTTTAAGCTCGCACAGCTGCGCAACGAACCGGCAGTGGCCGAAATCCGTGTTCTCGAAAGCGGCGATCTTTTTGCCGGCACCAACGAGATCATGATTCGGCACGATGGCGTGATCTACCGCCTGAAGATCACCCGTCAGGGCAAACTCATTCTCAACAAGTRGCCTCAATAAGCAGGGTAGAACATGACCGAGCAGATCAGACCGGCACCATCCGAAATCCGCGCATTCCGCGCTGAAAATCCGAAGATGCGCGAGCGCGACATTGCCGCGCAGCTCAAGATTTCCGAGGCGGCCCTCGTTGCCGCCGAAGTCGGCATCAGTGCTATCAGTATCGATGCCAGCGCCGCAAAGCTCCTGGAGCGTGTCGCCGATCTCGGCGAAGTCATGGCGCTGTCGCGCAACGAAAGCGCCGTGCACGAGAAGATCGGCGTCTACGAAAACATCAAGGTCGGCGAGCACAACGCCATCGTGCTCGGCGAAAACATCGATCTGCGCGTCTTCCCGAGCCGCTGGGTCCACGCCTTTGCCGTCACCAAGAAGGATGGCGACGCCGAGCGCCTCAGCCTTCAGTATTTCGACAAGACCGGCAACGCCGTCCACAAGATCCATCTGCGCCCGGCATCAAACGTCGAAGCCTACCATCGCATCGTCGCCGAGTTGAAGCTCGATGACCAGGGCCAGGAACTCGTCGAGGCAGAAGCATCTTCCGCTTCTGACGAGGACGGCAATGTCAGCCGCGAAGAGCTGCGTGACAACTGGAGCAAGATGACCGACACGCATGAATTCTTCGGCATGCTGAAGCGCCTGAAGATCGGCCGCC
The DNA here is from genome assembly GCF_056397645.1 of Rhizobium sp. 05L429. Lineage (NCBI taxonomy): Bacteria > Pseudomonadati > Pseudomonadota > Alphaproteobacteria > Hyphomicrobiales > Rhizobiaceae > Rhizobium > Rhizobium sp. 05L429. The sequence goes on along the minus strand of NZ_JBFTNV010000023.1, from coordinate 106,631 downwards.
AGGCCGCCGTGCGCACCGTCGGCRACGACTATGCCTGGAAGCTCGACAATACGGCGACGGCCGACATGATGCATGCTTCCGTCAAATCAGGCCTGCCGATCATGTGCTTCGTTGCCAATAACGGCATCGTGCAGATCCATGCCGGCCCGATCTTCAACGTCCAGCCGATGGGTCCGTGGATCAACATCCTCGACGAGACCTTCCACCTGCATCTGCGCCAGGACCACATTKCCGAGACCTGGGCCGTGCGCAAGCCGACCAAGGATGGCCATGTCACCTCGCTCGAAGCCTATGACGCCGAAGGCAACATGATCATCCAGTTCTTCGGCAAGCGGAAGGAAGGCTCCGACGAGAGTGGCGAATGGCGTGAGATCATGGAAAACCTGCCGCGGGCAACGAGCGTCGCCGCATAAGGATCGCAACGATGAAGATGCGTAACAACCTGCGCCGGATCCGTCTCTGGGAACTKGCCTTGACGGCGGCCGTCATGGCCCTGCCGCTGATCCCGGCGGCACCCGCTGGCGAGAGCTATGCTTTCGTCCGCGCCGCGCATGCCGAGGACAAGAAGCTCGACACCTCGCGGCTGGTTTCGGTCGGCGGCGACGTCACCRAGGTTATCTACGCGCTCGGCGAGGAAAGCAGGCTGATCGCCCGCGATACGACGAGCACGTATCCGGAAGCCGCCTTGAAGCTGCCCGACGTCGGCTACATGCGCGCGCTTTCGCCGGAAGGCATTCTCGCCATGAACCCGACGGCGATCATCGCCGTCGAGGGCTCAGGCCCGCAGGAAGCGCTGAACGTTCTGAAGAACGCCAGCGTGCCCTTCGAGACCGTTCCGAACGCCTATACGCGCGACGGCATCATCGCCAAGATCGATCGCGTCGGCACGCTCCTGAACGTTCAGGATAAGGCTAAGGCGCTTGAAGAAAAGGTCGGCGCCGATCTCGACGCCGCCGTCACTGATGCCGGAAAGCGCCCCGAGGCGGAGCGCAAGCGCGTTCTTTTCGTCCTCAGCGCCCAGAACGGCCGCATCATGGCTTCGGGCACCGGCACCGCTGCTGACGGCATCATCAAGCTTGCCGGCGCCATCAACGCTGTCGGCGAATTCCCCGGCTACAAGCCGCTCACCGATGAGGCGATCATCAGCGCCAAGCCCGACGTGATCCTGATGATGAACCGCGGCGACGGTGCCGGCACCAAGAACGAGGATCTGCTCGCCCAGCCATCGATCGCGCTGACGCCGGCCGGCGAAAAAAAGGCGATCATCCGCATGGACGGCATGCATCTGCTGGGCTTTGGCCCGCGCACGGCAAGCGCCGTTCGCGAGCTCAACACGGCGATCTACGGGGGCTGACGATGGCCGTTCCGGAAGCCATGATGGAAAACAGGCGATCCTTCCCTGTGACATTCCGCAGAAGCAGGCAGGCGGGCGACAGAACCAACCTCGCCCTGCTGGGTATCACCTTTCTCATCTTGGCTTCCGTCTTCGCCCTGCTCTTTTCCATCACGACAGGGGCATCGGACGCTTCCATTCTCGATGTCATGAGAAATATGACGGGCTCCGAAACGGCACTCAGCGCGCGTGACCGGATCATCATCTTCGATATCCGCCTGCCCCGCGCCATCCTCGGCTTCCTGATCGGCGGATCGCTCGCCGTCTCCGGCGCGGTCATGCAGGGCCTGTTCCGCAACCCGCTGGCCGATCCCGGCCTTGTCGGCGTCTCCTCCGGGGCTGCTCTCGGCGCTGTCGTCATGATCGTGCTCGGCGGTACGATCGCGGCACCGTTTTACCTTGCGCTCGGCATTTACGCCCTTCCGCTAGCAGCCTTCGGCGGCGGCCTCGCCACCACCCTGCTGCTCTACCGGGTCGCCACCAGCAACGGCCAGACCTCTGTCGCCACCATGCTGCTCGCCGGCATCGCGCTCGGGGCCTTGGCCGGCGCGCTGACGGGCGTGCTGATCTACATGGCAAACGACCAGCAGCTGCGCGATCTCACCTTCTGGGGCATGGGCTCGCTTGCCGGCGCCACCTGGGTCAAGATCGCTGCCGCCGGCCCCATCATCCTCCTGTCCTTCATCGCGCTCCCCTTCATGGCACGCGGCCTGAACGCCATCACGCTCGGCGAGGCCGCAGCCTTTCACATGGGCGTACCCGTCCAGCGGCTGAAGAATATCGCCATCGTCACCGTTGCCGCCGCAACCGGTGCTTCGGTTGCCGTCAGCGGCGGCATCGGTTTCGTCGGCATTGTCGTGCCGCATATCCTGCGCATGGTKATCGGCCCCGACCATCGTTTCCTGTTGCCGGCCTCCGCCCTGCTCGGAGGCTCGTTGCTGATTTTCGCGGATGTGCTCGCCCGCACCATCGTCGCACCGGCCGAACTGCCGATCGGTATCATCACGGCAGCCGTCGGCGGCCCGTTTTTCCTCTGGATCCTGTTGCGGCAGCGCTCGCGCCTTGCCCTTTGAGTTATGTCGATGATCAAAGTTTCCGACGTCAGCGTATCCGTTTCCGGCAAGACCATCGTGCGCGACGTCGCCTTCGCGGCAAACGCCGGTGAACTGACCGCGATTGCCGGCCCCAACGGCTCCGGCAAGACGACGACGATGAAAGCTGTTTCCGGCGAACTGATCTATAACGGCTCGGTTCGTCTGAACGGCGAAGAAGTGCGCACCCTCAAGCCATGGCAGCTCGCCATTGTTCGCGGAGTCCTGCCGCAGGCAAGCGCCATTTCGTTCCCGTTCACGGTGCGCGAGATCGTCCGTATGGGCCTGACCTCGGGCCTCAACCTTCGCCCGGATCAGGCCGACGAGACCGCCGCCAAAGCCCTTGCCGCTGTCGATCTGACAGGCTTCGAAGCCCGTTTCTATCAGGAACTGTCAGGCGGCGAGCAGCAGCGCGTGCAGCTCGCCCGCGTTCTCTGCCAGATCGCTGAACCTGTTGTCGACGGCAGGCCCTGCTGGCTGCTGCTCGACGAGCCCGTCTCCAGCCTCGACATTAGTCATCAACTGACGATCATGAGGCTGGCGCGCAGTTTCTGCGAACGCGGCGGCGGCGTAATCGCCGTCATGCACGATTTGAACCTCACGGCGCTCTTCGCCGACAGGATCGTGCTGATGAAATCCGGCCGGCTGGCGGCCGCCGGCAATGTGCGTGAGGTACTGACGGACGAAACCATGCAGTCCGTCTTCGGCTGCCCGTTGCGCGTCAATCAGGTCCCTGTCGATGGCACGCCTTTTGTGCTGGCGCACAGCGCGCTTCCCGCCAGCTGAGGAACCTTTCCGGCCCAACTGCGTTGTCCGCAATGATTTGGGTCAAAGCCGGGCGCTCTCTTCCGTGCCACTGATGGTGCTGACCCCGTATGAAACCGGGCGGCGCTTAGCCGCGCCCAGCTATGGAGACAATCATGGCCTATTCTTTCTTCCAGTCCAGCCGCAGCCGCCGTAACGGCGCTCTCCACAATCTCGAAGCCAGTGTCGAGGACCAGATCGAAGCCCTGCGCGAAGAGCTCGCCGAACTGACGCATGTTCTCGGCAAGACCTCCCGCCATCAGGGTGAAAAGCTCCGCTCGCAGGCATCCGCAAGCTACGAAGACATCCTCGGCCGCAGCGAGGACCTGCTGAAAGAGCTCCAGGAAAGTTACCTGCGCGGCGCCGGCGAAGTACGAAACACCGTGCGTCGTCACCCGCTGGCAACGGTCGGTGCGGCTGCCGCCTTCGGCCTGCTCGTCGCCATGCTCGCCCGCCGCTAGAGTATTTCCGCTTTTCTCTGAAAACGGAACCATTCTATCTGTTTGTTTTAGCGCAATTCCGGACGCAAAACCGCTACGCACTTTTGCTGGAATTGATTTAGGAGGCTCGATGCTCTTCCCAATCCTGAGCCTGCTCGTCGGCACGAGCGTTCACCGCACGGTGGAACGCACCAAGCGCAACGGCATCTTCATCGCCGTTGCGTTGCTTTTTCTGCTGACCGCCTATGCGCTTGGCGTGACCGCAGGCGCCATCTGGCTGGCAGGCATTTACGGGCCGGTCGGCGCCTCGCTTTTCCTGGCGGCCTGCGCGCTGCTGATCGCGATCATCGTCTTGGTCATCATGGCGATCATGAATCGCCAGGAAGCCCGCCGCGCCCGCGAACGTCGCGCAGCGATGGAATCCCTGGCAACCGTCGGCATCGGCCTTATCCGCTCTCAGCCGCTACTGACGGCGGGTATCGTCGCGGCTCTTGTCGCGTCCAATCTGATCGGCCCGAAGCGGCACGACTAATCCATCATTTCTTTCAGGGTGATTGCCGCGAAAACAGAGCGCGTCCAGGTTTTTTGGGCGCGCTATCTGTTTGTAGCATCATGTTGAAATCGGCCAGCCATCTTACCGCATAAAAAAGCCGGCGCCCGATAGGGCAGCCGGCCATCCTTCCTCCCAGGAAACATTTTGATCAGAAGGCAAAGGCCTTCGACGTCAACGGCGCCGATGTGGCATCGGGGCCGAAATCCGCCTCGCCTGATATCTGCAGGAGATCCTGTAGACGCTGGCGCGCGCGGTTCACGCGGCTCTTGATGGTGCCAACGGCGCAGCCGCAGATTTCCGCCGCTTCCTCATAAGAGAAGCCCGACGCGCCAACGAGAATGATCGCTTCGCGCTGGTCCGGTGGCAGCTGGTCCAGCGCCTTCTTGAAGTCCTGCAGGTCGAGCGCGCCGTATTGGGACGGGTGCGTCGCCATGGATTCGGTAAACAAACCATCACTGTCCTGCACCTCACGGCCGCTCTTGCGCATCTGGCTGTAAAGCTCGTTGCGCAGGATCGTGAAGAGCCAGGCCTTCATGTTGGTGCCCATCTCGAAATGGTCCTGCTTGGCCCAGGCTTTCATGATGGTGTCCTGGACCAGATCGTCGGCGCGGTCGTGTCGGCCGATCAGGGATATTGCAAAGGCGCGAAGACTTGGCAGGGCCGCCAGGAGTTCGCGCTTGAAGCTCGGTTGCGCTTTTTCCATGCGGGTATTCCTATTCGGCCATCTTTGCGGCAGCCATGAGTTCGGCTCGGTCGAGTTTTTCCAGCAGGTCCAGGAAGCGATCGGGAATAGCTTCCTCATGAGCGGCAGCATAGAGCGATCGCAGCCTGACGCCGATCTGATTGTTCGGGTCCAGTATATCGCTCGCCCGCACTTCCAGCTGGCGCACGTCCGGTGCTTCTGTCTTTTGTGTTGTCATCAAATGATCACTTCTTGCCTGTTGTCTCGGGATGAAAGGCAATGTCTTCTGCAAAAGCTAAATGGAACGGACATCAGATCGATCAAGCCGGTTCTTTCAAACCGTTGATGCTGCAAATCCATTCCGTTCACATGGTTCAAAACGTGACGCCCTTCGTTTGTCGGCTAGGATAATGCGACGCTGTAAAAAAAGTTCCTCACCTTGCGGAACTTTTTTATGAAGATCGCGTTTTCAGGTCATTGCAGCAGCCATTTACCGGCCTGTAGACGGGAGTTTTTAATGACACTTTCCACTCGAATTGCGCCGCACCTTCCTTATCTGCGTCGTTATTCCCGCGCGCTTACCGGMACCCAGACATCGGGCGATGCTTATGTCGCCGCCGTCCTGGAGGCGATCATCGCCGACCTGTCCATATTCCCGGATACCGCGAATGACCGCGTCGCACTCTACAAACTGTTCACGCAATTATTTGGTTCCACTGCAGTCGAGATTCCTGAACCGTCCTCTCCCTATGCTTGGGAACAGCGCGCGACGCTAAACCTTTCAAAGGTCTCGCCGCTCGCTAGGCAGGCTTTCCTGCTTGCCTCGGTCGAGAATTTCCGCGTCTCGGAAATCGGCGAGATTCTCGAGATCACCGAACAGGAAACCATGCAACTGCTCGACAAGGCGTCGCATGAGATTTCGCGCCAGGTGGCCACGGATATCATGATCATCGAAGACGAACCGCTGATCGCCATGGATATCGAGCAGATGGTCGAAAGCCTCGGCCACCGGGTCACCGGCATCGCCCGCACCCATACGGAAGCCGTCGCGCTCTACAACAAGACGAAGCCGAGCATGGTGCTGGCCGATATCCAGCTTGCCGACGGCAGCTCGGGCATCGACGCTGTCAACGATATCCTGAAGACATCGAGCGTTCCCGTCATCTTCATCACCGCCTTCCCGGAGAGATTGCTGACCGGAGAACGGCCGGAGCCCACCTTCCTCGTGACCAAGCCCTTCAACCCCGACATGGTCAAGGCCCTCATCAGCCAGGCGCTTTTCTTCAACGAAACGACCCGTGTGGCGGCCTGAAACGTGAAATTCAGCCGCGCCGGAACCATTCCGGTAGCAATGCGTTCCGGCTCTGCCGGAGCGTATTCGGGGTTTTAACGGTTTTTGCAGCGCTTGCTTTTAGAATGAACGGCAGTTTTGTCGGGAGGGGTAGCATCCCTCCCTGTGTTCTGATGGACTGAGGAAAGGCGGCCGAGTGAATACGACTGGACCACAGTCCGGAACGCCTTTCACCACTGAAGGCAAAGCGGCCATGATGGAGCGCGCGCTCGCCAGCGCCGCTATCTCGGTCCTGTATCAGGATGCGGGCCTTGCCATGATCTATGCCGAGAATCTTCTTCCCTATTTCAAGAAGCGTTTTGTCACCGGTGGTGATGACGGTTCGCTGTTTGGCGAAGCACATGGCAAATCCCTTGCCGCCATGAAGCACAGGGTGCTTGAAACCGGCGCCTCCAGCAGTGCCGAGGTCGATGTTGCAATCGATGGCGAAGTCAGGACATTCGAACTGAAAGTTCAACGTACCGGCGCGCGCAACAACTACGGCCTGCTCTCCGTCATCTCGGAGATTACCGAAAGTCGGCATCGCGAAAAGGTGCTGAAATCGCTGCTGCGCGAGCTTTCCCACCGCTCCAAGAACCTGCTTGCCATCATCCAGGGCATCGCCACCCAGACGGCCCGGAACACGATTTCGCTTGATAGCTTTCTTGTAAAGTTCCGCGGCCGTCTGCAATCGCTCTCCAATTCGCAGGATCTGATCACCGATTCCAGCTGGCGCGGTGCCTTCCTGTTCGAGCTCGCCGGAAAGCAGTTCGCCCCCTACTGGCCGGAAACATCAGGTTCCATGCCGATCTTTGGCATCAACGCCCATCTGACGCCGAACGCCGCCGTGCATGTCGGCCTGGCGCTACATGAACTGATCGTCAATTCCGCCTCTTATGGCGCAATCGCCAGCGGGGCGACGTCCGTCACGCTGAACTGCCGGGGTGCTGACATCGCCGGTCGCCGGGCGATCGAGCTCACCTGGGTGGAAGTGCTTCCAAACAGCGCCGATGTGCACGAATTCAGCGAGAACAGCTTCGGCCGCACGGTGCTGGAGCGTGTCGTGCCCTCCTCCGTCAATGGCAAGGCCGAACTGACGTTGGTGCCCGGCCGCATTGAATATCACCTGACTGTTCCGGAGACGGAATTCGAAATCCTCAAAAGCACCTGAGACGTTTTATCTTCACGCAATTCCGGGCGCAAAACCGCTGCGCACCTTGCTGCAATTGCCTGCCTGCTAAATTGTTGGAGCCTGAACGGAGAACAGCCGGTGCGAGGGCGGCGCACCGGCTGTCTCCACTCACCGGGAGGGKACCGTGAGTTCGTCCGAATGATGGGTTGGGGGCGCGCATGTTGGGTCGATGCGGTCATCATCCGGATATCGCATTAACTACGCGCGTTAACTTTGGTTCCGCACGATTGGAAATAAATTGGACTTTTATCAATTTTTTTTCGCGGGCCGAAATCCGAGTGCCGCTTCGGTCCGTCCAATTGAAAGGCAGAGATTGCCCAAAGAATTACCACAGCGAATAAAATCAATCAGTTAGGAGAAGGAAACGAGTGAAAATTGCCAAAATTTTACCGTTTGATAAATTTTTGAACCTGAGTTACGATTCCCTCACTGGCCGTTACCAATAAAGAGGGAACTTCAATGGAACGTCTGGAAACTGGGATTCGTGCCGGCCGGCTTGCTTCCGCCGAGTACGAGGCTAATTTTTCCGATCTTCACCCGCGCCTCGACAATCACGAAGCGCTGGTCGCCTCCGACCGCTGTTATTTCTGTTACGACGCGCCGTGCATGACGGCCTGTCCCACCTCCATCGATATTCCGCTCTTCATCCGCCAGATTTCGACCGGTAATCCGATCGGCTCGGCCAAGACGATCTTCGATCAGAATATCCTCGGCGGCATGTGCGCCCGCGTCTGTCCCACCGAAGAACTCTGCGAGCAGGCCTGTGTGCGCAACACGGCCGAAGAGCGCCCCGTCGAGATTGGCCGCCTGCAGCGCTACGCGACGGATGCGGCAATGAGTGCCGGCAAGCAATTCTACCGACGGGCAGAGCCGACAGGCAAGAAGATCGCCGTCGTCGGCGCAGGCCCCGCCGGTCTCGCGGCTGCCCACCGCCTCGCCGTCAAGGGCAACGAAGTCGTGATTTACGATGCCAAGCCGAAGTCGGGCGGCCTCAACGAGTACGGCATTGCCACCTACAAGACGGTCGACGACTTCGCGCAGAAAGAGGTCGACTATGTCCTCTCCATCGGCGGCATCGAGGTAAAGCACGGTGAGCAGCTCGGCCGCGATTTCTCGCTTGCCGATCTCCAGGGCCAGTATGACGCCGTCTTCCTCGGCCTCGGCCTTGCCGGCGTCAATGCACTGCGCGTCGACAACGAAAACCTTCCTGGTGTCGATGACGCCGTCGATTTCATCGCGGCCCTGCGTCAGGCAGACAACAAGGGCGAGATCGCCATCGGCCGCCGCGTCGTCGTTCTCGGTGGCGGTATGACGGCAATCGACGCTGCCGTGCAGGCAAAGCTGCTTGGCGCGGAAGAGGTGACGATCTGCTACCGCCGCGGCAAGGAGCACATGAACGCTTCCGAATTCGAGCAGGATCTTGCCACCTCGAAAGGTGTCATCATCCGCCATTGGCTGGCGCCGAAATCCATCCTTTCTCAGGATGGCAAGGTCGCGGCGATCGAGGTGGAATATACCAGCCTCGTCGACGGCCGCCTCGCCGGCACGGGCGAGACTGGTGTGATCGCCACCGACCAGATCTTCAAGGCGATCGGCCAGACCTTCGAAGCTTCAGGCATTGGCGCCTTGCGCACGGAAACCGGCCGCATCTCCGTCGACGCTGAAGGACGCACATCGATTGATGGCGTCTGGGCCGGCGGTGACTGCGTCTTCGGCGGTGACGACCTTACGGTTTCTGCCGTCGCCCACGGCCGCGATGCGGCCGAATCCATTCACCGCACCMTGTCTGCCGCAGCCGCTCCGGCTGTCGCGGTCGCTTGAAGGGGAGAATGAACAATGGCTGATCTCCGCAATGATTTCGTCGGCATCAAGTCCCCGAACCCTTTCTGGCTCGCCTCCGCGCCGCCGACCGACAAGGCCTACAATGTCGAGCGTGCCTTCAAGGCCGGCTGGGGTGGTGTCGTCTGGAAGACGCTCGGCGAGGAAGGCCCGCCTGTCGTCAACGTCAACGGCCCGCGTTATGGCGCGATCTGGGGCGCAGACCGCCGCCTGCTCGGCCTGAACAATATCGAGCTCATCACCGACCGCGACCTGCAGACCAATCTGCGGGAAATGAAGCAGGTCAAGATGAACTGGCCTGACCGGGCGCTCATCGCCTCGATCATGGTGCCCTGCGAGGAGCAGGCCTGGAAGGCCATCCTGCCGCTGGTGGAAGAGGCCGAGGCAGACGGCATCGAACTGAACTTCGGCTGTCCGCACGGCATGTCCGAGCGCGGCATGGGCTCGGCGGTCGGCCAGGTGCCGGAATATATCGAAATGGTCGTGCGCTGGTGCAAGCAGTACACCCGCATGCCCGTCATCACCAAGCTGACGCCCAATATCACCGATGTCCGCCGCCCCGCCCGTGCAGCAAAAGCCGGCGGCACGGATGCCGTCTCGCTGATCAATACGATTAACTCCATCGTGTCCGTCGATCTCGACAATTTCGCGCCGAACCCGACCGTCGGCGGCAAGGGCAGCCACGGCGGCTATTGCGGCCCGGCGGTCAAGCCGATCGCGCTGAACATGGTCGCCGAGATCGCCCGCGATCCGGAAACCTACGGCCTGCCGATCTCAGGCATCGGCGGCATCACCACCTGGCGCGATGCGGCTGAATTCCTGGTCCTCGGCGCCGGCAATGTTCAGGTCTGCACCGCAGCCATGACCTACGGTTTCAAGATCGTCCAGGAGATGATCACSGGCCTCTCCGACTGGATGGACGAAAAGGGCCACAAGACCCTCGACGACATTACCGGCCGCGCCGTGCCCAACGTCACCGACTGGCAGTACCTCAACCTCAACTACATCGCCAAGGCGAAGATCGATCAGGACGCCTGCATCAAATGCGGCCGCTGCTACATCGCCTGCGAGGACACTTCGCACCAGGCGATCACCAACTTCGTGGATGGCGTTCGGCATTTCGAAGTGATGGACGAGGAATGCGTCGGCTGCAATCTCTGCGTCAGCGTTTGCCCGGTCGAAAACTGCATCACCATGGAGCAGCTTCCCGCCGGCTCTCTGGATAAGCGCACCGGCAAGGTGGTCGAGCCCGCCTACGCCAACTGGACGACGCATCCGAACAACCCGATGGCGCGCCAGGCTGCGGAGTAGGACCTCCGAAAAGCCTGATGAAAAAGCCGCCCGTCCACGGCGGCTTTTTCTTTATCCGTCGATCCTCAAAGCCCGAAAGACTTCCTGTAGGCGCTGGGGCTCGTGCCGAGCCGCCGGCGGAAATGGTGGCGCATCGTCGCCAACGTGCCGAAGCCGCAGGCGACAGCGATATCGTCGAGTGAGACGGCGAGCTCCTTTTCCAGCAGGTCGCGGGCATGCCGCAACCGCTCCTTCAGCAGCCACTCGCCTACGCTGTCACCCGTCGTCGCCTCGAAGCGGCGCTGGAAGGTACGCATGCTCATGCCTGCCTTGCCTGCGAGCAGGCTGATCGGCTGCTCCTCGGAAAGCCGACCACGCATCCATTCGATCAATGGCCCGAGACGAATGCCTTCGCGCTCTTCCGGCACGGGGGCCGCGATAAATTGCGCCTGCCCGCCCTCGCGATGCGGCGGAACGACGAGACGTCGCGCCACGCTGTTGGCGGCGTCGGGGCCGAAATCGCCGCGCACCACATGCAGGCAAAGGTCGATGCCGGCCGCACTGCCTGCCGCCGTCAAAATGCTGCCCTCGTCCATGTAGAGCACGTCGGCATCGAGCGCGATGTCGGGGTAACGCGCAGCGATCGAGGCGACATAGCGCCAGTGTGTCGTTGCCCGCCGCCCGGCAAGCAGACCGGCGGCGGCAAGCACGGCCACACCCGAGCAGAGCGACATGATCCGCGCGCCTCGTTGGTGCGCAGCCTGCAAGGCGGCGATTAGGGGCTCCGGCACCGCCGCATCGATCGATCGCCATCCCGGTGCGATGATGAGATCGGCCTCGTCGAGCAGTTCAAGCCCGTTGTCGACGGCGACCGTGAGCCCGCCGGCCGCACGCAGCGGACCCGGCTCGATGCCGGCGACCGAGAAACGATACCAGCCCTCGCCCATCTCCGGCCGGGACAGGCCGAAGACCTCATAGGCGATACCGAATTCAAAGGTGCAGAGCCCGTCATAGGCAAGCGCCACGACATKCGGCCCCTGCGTTTTATGCATATCCGCTTTTGGCATGATCTTTACGCTATCGGTCATGATGGCCAATTTCGCCAATCACTATCATCAGCAATGATTAGCTGCAACCAAGCCAAGACCAGAACCAACAAAGGACCAGATTATGCCGAGCCCCGTTTCTGAAATCCCCGCCGCAGCATCTGAGGCTGCCGCCGAACACTTCGCCCGCAAGCTCGCCTTCGAAACCGACTGCTCGGATGTGAACGCCGCGTTMGCCTCCGGCAAGGTCGATTTCGTGCTGCTCGACGTGCGCTCGCCGACGCTCTTCAACCTCTCGCATATACCAGGCGCCCTCAACCTGCCGCACGGCAAGATGACCGCGCACCGCATGTCCGAATGGCCTGCCGATACGCTGTTCGTTGTCTATTGCGCCGGCCCGCATTGCAACGGCGCGGACAAGGCGGCATTGCGCCTCTCCCGCCTCGGCCTGTCCGTCAAGCTGATGATCGGTGGCCTGACCGGCTGGGCGGATGAAGGTTTTGCTTTTGAAGGCGTCGCAAGCGCTGCCGCCTGATCTCAACTCCCTTCTCCCCGGCGAAGAGAAAGGCTTCATCCTCTTCCGGCCAAGCTTTTCAGGGCGTCGGTCGATATGAGGCCATACACACCAGTCGTGGTCGGCTGCCCCAGAGAAACTGGATTGCCAATATCGCGGAAATCCATGTTTTTCTGAGGGTTTCTCTGGAAAAAAAGCGATGCTGCCGTATATCGCTATACTCGTCGTCGTTGTGGACGGCGCTGGAAGCTATTTCGTTTTGGAACACGGTCAGCATGTCACTTCGCAGTGCCCTTCGCGTACAAACAGCAGACCGCCATGCCGAGGTGGACGCCCTCTTCGGCAAGTTCAACCTCTCCGACACCCGCGACTATAAAACCTTCCTGCGTGCCCATGCTCGTGCTGTTCCTTCGGTCGAAGCTGCCCTTGAGCAGGCCGGCATCACGACGCTCTTGCCGGACTGGCCGGTGCGCCGTCGCGCATCGCTTCTTCTCGCCGATATGGCCGCCCTGAACGAGCCACCACCGCCACTCCTGCCGCAGCCCGCGCTTGCCGACGAAGCCTCGCTCTGGGGTGCAGTCTATGTGCTTGAAGGATCCAAGCTTGGCGGCGCCCTGCTCGCAAAAGCCGTGCCCAATCACCTGCCGGGCAGCTATCTCGGCCCGCAAGGTCCGAAGGGCTCGATGCGCGCCTTCATGGAACGTCTTGATACCAGCGGCATTGACGATATTGCAGGCGCCGTTGCGGCTGCGCGCAATGTCTTCGGCCTGTTCCTGAAGGCGGCGCAGCTTGAACTGGAAGCCGTCTGATGAGCGATGCCGACGCCCCCATTGATCTGACCAATTGCGACCGGGAGCCGATCCATCAGCTTGGTTCCGTCCAGCCTTTCGGTTTCCTGCTTGCCGTCTCCTCGGACTGGATCGTTACCCGCGCCTCGGCCAATCTTTCGGAATTCCTTGATATCGCCCATACTGATGCCGTCGGCCGGCCCATTTCGTCGCTGATTACGCCGGAAGCGCTGCATACGCTCCGCAACAAGCTCGCCACCTTGCGCGGTCCGGACATTGTCGAACGCATTTTCGATATCGCGCTGACGGCGGCGCAGGCACGCTTCGACGTGGCGGTGCATGTCTGCAACGGTCAGATCATCATCGAGGGCGAACGTGCCGACGGAGGCAGATCCAGCGCGCCTTCGCTCTCCACGCGCAGCATGATGTCGCGTCTGGACCACACGGAAACCCTGGAAGCCTTCTTCCGGGAAGGCGCGAGACAGGCCCGCGCCTTGACCGGTTTCGACCGTGTGATGGTCTATCGCTTCGACGACAGCGGCTCCGGCGAGGTCGTGGCCGAAGCTGCCCGGCCGGGCATCGGCTCCTTCCTCGGCCTGCATTATCCCGCATCCGACATTCCAGTTCAGGCCCGAGCGCTCTATTTGCGCAACCTCTTCCGCATCATCGCCGATATTGATGCGACACCTGTGCCGATCCTGCCGCAAGTCGACGAGCACGGCCGCCCGCTTGATCTTTCCATGTCCGTGCTGCGCTCGGTTTCGCCGATACATATCGAATATCTGAAGAACATGGGCGTCGGCGCCTCGCTCTCGATCTCCATCGTTGTCGATGGCAGGCTCTGGGGCCTCTTTGCCTGCCACCATTACAGCGCCCGCCTGCCCTCGGCCGAAAGCCGCTCCACGGCAGAACTTTTCGGGCAGATGTTTGCTTCCCGCCTCGAAAGCCGCGAACGGCGCCTGGCGCTCGATTACGAAACCAAGGCGCGCCGCATCGCCGACCGGCTGCTGACCTCCGTTGCCGACAATGCGAGCCTGCTTGATGATCCGACATGGCTGATCGACGCGCTGGCAGATGCCATCCCCGCCGATGGTATCGGCGTCTGGATCAACGGGCGGCGGGCGATTGCAGGTCTCGGCCCGGATGAGAAGAGCTTTGCCGCCCTCATCCGTCACCTTAATCGTAATGCCGCCGGCCGGGTTTTTGCGGTCGATCGCCTTGCAGAAACCTATCCCGACATCGAAATCGATGATGCCGTGGCTGGCATGCTCGCCATTCCGATCTCCCGTTCGCCGCGCGATTATGTCGTGCTGTTCCGACAGGAAATCGTGCGCACCGTGCGCTGGGCCGGCGATCCGCAGAAGCCCGTGGATTATGGCCCGAACGGCCCGCGGCTCACCCCGCGCAAGAGTTTCGAAGCCTGGTCCGAGCTGGTGCGCGGCCGCTCCCTGCCCTTCACCGAAGCGGAGCGTCGCGTTGCAGAAACCATCCGTGTCACGCTGATCGAAGTGGTGCTGCGCCTGACGGATGAGGCCAGCATGGCGCGCCAGCTCGCCAACGAACGGCAGGAACTGCTGATCGCCGAGCTGAACCATCGCGTTCGCAACATCCTCGGCCTGATCGGCGGGCTCATCCGCCAGTCGCAATCGACCTCGATCGGCCTCCCGGATTATGTCCGCCAGCTCGAAGGCCGCGTCCAGTCGCTCTCCCGAGCGCACGATCAGATCACCCGCGATCACTGGGCACCCGCTTCGTTGCGGCAATTGCTTATGGCCGAAGCCGCCGCCTATCTCGGCAAAAATGCCCAGCGCATCCGAATGACCGGCGAGGATGTGCTGCTGGAGCCACAGGCCTTTTCAACCACGGCCCTGGTCTTCCATGAGCTGGTGACGAACAGCGCCAAATATGGGAGCCTTTCTGGATCCGGTTTTGTCGAACTCGGCTGGATGAGAGACGAAGAAGGCAATCTCCACATCGGCTGGCGCGAAAAGGACGGCCCCCCGGTATCGGAACCCACCCGGCATGGCTTCGGCTCGACGATCATTCGCCGCTCCATACCCTACGATCTTGGTGGCAAGGCCGAAGTCCGCTACATCAACGAAGGGCTGGAAGCCGATTTCTGGATTCCGGCCAAGAACGTGAATGCGGCAAACCCGGGGAGCGAACGCCTCGCTCCGACATCGGTCACAACGACAGAACGCAAGGTCATCGGCTCAAACAACGAACCCCTTGCCGGCCTCAATGTGCTTCTGGTGGAAAACAACCTGATCATCGCCATGGATGGCGAAGACATCCTGCGCCGTTTGGGCGCGGAGGTCGCAACGGCGCCAAGTGTTGCCGAAGCGATGGAATTCCTGGCCGACCAGTCCTTCGATCTCGCCCTTCTCGATGTGAATCTCGGTGACGAAACCAGCTTTGCCATCGCCGACCGGCTGGCCGCCGGCAACGTGCCCTTCGTCTTCGCCACCGGCTATGGCGAGGGGATAGCCCAGGCTCACAGCCATTCGGATGCACCGGTCCTGCAGAAGCCCTACACGATCGAAGGCGTGACAGACATTCTTGTCCGCGTGGCGCTTCCAGGCAAGCCTTAGGCGATGATCCGGCTCCGGATCAATCCGGCCGCAATCCGCCGATGAAGAGCCGTTCCAGGAAGCGGGCCGCATCTTCGAAGCGCCCGTCACCTGAATGTTCTTCACCCAGCACGGCCCGGACCTGCACATCGAAATCGGCATAGTGCTGCGTCGTCGACCAGATCGAGAAGATCAGATGATAGGGATCGCAGGGGGCGATCTTGCCGCTTTTCGTCCAGGTGCGGATGACAGCCGCCTTTTCGTCGACCAGCTCTTTCAGCGGTCCCTTCAGCATATCGAGAACGTGTGGCGCGCCCTGCAACATCTCGTTGGCAAACAGCCGGCTMTCCCGGGGAAAATCGCGCGCCATCTCGAGCTTGCGGCGGATATAGCTGCGGATCTCCGATTCCGGATTTCCCTCCGCATCGAAGGCCCGCAGCGGCTCGAGCCAGTTATAGAGGACGCGGTCGATCAGCGCGCGATGCATGGCTTCCTTGGTGCGGAAATAATAGAGCAGGTTCGGCTTCGACATGCCGGCGACCTCGGCGATCTGGTCGATGGTCGAGCCGCGGAAGCCGCTAACCGAAAACACATCCAGCGCCGCTTCCAGGATCAGCTCTTCCTTCTCTTCCTGGATTCGGGTCCGGCGAAGTGTCTTCGCCGCTCTCGGAATGGCCATTCGCTCTTTTCCCCTTGAAATTCAACTCCTTCGCTCAAGATTGGAAGAGCAGCCTCTCCTGCCGCTTAAATGGGCAACTGCCTGCCTTTTTGCCCATATTTTGTCTGTATTTTTCGTGATTTTCGTCTTGAGCGCCGCGATGGAAGTTGTAATGTTTACCAATCGGTCAAATTATCTGCCAGATAAAAAACAAAGGCAACTGGCGATTTTCCGGCGCTGACGAAACAAGCGGCAGCAGTAGGAATTTGACCACGGGAACAAGGCGGGCGTGCACCTTGCATGACTGCCGTAAAACAGGTGAGGATTTTCAGTATGGTGGCAGCGCCAGGCGAAAACATGCGCGTCAACGGGGACCGTCTTTGGGACAGTCTCATGGACATGGCGAAGATCGGCCCGGGAATTGCCGGCGGCAACAACCGCCAGACACTGACGGACTCGGATGCCGAAGGCCGCAGCCTCTTCAGGACATGGTGCGAAGACGCCGGCATGACGCTTGGCGTCGACAAGATGGGCACCATGTTTGCGACCCGCCCCGGCACCGATCCCGACGCTCTCCCCGTCTATGTCGGCTCGCATCTCGACACCCAGCCGACCGGCGGCAAATATGATGGCGTGCTCGGCGTGCTCGGCGCCCTCGAAATCGTCAGAACCATGAACGACCTCGGCATCAGGACGAAGCATCCTGTTGTCGTGACCAACTGGACCAACGAGGAAGGCGCGCGTTTCGCTCCGGCAATGCTGGCATCAGGCGTCTTCGCCGGCGCGCACAGCCTGGACTTCGCCTATAACCGCAAAGACCCCGAAGGCAACCTGTTCGGCGACGAGTTGAAGCGCATCGGCTGGGTCGGCGACGAGGAAGTCGGCGCCCGCGAGATGCACGCCTATTTCGAATATCACATCGAACAAGGCCCGATCCTCGAAGCCGAGAACAAGCAGATCGGCGTCGTCACCCACTGTCAGGGCCTCTGGTGGTTGGAATTCACGCTGACCGGCAAGGAGGCCCATACAGGCTCGACGCCGATGAACATGCGCGTCAATGCCGGTCTTGCCATGTCGCGCATCCTGGAGATGGTCCAGGGCGTGGCGATGGGCGAACAGCCGGGCGCCGTCGGTGGCGTCGGCCAGGTCTTCTTCTCGCCAAATTCCCGCAACGTGCTGCCCGGCAAGGTGGTCTTCACCGTCGACATCCGCTCGCCTGACAAGGCCAAGCTCGACCGCATGCGGGCGAAGATCGAGGCTGAAGCGCCGAAGATCTGCGACGCGTTGGGCGTCGGCTGTTCCATCGAGGCGATCGGCCATTTCGAGCCGGTCACCTTCGACGAAAAGCTCGTCACCTCCGTCCGCTCCGCCGCGGAGCGTCTCGGCTATAGCCACATGAACGTCATCTCCGGCGCCGGGCACGACGCCTGCTGGGCTGCCAAGGTCGCGCCCGCGACGATGGTCATGTGTCCCTGTGTGGGTGGTCTTTCGCACAACGAGGCTGAGGAGATTTCCAAGGAATGGGCGACGGCTGGAGCCGACGTGCTGTTCCATGCGGTGGTCGAGACGGCGGAGATTGTCTCCTGATGTCTAACGTAGCGCCCGGAGCCCCCTCATCCGACCCTTCGGGCCACCTTCTCCCCGCTGGGGAGAAGGGAACGGTGGACGTCGCCGCTCCCCCCTTCTCCCCTCGGGGAGAAGGTGCCCGAAGGGCGGATGAGGGGGCTCCGGGCACAACCAAAATTATCAAACAAGATATTCGCAAACATCGCCCTGCCAAAACCGAACAAGCACGACACCTGCGCCACAATGAAACCGAAGAGGAATACCGCCTTTGGAGCGACCTGCGCGCACGGCGCTTGAACGGCTACAAATTCGCAAGGCAGGTGCCACTCGGCCCATTMATTGTCGATTTCCTCTGTCGGGAAGAGCAGCTCGTTGTCGAGATCGATGGCTTCCAGCACGCCGAAAGCATCTCCGATCAACGCCGAACGGAATGGCTCAATGCAAACGGCTATTCGGTCCTGCGCTTCTGGAATCAGGAAATCTCGCGCGAACGAGGCTCGGTTCTTGAAACGATCCTGGCTGCATTGGAAGGCCGGCTTGAGGTCAGCTCCGAATTGCCCAGCTTTTATTCGCCAGCCGAATTTACAAACAAGAATGGGGAACGATCATGACCACAGTCATCAAGAACGGCACCATCGTCACGGCCGACCTCACCTACAAGGCGGATGTGAAGATTGACGGCGGCAAGATCGTCGAGATCGGCCCGAACCTCTCCGGCAACGAAGTGCTGGACGCCACAGGCTGTTACATCATGCCAGGCGGCATCGATCCGCATACCCATCTCGAAATGCCCTTCATGGGCACCTATTCCTCCGACGATTTCGAAAGCGGCACGCGGGCGGCCCTTTCCGGCGGCACGACCATGGTCGTCGATTTCGCCCTTCCCTCTCCCGGCCAGTCGCTGCTCGAAGCGCTGACCATGTGGGACAACAAGTCCACGCGTGCCAATTGCGACTATTCCTTCCACATGGCGATCACATGGTGGGGCGAGCAGGTCTTCAACGAGATGAAGACGATCGTTGAGGACAAGGGCATCAATACCTTCAAGCACTTCATGGCCTACAAGGGCGCCTTGATGGTGAACGACGACGAGATGTTCGCCTCCTTCCAGCGCTGCGCCGAGCTTGGCGCCCTGCCGCTCGTCCATGCCGAAAACGGGGATGTCGTCGCCTCCCTTTCCGCCAAGCTGCTTTCGGAAGGCAATAACGGCCCCGAAGCGCACGCCTATTCACGCCCGGCCGAAGTCGAGGGTGAAGCCACCAACCGCGCAATCATGATCGCAGACATGGCCGGCTGCCCCGTCTATATCGTCCATACCTCCTGCGAACAGGCCCATGAAGCAATCCGCCGTGCTCGCCAGAAGGGCATTCGCGCCTATGGCGAGCCGCTAATCCAGCACCTGACCCTCGACGAGTCAGAATATTTCGACAAGGACTGGGATCACGCCGCCCGCCGCGTCATGTCCCCGCCCTTCCGCAACAAGCAGCATCAGGACAGCCTCTGGGCGGGCCTCGCCTCCGGTTCGCTGCAGGTGGTGGCGACCGACCATTGCGCCTTCACCACGGCGCAGAAGCGCTTCGGCGTTGGCGATTTCACCAAGATCCCGAACGGTACCGGCGGCCTCGAAGACCGCATGCCGATGCTCTGGACCTATGGCGTCAACACCGGCCGCCTGACGATGAACGAATTCGTCGCCGTCACCTCGACCAATATTGCCAAGATCCTCAACATCTACCCGAAGAAGGGTGCCATCCTCGTCGGCGCCGATGCCGATCTCGTGGTCTGGGATCCGAAGCGCTCCAAGACCATTACGTCGAAGAGCCAGCATTCGGCGATCGATTACAACGTCTTCGAAGGCAAGGAAGTCACCGGCCTGCCACGCTACACGCTGACGCGTGGCGTCGTGGCGATCGAGGAAGGGACCGTCAAGACCCGCTCGGGCCATGGCGAATTCGTCAGGCGCGAGCCGGTTACCGCCGTCAGCAAGGCACTGTCGACCTGGAAGGAGATCACCGCGCCGCGCAAGGTTGAACGCACGGGCATCCCGGCGAGCGGCGTGTGATAATGATGCGCGGCCATCTGCTTCTGACGATCGTCTCCCTGGCCGCGCTTTCCACCGCGGCACATGCCGACACGCTGCCCATCAAGGGCAGCTACGGCAACAAGGATGGCTGCGCCTACGCCAAGAGCGGCGAAAGCACTGGTTCCGACAATTTCTTTCTGCTGACTTCCGAGGGCATCACCACGGCGGCCTCTTACTGCGAAATCAAGAAAGTCCTGAAGACCGAAGGCAAGGACTTCACCGCCACTGTCGCTTGCCAGGCGGAGGGCGAAGAGAGCAGCAACGAGGACACCGTCAAGATCACATCAGGGACCAAAGGCTATACGATCGGGTTCGTGGCCGATGCTGCAATCACGTGGGGGCCGCTGCCGCTATGCAAATAGCCTCACGCCGGCACMAACGCATCCAGCTCCGGCAACAGGATCACGCTTTCCTGCTCGTTCGGATCGGTGCGGGCAATGATCGCCGTGCAGGGCGTGCCGCTGAGGTTTGCCGGAAGATGCGGCACACCGGCCGGAATATAGAAGAGTTCGCCGGCGTGCACGATCACATGGTTCTCAAGTCTGTCGCCATACCACGTATGCGCCTCGCCGGAGAGCATGTAGATCGCCGTCTCATGCGCCTCATGCAGATGCGCCTTGGCGCGCACGCCGGGCGGGATCGTCAGAAGATGCATGCAGATGCCCTTCGCGCCGACTGTCTCGGCCGCGATGCCCTCGAAATAACTCAGCCCCTGCTTGCCGTCATAGGTATGGTCAGGGCGAACAATGTGGCAGGTGGGCTTTGATTTTGCGTCCATCCTCATCCTCCTGGGACTGTGCTGTCGGTAAGACCGGCGGCAATAATATCACGGAAAACCGCGCCGGCGCGGCGAAAACAAGACTGGTTTATTGATGCAAGCACCCTCCGTCGTGACCGCCAAGGATCTCTGTCTCACCTACCAGACGAATGATGGGCCGGTGCACGCGCTTGCTGATGTCAATCTCGATATCCGCAAGGGCGAGTTCGTCTCTTTCATCGGCCCTTCCGGCTGCGGCAAGACGACTTTCCTGCGCGTCATCGCCGATCTCGAGCGCAAGACATCGGGCGAAATTGCCATTAACGGCATGACACCGGATGAAGCCCGCAAGGCCCGCGCCTATGGCTACGTCTTCCAGGCGCCGGCGCTCTATCCCTGGCGCACGATCGAGAAGAACATTGCCCTGCCGCTGGAGATCATGGGATACGCGAAGCCAGAGCAAAAAAAGCGAATCGCTGGAGCGCTCGATCTCGTCGAGCTTGCGGGCTTCGAGAAGAAATTCCCCTGGCAACTCTCGGGCGGCATGCAGCAGCGCGCCTCGATCGCCCGCGCGCTCGCCTTCGATGCAGACCTGCTCTTGATGGACGAACCGTTCGGGGCGCTGGACGAAATCGTCCGCGATCATCTGAACGCTGCGCTTCTGAAACTGTGGTCGCGCACCAACAAGACGATCTGTTTCGTCACCCACTCCATTCCGGAAGCCGTCTACCTCTCGACGAAGATCGTCGTGATGTCGCCKCGCCCCGGCCGCGTGACCGATATCATCGACTCGACGCTGCCCAAGGAGCGCCCGCTCGACATCCGCGAGACCCCCGAATTCCTGGAAATCGCCCATCGCGTCMGCGAAGGGCTGAGGGCGGGGCATAGTTATGAGCAATAGATTGGGGCTCCAGAGCGTKGCAAAGACCCCTCCCCAACCCCTCCCCACAAGGGGGAGGGACACATTTGCCGCGCCCTCTTCTTTCATGATCGAGGCTGCTACCAGCAGCAGAGTTGAGACAGGTACGCCAAGCAGGCGGCAACCACCTGAGCCCCTCCCCCTTGTGGGGAGGGGTTGGGGAGGGGTTTTCCTTTCCACATCAGGAATGGAGGCCTGAATGCCACATTCCAACATTAAGCCCAAAACCCGTGAAAGAGCCCGTCGCCTTCGTCGTGAACTGACAAAGGCTGAATCCGCCATGTGGAACATGCTGCGAGATCTCCGTCCCTGGGGCGCTCGCTTCCGCCGCGAAACACCAATCGGCCCGTATATTGCAGACTTTGCCTGGCTCTCCGCTCGTCTCATCGTAGAAGTAGACGGCGACAGCCATGAAACCGAAAGCGGTCGCCATCATGATCTCGCTCGCGATGCTTTCTTGAAAAACCAAGGCTTCACCGTACTCCGTTTCGACAATGCCCAAGTGCTTGATGGCCCGGATTATGTGTTCATCGAAATACAAAAACATGCCGCACCATTCTTGAGGAACGCCGCATGAAACCCGACACCCTCAAGGACAAGATCGTCCCCGTCCTCACCATCCTGCTGGTGCTGGTCGCCGTCTGGTATGTCGCCGCCGTCTTCCTCAACGCGCCGTTCCAGCGCGACATGGACACGCGCAACAACGTCACCTMGACGACAACGGAATTCATCGGCAGGACCCTCTCCCAGCCGAAGCCCATCCTGCCGGCACCGCATCAGGTGGCGCAGAACGTCTTCGAAAACACCTTCCTGCKAAAACTCTCCAGCAACCGCAGCCTCGTCTACCACGCAGGCATCACCCTCTCCTCCACCGCGCTCGGCTTTGCGCTCGGTACGCTGCTCGGCATCGTGATCGCCGTGGGCATCATCCATATCAAGGCGCTCGACCGCAGTCTGATGCCGTGGATCATCGCATCCCAAACCGTACCGATCCTGGCGATCGCGCCGATGGTCATCGTGGTGCTCGGCTCGATCAGTATCACCGGCCTCATCCCGAAGGCGCTGATCTCCACCTACCTCTCATTCTTCCCGGTCACAGTCGGCATGGTGAAGGGGTTGCGCTCGCCCGAGGTCATGCATCTCGATCTGATGCGCACCTATAATGCCACGGCCGCACAAACCTTCTGGAAGTTGCGCGTACCCGCCTCCATTCCCTTCCTCTTCACCTCGATGAAGGTAGCGATCGCCGCAAGCCTCGTCGGCGCGATCGTCGGCGAACTGCCGACCGGCGCCGTCGCCGGCATTGGCTCCAAGCTGCTTGMCGGCTCCTATTACAGCCAGACCATCGATATCTGGGCAGCACTGGTCGCCGGCTCGGTCCTGGCAGCCATCCTTGTCGCCATCGTTGGCCTCGTGGCGAAGATCGTCGACCGCGCCATGGGTGGGAGGCCGGCATGAAGCAAGTCGTGCTTTCCTGGCAGGGCCTGATCGCCCTCCTCTGCGTGGCGGGCGCAATGGTCATGCTGCCTGTCTTTGCGGCCGGTGCGACACAGCCTCCGTCGGCAGGGACTATCATCCTGGTCGCTCTGCTCGCGATCGTCGCGGCACTGATCTCCTTCGCGCCCCTCCCCACATCGCTTGTCGCAACCGCCCTCTTCATCGGCGCTCATGGCGCGGGATGGCTGCTGCTTGGCACGCTTTCGGGCAATGAAGGCTTCGCCGGTACCTCCTTCTTCCTGCTGCTGGCCGCCTGCTGGCTGCTTGCCTGGCGCTGCGTGACGGAGCTTTCGGAGCTCAAACCGACAACGCCAGCCGGCCAGTGGTTGCTGCGCCTGCTGATCCCGGCAATCTTCGGCGCCTGGATCCTCATCATCTGGGAAACGATCACGCGCGGCGCCGGTGTCCCTTTCGTGCTGCTGCCGCCGCCGTCCGCGATCGGCGCACGCATCGTGGTTTCCCTGCCGATCCTCGGCGAGGACATAAGGCAAACGATCTTCAAGGCCGTTCTGATCGGTTACGCCATCGGCTGCATCAGCGGCTTCGTCGTCGCCATCCTCGCCGACCGTTTCGCCTTCCTGCGTCGTGGCCTGCTGCCGATCGGCAATTTGGTTTCGGCCCTGCCGATGATCGGCGTGGCTCCGATCATGGTCATGTGGTTCGGCTTCGACTGGCCGTCCAAGGCCGCCGTCGTCATCATCATGACCTTCTTTCCGATGCTGGTGAACACTGTTGCGGGGCTTGCCGCCTCCGGCAACATGGAGCGCGACCTGATGCGCACCTATGCATCGAACTACTGGCAGACGCTGGTCAAGCTCCGGCTTCCGGCCGCAATGCCCTTCATTTTCAATGCACTGAAGATCAACTCGACGCTGGCGCTGATTGGTGCCATCGTTGCGGAATTCTTCGGAACGCCGATCGTCGGCATGGGCTTCCGCATCTCCACGGAGATCGGCCGCATGAATGTCGACATGGTCTGGGCCGAGATCGCCGTCGCGGCGCTTGCAGGCTCGGTCTTCTACGGTGTCGTCGCCCTTGCCGAGAGGGCGGTGACGTTCTGGCATCCGTCTATCCGTGGTGGTTAGGCGGGCCCCGGCCCCGCACCAGGGCCTGGGCATAACTTCAGAGGGAACAAGAAAATGAAAAAATTGATGGTTGCAATGATGGCKAGCGCGATGTCGCTTGCCGCCGCCCACGCGATGGCGGCCGATAAAGTCGCGCTGCAACTGAAATGGGTTACCCAGTCGCAGTTCGCCGGCTACTACGTTGCCAAGGACAAGGGCTACTACGAAGAAGAGGGCCTCGATGTCGATATCAAGCCGGGCGGCCCTGATATCGCTCCCGAGCAGGTGATTGCCGGCGGCGGCGCCGATGTGATCGTCGACTGGATGGGTGGTGCGCTGGTGGCGCGTGAAAAGGGCGTTCCCTTGGTCAACATCGCCCAGCCCTATCAGAAGTCCGGCATGGAAATGATCTGCCGCAAGGACGGCCCGATCAAGACCGAAGCCGATTTCAAGGGCCACACACTCGGCGTCTGGTTCTTCGGCAACGAATATCCGTTCTTTGCCTGGATGAGCAAGCTCGGTCTCAAGACCGATGGCGGCCCCGACGGTGTGACCGTGCTGAAGCAGAGCTTCGACGTTCAGCCGCTGCTGCAGAAGCAGGCCGACTGCATTTCCGTCATGACCTATAACGAATACTGGCAGGCGATCGATGCCGGCCTGAAGCCGGAAGACCTCACCGTCTTCAACTATACCGCCATGGGCAATGACCTCTTGGAAGACGGCCTCTATGCTTCGGAAGAAAAGCTGAAGGATCCGGCCTTCAAGGAGAAGATGGTCAAGTTCGTCCGCGCCTCCATGAAGGGCTGGAAATACGCCATGGAGAACCCGGATGAAGCCGCCGGAATCGTCGTCGATGCAGGAGGCCAGGACGAAAACCACCAGAAGCGCATGATGGGCGAAGTCGCCAAGCTGATCGGTGACGGCACCGGCAAGCTCGACACCACGCTCTATGACCGGACGGCAAAGGCTCTTCTCGATCAGAAGATCATCAACAAGGAACCATCAGGCGCCTGGACCCACGACATCACGGACGCCGCTGCCAAATAACATCATATCGATGCCAAAATGCAACGCGCGCGGGAGATTCTCCCGCGCGTTTTCTATTTTTTGCACTCAATGAAAAAAATCGCCTTGCAACTGTCGCATTTGTCGGGCGTCAAACGTCTATTGCATGTCGCGCGAACGGGGACACCGGTTTTGCGGGTAACGACATGATTAAAACAGAGACTTAAAGTGTGGCGAGCGGATCTGAAAGATCGTGACACGCTTTAAGATATGCGAGCCGATCAATCATCGTCATGTTCACATAACCCTTTAGTGATTGATGAGCCTCGCATTGGTAATTAATAGTGTCTCATAGGGAATTATTTTCTGCCGGGCTTGCACGTGGAGCAAATCGATACCACGTTCTAGCCTGATTTGCCGGATGGGAACGATGTGTTCCGGCAGATGGGATGCGGGTAAATACCTCTGAGATTTGGAAGACGGCATTTGCCCGGTTCGCGAGTTGCATGACGACGCGCGATTCCGGCCGATCCTGTCAAGAGATTGGACGAAGACGCATGGCACTGAAGCCGCACGCATTATTACGCGCCTCTACTTTCCCAGTCGCCGCTTTTGCGGTCTCGGCGCTTCTTGTCGCCACTTTCGCGGCCTCGGCTGTATTTGCTCAGGAACCCCAKGCGACGCATCCGCAGGCCCAGGCGCCCCAGAACCTGCCGGCAATCGTCGTCACCACGGCGGTGAACCGGACCCTCGTCGACCGTGTCATCGGCACGGGAACGGTCAAGCCCGTCGAGGAAGTCTATATCCAGCCACAGGTCGAAGGCCTCTCCATTCGCACCTTGAAGGCCGATGTCGGAGACAAGGTTCAGGCCGAAAGCACGCTGGCGACGCTCAACGATGACGCTCTGGTCCTGACCAAGAGCCAGATGATGGCGACGAAAGCCAAGGGCGAGGCAAGCCTTGCCCAGCTGCGCGCCCAGCTCATCGAGGCACAGGCCAATGCCGAGCAGGCAAGGCAGCAGCAGGCCCGTGCCCAGGAAATGGGCAAGAAGGGCACTGTTTCCACCGCCCAGGTCGAGCAAGCCGATGCGACGGCCGCAGCCGCCAATGCCCGCGTCGCTTCCGCCGAGCAGGCGATCGAGGTCGCCGAAGCCGACCTCAAGGTCTTCGACAGCCAGATTGCCGATGCGGACCTGAAGCTGGCGCGCACCGATGTGAAAACACCGGTTTCAGGCGTCGTTTCGGCCAAGAACGCCAAGGTCGGCGCCATTGCCGCCGGCAACGGCAATCCGCTGTTCACCATCATCCGCGACGGCGACATCGAGCTTGTCGCCGAAGTCGCTGAAAGCGACATTGTCAGGGTCATGGCCGGCCAGAAGGCGACGATTTCGCTTTCCGGCAGCCGTGAGAAGCTTTCCGGCGCGGTGCGCCTGGTGTCGCCGACCGTCGATCCGGTCACCCGCCTCGGCCTCGTCCATATCTCCATCGACGATGACAGCAAGGCGCGTTCCGGCATGTATGGCAGCGCCGAGATCATCGTCCGCGAGACCGAAGGCGTATCGCTTCCGCTGACGGCAGTGCTTACCGGCAGCGAAGGCTCCTCCGCCCGCAGGGTCGAGAATGGCGTGGTGAAATTCGCCAAGGTCGAGACCGGCATTCAGGACGGTGCCTATATCGAGATCATCAATGGATTGAAGACCGGCGACGATGTCGTCGCCAAGGCGGGCGCCTATGTCCGCGACGGCGACCACATCACGCCGGTGCGCGAACAGCCCTCGGCTTCCAACTAAAGAGACCATCCGATGAATTTTTCAGCCTGGTCCATTCGAAATCCGATCGCGCCGCTCCTGGCCTTCTGCCTGTTGATCTTCATCGGCATGCAGTCCTTCAACGCGCTGCCGATCACGCGCTTCCCGAATATCGACGTGCCGCTCGTTTCGATCAGCGTGACCCAGAGCGGCGCCTCGCCGGCCGAACTTGAAATGCAGGTGACGAAGGAGATCGAAGACGCGATCGCGTCCATCACCGGCATCGACGAAATCCAGTCGTCGGTAACCGACGGCAGCTCGCAGACCAACGTCATGTTTCGGATGGAAGTGCCGACGGAACAGGCTGTACAGGACGTCAAGGACGCGATCGACCGCATTCGCAGCGATCTGCCGGCGACAGCCGAAGCACCTATTGTCACCAAGGTCGATGTCGAAGGACAGGCAATCCAGACCTTTGCCGTTTCCTCGCCTGACATGTCGCTGGAAGAGCTCTCCTGGTTCGTCGACGATACTATCAAGCGTGCGCTGCAGGGTCAGGCCGGCATCGGCCGCGTCGACCGTTACGGCGGCGCGGAGCGCGAAGTGCGCATCGAGCTCACCCCCGACAAGCTCAATGCCTACGGCATCACCGCCGCAAGCGTGAACCAGCAGCTGCGCGGTACCAACGTCGACCTCGGCTCCGGCCGCGGCCAGGTGGCGGGCAGCGAACAGGCGATCCGCGTTCTCGGTGACGCCCGCAACGTCGCCGAGCTTGCAGACACGACGATTGCGCTGCCGAGCGGCCGCTTCGTCAAGCTGTCCGATCTTGGCGTTATCAAGGACACCTACGAGGAGCCGAAGTCCTTCTCGCGCTTCAACGACACGCCGGTGGTTACCTTCGGCGTTTTCCGCTCGAAGGGCGCGAGCGAAGTCAGCGTCGCCGAAACCGTGGGGCAGAGCCTCGAAAAGGTGCGCAGCGAAAACCCGAACGTGAAGATCGAGCTGATCGACGATTCGGTCTACTTCACCTACGGCAACTACGAAGCCGCCATTCACACGCTGCTTGAAGGCGCGCTCCTCGCCATCATCGTCGTCCTTCTGTTCCTCAGGAACTGGCGGGCGACCCTGATATCGGCCATCGCACTACCGCTCTMCGCGATCCCGACCTTCTGGGTCATGGACATGATGGGCTTCTCGCTGAACCTCGTCAGCTTCCTCGCCCTGACGCTTGCGACGGGTATCCTCGTCKACGATGCGATCGTGGAAATCGAAAACATTGCGCGTCACATCAAGATGGGCAAGACGCCCTATCGGGCGGCGATCGAGGCGGCGGACGAAATCGGCCTTGCCGTCATCGCAACCACCTTCACGATCATCGCCGTCTTCGTGCCCGTTTCCTTCATGCCGGGCATTCCGGGCCAATACTTCATTCAGTTCGGGCTGACGGTCGCCTTTTCCGTTTTCTTCTCGCTGATGGTGGCGCGCCTCATCACCCCGATGATGGCCGCCTATCTGATGCGTGCCGAAGACGGCATGGAAGACCATCAAGACAATGACGGCCTGCTGATGAAGGGCTATACGCGCCTGGTACGCGGCACGACGGGGCACTGGTACACGCGTTACGCGACCCTGCTTGCTGCGATCGGTTTCCTGGTCGGTTCCGTCTTCTTGCTGATGCAGGTTCCCGGCAGCTTCCTGCCGCCGGAAGACGCCTCGCGCATCGTTCTCTCCGTCGAACTGCCGCCCAATGCGCGGCTCGACGACACCGAGAAGACGACCGATGCGATCTATGACAGGGTCAAGGACATCAACGGCGTCGAAAGCGTCTTCGTGCTCGGCGGCGCATCGCCGAAGGGCGATCTTGAACTGCGCCGCGCGACGATCACGCTGGCACTTGACAAGCTCGACCAGTCGCTGGTCAAGAAGGTGGTCAACGATGTGCTCGGCCATATTCCTGTCATCGGTCCGATGCTGCCGAAGGTGGAAGTCCACGGCCGCGAACGTCCGCAATGGGATATCGAAAAGGAAGTCTTCGCCAAGCTGCGCGACATTCCCGACGTCCACATCCTCAAGCTCAACGACCGCGGCGAACGCGACCTCTCCTTCAACTTCCTCTCCAAGAACGAGAAGGACCTGAATGATGCGGTCGGCATTCTGGAATCCAAGCTGCGTGCCGATCCGCTACTGGCCAATGTCAGCGCCGACGGCGCCCTGCCCCGTCCGGAATTGCAGGTCTACCCGCGCAAGGACGAAGCCGCCCGCCTTGGCATCACGCCGCAGCAGATCTCCGAGACGATCCGTGTCGCTACAATCGGCGATGTCGATGCGGCTCTCGCCAAGATCTCGCTCGACGATCGCCAGATTCCGATCCGGGTTCAGGCATCACTCGACATGCGCCGCGACCTGGCGGCCATTCGGGCATTGAAGATCCAGACCGCCAGCGGCGGCACCGTTCCGCTCGCAAGCGTCGCCAATATCGACTATTCGGAAGGCGTCAGCTCGATCAAGCGCAACAACCGCTACCGCGTCGTCTCGATCGGCTCCGACCTGCCGCAGGGCGTGGCGCTCGACACGGCTTCGGCCCGCTTCCGCCAGATCGTCGACGACGCCAAAATCCCTGCCACGGTGCACCTTGCCGAAAGCGGCGACACCAAGGTGCAGTCCGAGATGCAGCAGAGCTTCGTCAACGCCATGTTGATGGGCCTCCTCTTGGTGCTGACGGTGTTGATCCTGCTCTTCAAGGACGTAATCCAGCCCTTCACCATCCTGTTCTCGCTGCCGCTCGCCATCGGCGGCGTGGCGGCGGGCCTAATCGTCACCAGCAACCCGCTGTCGATGCCGGTCATGATCGGCATTCTGATGCTGATGGGTATCGTCACCAAGAACGCCATCCTGCTCGTCGATTTCGCGATCGAGATGCGCCACCAGGGCATGGCTCGTGTCGAGGCCATGGTCGAAGCCGGCCGCAAGCGCGCACGGCCGATCATCATGACCTCGATCGCCATGTCGGCCGGCATGCTGCCTTCCGCGCTCGGCGTCGGCGAAGGCGGCTCGTTCCGCGCGCCGATGGCGATCGCGGTGATCGGCGGCATTATCGTCTCGACAGTGCTCTCGCTCGTCGTCGTGCCCTCCTTCTTCCTGATCATGGACGATCTTTCCCGCCTGCTCGGCTGGATCTTCGGCCGCTTGGTCGGCAAGAAGGACAAGGAGGACCTGCCGATGTCGAGCGAAGATCTCACCCGCGTCGCCCGCGAGAACCGCAGCGACATCGACTCGCTGGAGGAACGCCTGACCGCGATCGAGAAGCCGGAAAGCAAGCGCAAGGTTGCCAACGACACCAACGTGCTGCGCCTGCCGCCCTTCGCGGCTGAATAAGCATAACGCCATGAAGAAAAAGGCCGGGTATCAACCCGGCCTTTTTCTTTTCTAAGCCTTACCGTGGACGTGGTGCCGCCGTGCTGTCTCTCACGACAAGTTCGAGATCGAGCGCCTCACGGTTTTCCGGCACTGCATTTTCGAGGATCGCCGTCACCGAGCGTCGGGCGATTTCGGCAAAGGGCTGCGCGACGGTGGTCAAACGCGGAAGCGAGATCGCAGCTTCAGGCACGCCGTCGAAGCCGATGATGGAAACATCCTCTGGCACTTTCAGCCCGCGCTCGGCGAGCCATTGCATGGCAAACAATGCAACCTTGTCCGACATCGCCAGAATTGCCGTCGGTGGATTGGCAGAGGAGAACAGGGCTTCCATGGCCATCAGCGTGCTCGATCTGTCATGCAAGGTTCCCTGGATCGGAATGGCTTCGCGAGGAATGCCATATTCCGCCAGCGCCTGCCAGTAGCCATGCATGCGGTCACGCGGGGTCGCCTCCATTTCAGGATCGACACGCTCGGGCGCCACCACGCCGACAAGGCCATCGACATCGCCGATCGACAGAATCGCGATGTTCCGGTGCCCGAGTTCCAACAGATGCCGCGCAGCCGCAGCTCCGCCCGAGATATTGTCGATGCCAATCGCCGGAATGGTCTCGTCCTCGATACCGAGCGCCAGCGCGATGAACGGCAGTTGGCGCTGGCGGGTGAGTTCCACCAGCCTCTCTCCGCCTTCCACGCACAGCAGGATGAAGCCATCGACGAGCGCGCTGTTGATGTTCCAGGCAAGCCGCTCCTCATTCATCGCCGATACGACGGCAATACCGGTGCCGCTGGCATCGCAAACTTCGCCGACCGCGGTCATTAGCGAACGCGCCCAGGGGTCGTCGAAGAAGTAGGTGAGCGGTTCGACTGCAGCCACACCGATCGCGTTCACCCGCCCTGCCCTGAGCAGCCTGCCCTTGATATCCGGCCCGCCGTAACCGAGCTCTCGGGCGACGTTGAGCACCCGCTCGCGAACCTCCTCCCGGACCACTTCTGGACGGCTGAATACATTCGATGCCGTGCCCTGCGATACGCCTGCCGCCTTGGCGACATCAGCCAGTCTCACATGCCCCTTAGCCAAAACCGCTCCTTGCAGATATAAACGACGGCACCCTAGCAAAAAATTGTATCGGTTCAAAATAAACTTGACAGCATCAAGGTTGAGGAAGAGAATTGAATCGGTTCAAAAAACCCACCGAGCTTTTGAATCGATTCAATATCGTGGAGAACGAAACGATGGTCCCGATCAGTTCGCTATTCAAGGATCTCTATGAAGACCGCTGGGGTAACCCGCGCAACAACCATCCTGCTAGCGAGGCCGAACGCGGCAAGCGCCTCTTTGTCCTCCTGCCTTTCATCCGTCGGTTCACCAGCAGCCGCAAACATCCGGACGCCTGGTCCTTCACAATCCCGATCGATCGCCGGCTTCGATAAGAGTTCTCAACAGCAGCGTTTGACCAAAATCAATTCCCCCGCGCTTCGCTTCCTCTATTCTGGCATCATCAAGGGGAATATTGGCGGCGTTGACCGCCGCCGGAGGCGGGAACATGAACAGGATGCTGATGCCGAGCAGCCGCGAGCGGACGCTGCTTTCCAGAGCCGGAATATTTGCAGAACTGGACAGTGCGGAAACCGAGGCGCTGCGCGCCTGCTCCACTGTAATGGTTTCCGCTTCGCACGACATTCTCTTTCAGGAAGGCGAACCTGGCGTTTATTTCTACAGCGTGCTGGAAGGCTACGTCCGGCTCTTTCGTCTGAACGGAGAAGGTCGCGAGGCAGACATCCGCATCTGCGAGCCGGGCGACAGCTTCGCCGAATGTCTGATCCAGGCAGGCGGGATCTATCGTTACGCCGCCCAGTCGATGGACAACACGGTTCTTGCCCGCTTCCACGTAGGCAAAGTGCGCGCCCTGCTGGCCGAGTACCCACGGATCGGCACAGCGATCATGCGCAGCCTGTCGCTGCATCTGCTGTCGACGATGGAATGCCTCGCCAACGACCGCATGCAGACGGCGCCGCAACGCGTGGCGCACTATCTTATCTCGCACTGCGTCGAAGAAGGATCGGCAACGGCATCGCTGCGCCTGCCCTTCCCGAAGAACCTGCTCGCCCGCAAGCTCGGTCTGGCGCCGGAGGCGCTGTCCCGCGCCTTCTCGACGCTTAAGTCTGCAGGCGTGACCGTGCGCGGGCGCTTCATCGCCATCAGCGACATCAACACGCTCAAGCGTATCTAAGCTCTAGATGTGGAACCCTTGACGTTCCACATCTAGAGACCGCCCTGCACCCGCAGGAAGTCGACGATAGAACTGATGCCGTCGCCACGCTTCATGTCGGAGAAGACGAAAGGGCGGGTCGCCCGCATGCGCGTCGMGTCGCGGTCCATCACATCGAGGTCGGCGCCGACATAAGGCGCCAGATCCTTCTTGTTGATGACAAGAAGGTCGGATCGGGTAATGCCCGGCCCGCCCTTTCGCGGGATTTCCTCGCCCTGGCAGACGGAGATCACATAGATGGTGATATCGGCGAGATCGGGCGAGAACGTCGCCGCCAGATTATCGCCGCCGGATTCGATGAAGACCACGTCGAGATCCGGGATTCGCTCATTGAGCCCCGCGATGGCTTGCAGGTTGATCGTCGCATCCTCGCGGATGGCCGTATGCGGGCAGCCGCCGGTCTCGACGCCKACGATGCGCTCGGACGGCAGCGCCTGCATGCGCACCAGCGCTTCGGCATCCTCAGTCGTATAGATATCATTGGTTACGACAGCGACGGAATAGTCGTCGCGCATCGCCTTGCAGAGCTTTTCGGTCAGCGCCGTCTTGCCCGAGCCAACAGGCCCGCCGATGCCGACGCGCAAGGGTCCGTTTCTTGATTTCATATGTCTTACTCCAATCGAAGCCGGATGATAGCGAAGCGCCGGTTTCTCGCCACCGTCAAATGACGCAGATATCAGGATAAGTCTCGTTCAGGAGCGGAACAGCCGCGTCTGCTGCGTCTCATGCCGAAGTCCCGCTATATCAGCCTGAACCGTTGCAGAACCCAGATCGTCAAGGCTGGAGCGCGCTGCACGCGCGGCAATATCAATCACATGCTCCTCCAGCCCGGCGAGGATCGCAACACCGTCCTTCTGTCCGGCAACACCGAGCCGGATGCCGGCGGAAACGGACTGGGAGAGATAGGCGTGCAGAAAGGCGGCAAGTGCCTTCTCCAGCTGAATGCCGTGCGCGCCCGTTACCGCGCCGACGGCGATCGGATAGGCTGCCTTCTTCGGCAGCCGGCCGAGTACATCGTCCGGCCACGCTTGCGCGGCGATGAGGAAGGCCTCGCCGAGCAGCATGGTTTCCTGATGCCGCTCACGCGACCCGGCAAGCGCTTCGGCAAGTTCGGCAAGCTCCGAAAGACGATCGGCGTCGTCATGACCGCGATGGCTTTCGGCAAAGAGGACCGCATCGTTCCAGACCGAGCCATTGCCGGTCAGCGTCTCCAGCCAGCGCCGCAGCATGACGGCACCGTTGACGAGCCCATCGGCGACCGCCCGCTCAAGGCCGCCGGAATAGGCAAAGGAGCCGATGGGAAAAGCCGGCGAAAGCCATGCCGTCAGGCGCAGCAAAGCCTGCAGCTCACGATCCTCAGCCATCAGGCTTCAATCGTGCTTATGATGGCTGTGGTCGTGGTTGTGACCATGCTCGTGGTCATGGTCGTGATGATCGTGCCCATGTTCATGATGCGCGTGGTCATGGTGCTCGTGGTCGTGATGATCATGATCATGGTTATGTCCGTGATCGTGATGATCATGCCCGTGCGAATGTCCGCCCTGGGAATGATAGGCGCCGCGCGCCGGTTGGAAGGGTTCGTTGATATCGAGCACCATCGCGCCCAGTCCCTGCAGCATCGTGCGGATGACATGATCGCGCAGGATCACGATGCGATCCTCCTCGATCTGGGCCGCGAGATGACGGTTGCCGAGATGCCAGGCGAGTTCGACCAGATGCACACGGTCGCGACCGCGGACTTCGAACAGCTTCTCGTCGGCGGCAAGGATTTCGATCAACTCGCCGTCCTCGCGAACCAGCATGTCGCCATTGGCGAAAAGCACCGGATCCTTGAGATCGAGCATCACCATCTCGCCGTTCTCCAGATGCAGGAGCTTGCGGCGCAGGTGCCGCAGATCGTGCGGCAGCTTGACCTGTGCGGTCGGGTGAGAGGAAGGGGTGCCGGCGGGGAGATAAGATGTGACGCGCTGCATGACATATCCGTTAAACTGGGACCTAGACCATGCAAAATAGCCCTTCGCGATGCAAGCACCAATGCACGTTTCGTAAACGGCCAGTCAGGAAAGGCTCTAGATTCCGGATGCCTGCAGTAGGCTTGCCTCGTCAGGCCCGATACCCTGCACGCCAAGGCCGTTTTCGACGAGGCCGTGCCAGGCATGGTTCAGCCCTTCCCGCTCATGAACGACACGATTGCGGCCGAGCGCCTTGGCGAGATAGAGCGCCTTATCGGCAGAGGCATAAACCGCCTCCTTGTCGCGTCCCTCATGGAGATCGGCAATGCCGCCTGATATCGTGATGGTGACATTGTGCCCATCCGCCGGAATCGGCCGCGCCGCAATCTGTGCCCTCACGGCTTCTATGCGCGCCACCCGCTCCTCCGGCGCTCCGCCCTGAACGACGATACCGAACTCCTCGCCGCCGAGTCGCGCCACGACCGACGCGCCGTCAAAAGCGGCCGAGAGCATCGCCGAGACGGCAGTAATGACGGCGTCACCACAGCCATGGCCGAAACGGTCGTTGATCGCCTTGAAACGATCGACGTCGAAAATGGCGAGACAAGCGTCGCCGTCGACTTTCTCCAGGGCATCGGTAAAAGCGCGCCGGTTCAAGAGCCCCGACAGCGTATCGGTACGGCTGAGCTTTTCGAACTTCGCACGCGAGACGGTCAAATCATGAATGGCGAAACCTGCAACGAGCGACAGCACGCCCGAGACCATTCCGCCGATCAGCCAGGAAAGAATAATGGCAAAGATCATCGCATGCCCAAGGGTGATCGGCAGCATTCCCATGAAGTTGAGCGGAGGCAGAATGATCATGATGATGAAGCCGGACAGGATAACCGCCAGAAAACTCATCTTCAGCGCAAAAGTATAAACGGTTTTGCGATGCTCGAAACTGCCCAGATCAGCCTGAAGCGATATCCAATTTTCCATGAGAATCGACCTTCCTGCCCGCGTTTCCTCGGCATTGATAGGGTCGCAATTGCTGCGGGGGTCTTAATCCAATCGCTAAAATTCGAGTGATTTCAGGGGATTCAGCCAATCTGTTTTTTCTAGCAGGAGATGCAACTTTTCGGGACAGGACCTACCACGGTGAGAGACACATCTAAGAATTTGATTTTAAATGTATTTTATACGAGCCGATGAGCACGTGTTTCAGAATGGTCTATGGCTGAAAAATCACAGTCTATCCATAGATTTCCACAACCAAACAGAGAGTGATGCTCAGACTTCACTTCAAGAGCAACAATGCGGGACCTGGCGGCAAAAAGACAAGAGTTAAAACGGAAAATAAAGCAGCGCCATCACGGCCGCCGAGGTTGAGGAGGAGCCTTCAACTTCAATTATAGAGGCCAAGCGAGAGCACCAAAGTCTGCGGCAGCGGGTTCCAAAAACCGGTTCGCAAACCGCCCGCCCGCAATGTCGCTGCAGTCCATGTATTGCAGCCGAACAGCGCATTGAAATAGCCCTTCGCCTCGAAGAACCTGTCGTAGTCGCCATATCCCGGTTCCCCGATCGGCAGGGTGGTTCCATTCTCCCTGACGAAACTGTCATTGATGAAGCCGACCAGTTGCTCGAACCGTTCGCCATCKACATTGAGAACCGTCACGGCCGGGTGGGTTTCGGAGATGCTTCCGGCGACATCGACATGCATCACCGACCTGTCGATCGTCAGCGCACGAAACACCGGCATCGGCTTCAGATCGCCCCAGGTCGGCGTTTCGAGATAGAATGAGCGGCCACCCCATCCGAAGATCAGCCATTGTGCAGCGGGATCACTCACCGGAATGCCGGCGTCTTCCAGGAACGAAAAGGAGGCCCTAAGCCGATCGTCGAGCGGGATCGCGATATCCGTATGGATCGGGCCGGAAAGCAAAAGAATGCGTTGCGAGGATGTCGTATCGGGAGAAGCGTTGGCTGCAACGAGGAGCGGCCTTGGAACGAAGGTCCCGGCAGCCGCCAGGAACAAAAGCAGCGCGATTGCCCTCGTCAGCCACCGCGCTGCCAGTTTCAAGCCGCCCATGGACGAACAACCTCAGAACAGGAAATAACGCTGCGCCATCGGCAGCACTGTTGCCGGTTCGCAGGTCAGCAACTCGCCATTCGCCCGCACCTCGTAAGTCTCCGGGTCGACCTCGATATGAGGTGTCAGGTCGTTGTGGATCATCGATGCCTTGGAGATGCCGCCGCGGGTGTTCCTGACGGCAACGAGATCCTTGGCGACGCCAAGGCGGCCCTTGATACCGGCATCGAGCGAAGCCTGCGAAACGAAAGTAACTGAGGAATTCGTCAGGCTCTTGCCGAAGGAGGCAAACATCGGCCGATAATGCACCGGCTGCGGCGTCGGGATGGAAGCGTTCGGATCGCCCATCGGTGCGGCGGCAATGGAGCCACCGAGCAGCACCATATCCGGCTTCACGCCGAAGAAGGCCGGGTTCCATAGGACGAGGTCGGCACGCTTGCCGACTTCGATGGAGCCGATCTCGTGCGACAGGCCGTGCGCGATCGCCGGATTGATCGTGTATTTGGCGACATAGCGACGGACGCGGAAATTGTCGTTGTCTCCCTTTTCTTCCTTCAGGCTGCCACGCTGGCGCTTCATCTTGTCGGCCGTCTGCCAGGTGCGGATCAGCACTTCGCCGACACGGCCCATGGCCTGGCTGTCCGACGAGATGATCGAAAAGGCGCCAATATCGTGCAGGATGTCTTCGGCCGCGATCGTCTCCTTGCGGATACGGCTTTCGGCAAAGGCGATATCCTCGGGGATCGACGAGGACAGGTGATGGCAGACCATCAGCATGTCGAGATGCTCGGCGATGGTGTTGACCGTATAGGGCCGTGTCGGATTGGTGGACGACGGAATGACGTTGGGCTGGCCGCAGATCTTGATGATATCGGGCGCGTGGCCGCCACCCGCACCTTCCGTATGGAAGGCATGAATGGTGCGGCCCTTGATGGCGCCAATCGTATCCTCTACGAAGCCGCTTTCGTTCAGCGTATCCGTATGGATCATCACCTGCACGTCATACTCGTCGGCAACCGACAGGCAGCAGTCGATGGCGCCGGGCGTMGTGCCCCAATCCTCGTGCAGCTTCAGCGAAGTGGCGCCGGCAAGCACCATTTCGACCAGCGCGCCCGGCAGCGAGGCATTGCCCTTGCCGGCAAAGGCAAGGTTCATCGGAAAGGCATCTGCTGCCTCGATCATGCGGGCAATATGCCAGGGACCTGGCGTGCAGGTCGTTGCCAGCGTGCCATGCGCAGGCCCGGTGCCGCCGCCGAGCATGCAGGTCACGCCGCTCATCAGCGCTTCCTCGATCTGCTGCGGGGCGATGAAATGGATATGGCTGTCCATGCCGCCGGCCGTCACGATCTTGCCTTCACCGGCAATTGCTTCCGTGCCCGGACCGACGATGATGTTGACGCCGGGCTGCACATCCGGATTGCCGGCCTTGCCGATCGCCGCGATGCGCCCGTCCTTCAAGCCGATATCGGCCTTGTAAATGCCGGTATGGTCGATGATGACGGCATTGGTGATGACCGTATCGACCGCACCATCTGCCCGCGTCACCTGGCTCTGGCCCATGCCATCACGGATGACCTTCCCGCCGCCGAACTTCACCTCTTCGCCATAGGTGGTGAAGTCCTTTTCGATCTCGATGAAAAGCTCCGTATCGGCAAGGCGGACCTTGTCGCCGGTGGTTGGACCGAACATGCCGGCGTAGGCCTTGCGGGAGATCTTGTAGGGCATCTATCAGGCTCCTTGGGAGGAAGAGGCGAATTGTTTTCCGGCAAGCCGCCTTAGACGGCCCGCCGCAATATGGGAGTCGACGAGTTGCTTCTCGGCGGCGAAAGGATGCCATTCCCAGCCCACATGGCCGAAGCCTGCGAGTGTCACCTCGTCACCGGGAAATCTGTCGAGTACTTCGCCGATCACGATCATGCCGCTGCTCGGCACGACGTAAGGCGCCGGCGAGAAGGCAGAAAGCGCCTGATCGACGGCTTCATGAATCCGTTTGTCAACGACCCTATGCAGCTTGCCGGCTTCGGCACAGAAGTCGCTGAATTGATCGGTATAGTCGTCGCAAAAATCATCGAGTTCGGGATGCGAAACGGCAAGCGGCCCGCGCATCGCCGCAAACTTCGCGGGATCGCGCACGCCCCAGATTTCAGAGGCCTCGACAACGCCCGGATGGATGCGCCAGCTCTCGGAACTGATCATGGCCTTGCCGGGCCGACCGGTATTGCACACGGCCACCACGTCGGTGCGCGTGCCGCCAGTGCCATAGGAGCGGCACTCGTTGAAGCGGATGACGAAGTCGGCAGCATCGATGATCTCTGCCCCTCCTTCTCCCACGTCGCCGTTGCCCACGATCATGATCGACCTGCCCACCTTACTGGCCCATTCCATCGGCGAGCGCTTTGAGCTCTTTGGTTCTAAGATCGGTCAGGTCGGCGAGGCAGCCCGCCACCAGCATCGGCTCCATCGTGCCGCCGCGAGCCTGGAAGCCATAGTTTTCGCACTGCGCGTCGCGATAGTTGATCCAGGCGCGCTGTGCCTTGAGGAGCGCCTGCTCGGCGCCCTTCATGTCACCATCGAGATCCTCGTCGATCGTCGCCATAGCGGCACGTGTCAGCTTATACTGGGCATTAAGCCCCTTGTCGGCCTCGTCATAACGCGCCTGCGCGCAACTGGTCATGTCGGACTGCGTCTCTGCATTGTCGCAGTCCACGTCCTCCGCATTAACGCCACCGGCGGCAAACAGCATCAGGGCCGCACCGATGAGCCCGATCTTCAAGCGCATGTATCTCCTCCCGTCATTTTCTTTTATTTAGAGCCGGCCCATGACGAGCTGGCGGAAGCCATAGATCTCACGTTTGCCGGACAGCGGAATGAGTGTCACCGATCGGGTCTGGCCCGGCTCGAAGCGCACGGCGGTGCCGGCGGGAATATCGAGCCGCATACCGTGGGCCTTGTCGCGATCGAAGGACAGGCCGGCATTGGTCTCGGCAAAATGATAGTGGCTGCCGACCTGTACGGGGCGGTCGCCGGTATTGGAGACATCGAGTGTGACGGTCGGCACACCGGCATTGAGCTCGATCTCGCCATCAGCGGCAATGATTTCGCCAGKGATCATCTATCTCTCCTTAAGCCGCCTTGGACGCACAGCCCTCGGCCTTCAGAACACGCTTGGCGGAAGCCGGATTGTTGGCAAGTTTCGCCGCGGGCCGGATGGGCCTGATAACGAGATTGCCGCCGCAATTCGGGCAGACACCCTTCAAGACGTTCCCGACGCAATCCGCACAGAAGGTGCATTCGAACGTGCAGATCATCGCTTCCGCGCTGTCGGGCGGCAGATCCTTGTCACAGCATTCGCAGTTCGGTCGAAGCTCCAGCATGATGCCCCCTCAGCGGATCGGTTCGTGTACGGTGACCAGCTTCGTTCCGTCAGGGAATGTCGCCTCGACCTGCACGTCGTGGATCATCTCGGCAATGCCTTCCATCACCTGGTCGCGCCCAATGACATGGGCACCGGCTTCCATCAACTCGGCGACCGGGCGGCCATCGCGCGCCCCTTCCACGACGAAATCGCTGATGAGCGCGATCGCTTCCGGATAGTTCAGTCTCACGCCGCGCTCCAGCCGCCGTCGCGCCACCATGGCCGCCATGGAAATCAACAGCTTGTCTTTTTCTCTCGGAGTGAGGTTCATCGTCTACCTGCTTGTTGAACTTATAGATTCCAGACTTTCGGCACAGGCGCTCCGTTGCGCAAGGCGGAAATGACCGGGATCAGGATTTTTCTGAGCGCAAAGCCATCAGCTGCGGCAAGGCGCACGACGATCTTGTCGCTCCACGCACTCGCGCCACCCATATGCCCATCGACCAGCGGCCGCACCTTGGAAAGATAGGCTTCCGACATCGGCCCGGCATAAAGAACCGTCGCAAAGGCCACCTGTCCGCCGAGCACCGCCTGCTCTGCCGCAAGCAGCGCCACGGCATCGGAGAGGCGCAGTTCCTCGGCATGGATCAGCCGGCCGGACCGGCGGATGCGCCAGCGATCGCGAAACAGGCCCATCTCCATCGTCTCGCCCATCGCCTTGCGCCCGAGCAGAATGGCCTCGACGGCCAGAAACTCGGCGCTGTCGTCGAGATCGACATCCAGACGGCGAAACAGCGAGGCGCGATCGAAGAGAATGGTTTCCTGCGGCAGCCAGTCGACGCGGGCGCCCGGCCCGACCTGGATCTGCGTCGTGACCTCGGCCGTACCGGTCGACGCCTTGTAGATCTTCTCGCAGGCTTGCGTTGTGACATCGATGCGCGTGCCCGCCCCGGCCGATACGCTCCAGTTCATGCGGTCGCCACCGGTCAATCCGCCGGCCGTATTGATGATGACAGCCTCCATCGACGCATTGAACGTATCCGGCAAGCGAATCTTCGCCGCGCCTTCCTGATAGAGCTCGTGGATCCGCGTGCGCCCGCCTTGCACCTTGGCAGCGAGATGCCCGCGTCCTTCCGCTCTCTGCAGTCTTGTCGTGCCCGCCGCCGCGCCTGTCATGCCACCCCCGTACAGATGCCGTTCTGTCTGGCACTTTGCGTTGAATGTGTCTGGTGACTGCAGGAAAGCAAGTCCCGTGCCGCATTCCGAAAGCCTGTGGCCCACGGACGATCCGGATGGCGCGAAAGGCATTTGCCGCAAAATGCGGCATCTGCCAGCGCGATCACCAGAAAGATCACACAGTCAGATGGCGGCGCGCTTCCGACGTGTCCAAAGTTTCGGCAAGACCTTCGTGCACGATCTCGCCGCGGTCCATGATGTAGACATAGTCGGCAAGCTCGCGGCAGAAATCGAGATATTGCTCGACCAGCAGGATCGCCATGCCGGTGGAATCGCGCAAATAGCGTATCGCCCGGCCGATATCCTTGATGATCGACGGCTGGATGCCCTCGGTCGGCTCGTCGAGCACCAGGATCTTCGGACGCGTGACCATGGCGCGGCCGATCGCCAGCTGCTGCTGCTGCCCGCCCGAGAGATCGCCGCCGCGACGCGACAACATCGACTTCAGCACCGGGAAGAGACTGAAGATATCATCAGGGATATTGCGGTCGCGGCGGCCAAGCGGAGCAAAGCCGGTTTCGAGGTTTTCCTTGACGGTCAAAAGAGGGAAGATTTCGCGCCCCTGTGGCACATAGCCGATGCCCTGTTTGGCGCGGGCAAAGGGCGGCAACCCGTTCAACTTCGCATCGTTGAAGGTAATCGTGCCGGCCGAAAGGGGATGCTGGCCCGTAACGGCGCGCAGAAGAGAACTCTTCCCCACGCCGTTACGCCCCAGCACGCAGGTAATCTTTCCCATCTCCGCCTTGACGGAGATGCCGCGTAGCGCCTGCGCTGCGCCATAATGAAGATTTGCGTTTTCGACTGTCAGCATCTTAGCGCCCCAGATAGTTCTCGATCACCTTCGGATCGGAGCTCACAAAATCGATCGAGCCTTCCGCCAGCACCGAGCCTTCAGCAAGACAGGTCACCTTCACACCGAGATCGCGAATGAAACCCATGTCATGCTCGACCACGACGACCGACCGAGTCTTGGCGATGTCCTTGAGGAGAATGGCCGTTTCCGCCGTTTCCGCATCGGTCATACCGGCCACCGGTTCATCGACCAGCAACAGCTTCGGCTCCTGCGCCAGCAGCATGCCGATCTCCAGCCACTGCTTCTGGCCATGCGACAGGTTGGCCGCAAATTCGTCGCGCCGATGCGTCAGCCGTACCGTCTCCAGGATCTCCTCGATGCGCGCCTTGTCCTCACCGGACAGCCGATAGAACAGCGTCGAGAACACCGTGCGACGGCGGTTCAACGCAAGCTCCAGATTGTCCCAGACCGTGTGGCTCTCGAAGACTGTCGGCTTCTGAAACTTCCGGCCGATGCCGAGCTGAGCGATATCGGCCTCGTCCTTCTTGGTGAGGTCGATATTGCCGTTGAAGAACACCTCGCCCTCATCGGGCCGGGTCTTGCCGGTGATGATATCCATCATCGTCGTCTTGCCGGCACCGTTCGGGCCGATGATGGCCCTGAGTTCGCCGGGCTCGATGACGATCGATAGCGAGTTCAAAGCCTTGAATCCGTCGAAGGAGACCGACACGCCATTGAGATAGAGTACGCTGTTGGGTTTGACGTCGGGGATCATGGGTCTACTCCGCAGCCTGGATTTTCGCGTCGACACCTTCTTCGGCCACCACCGGCGGCACGTCATTTGAAACCGGCTTCCGCTTGCCGACATGCTGGGCGATCGTGCCGACGATGCCCTTCGGCAGGAGCAGCGTGACGAGCACGAAGAGACCGCCGAGCGCAAAGAGCCAGTAATCGGGGAAGAGGCCGGTAAAGATCGTCTTGCCGCCGTTGACGAGGATGGCGCCGATGATCGGCCCGATCAGCGTTGCGCGCCCGCCGACAGCCGTCCAGATGACGACTTCGATGGAGTTGGCCGGCGCGAATTCACCGGGATTGATGATGCCGACCTGCGGCACGTAGAGCGCTCCGGCAATGCCTGCCATCATCGCCGAGACGACGAAGGTGAAGAGCTTGAAATGCTCGACGCGGTAGCCGAGGAAGCGCGTGCGGCTTTCCGCATCGCGCACGCCGACCAGCACCTTGCCGAATTTCGAGCGGACGATGGCCCAGGCAATCATCAGCGACAGAGCAAGGAAGATCGCCGTGGCTGCAAAGAGCGTGGCACGCGTACTGTCCGCCTGCACGTTGAAACCGAGGATTTCCTTGAAATCGGTCATGCCGTTATTGCCGCCGAAGCCCATGTCGTTGCGGAAGAAGGCAAGCAACAGCGCATAAGTCATCGCCTGCGTGATGATCGACAGATAGACGCCGTTGACTCTGCTGCGGAAGGCGAACCAGCCGAAGACGAAGGCGAGCAGTCCGGGCACGAGCAGCACCATCAGCGCCGCAAACCAGAACTGGTCGAAGCCGTACCAGAACCAGGGCAGTTCCTTCCAGTTCAGGAAGACCATGAAATCAGGCAGGATGGGGTCGCCATAAACGCCGCGCGGCCCGATCTGCCGCATGAGATACATGCCCATCGCATAACCGCCGAGCGCGAAGAACGCGCCATGGCCAAGCGAGAGAATACCGCAGAAGCCCCAGACGAGATCGAGCGCCAGCGCCAGCAGCGCATAGGTCAGGTATTTGCCGAACAGCGCCATGATGTAAGTCGGCACATGCAGCGGGTTGTCCGCTGCGGTGGCCAGATTGAGCACCGGCACCAGAACCGCCACTGCCAGCAGGATGGCGATGGCAATCGAGATCCGGCGATCGAGAGACCGGAGAAGGAAGGCCGTAATCATGCTTCCACCGCCCTTCCTTTGAGTGCGAAGAGCCCRCGCGGACGCTTCTGGATGAAGAGAATAATGAGGACAAGCACCAGGATCTTGCCGAGCACGGCGCCGGCAAAGGGCTCGAGAAACTTGTTGACGACGCCGAGCGACAGGGCGCCGACGAGCGTGCCCCAGAGATTGCCGACACCGCCGAAGACCACGACCATGAAACTGTCGATGATGTAACTCTGGCCGAGGTTCGGCGAGACGTTATCGATCTGCGAGAGCGCCACACCCGCCATGCCGGCAATGCCGGAGCCGAGCGCGAAGGTGAAGGCGTCGACCCAGCCGGTGCGGATACCCATGGACGAAGCCATGCGGCGGTTCTGGGTGACGGCACGCATCTGCAGGCCGAAGGCGGAGCGCTTCAACAGCATCAGCAACGCCAYGAAAACCGCCATCGAGAAGACGATGATCCACAGACGGTTCCAGGTGATCGCCAAACCGCCGAACTCGAAAGCACCCGACATCCAGCTCGGATTGCGAACCTCGCGATTGGTCGGGCCGAAGACCGTACGCACCGCCTGCTGGAGGATCAGCGACACGCCCCAGGTGGCAAGCAGCGTTTCCAGCGGCCGGCCGTAGAGATAGCGGATCACGGATCGTTCGATGACGAGGCCGACGAAACCGGTGAAGATGAAAGCGGCGKGCACGGCAAAGGCCAGCGAATAATCCGCCATGCCGGGGAAGGTCGAGGTTATGTATTCCTGCACGACATAGGTCGTGTAAGCTCCGATCATCACCATTTCGCCATGCGCCATGTTGATGACGCCCATCACGCCGAAGGTGATGGCAAGGCCGATCGCCGCAAGCAGCAGCACCGAACCTAGCGACAGTCCGTACCAGACGTTCTGAACGATATTCCAGAGAGCCAGGCTGCGGTTGATGGTGGAAATATGCGCCTGAATAGCGGGCTTGAGATCATCGGGAGCCGTTGCCAGCGCCGTGGTCAGAATGGTCAGCACATCGCGGCCGCCGCGGGCTGCGACCGTATCGATGGCAGCCTTCTTCTCCTCGGCGCTCATATCGCTCTTCAGCACCATAACGGCGCGGGCCGCTTCCATGGTGCTCTTGAT
Organism: Rhizobium sp. 05L429; assembly: GCF_056397645.1. Classification (NCBI taxonomy): domain Bacteria; kingdom Pseudomonadati; phylum Pseudomonadota; class Alphaproteobacteria; order Hyphomicrobiales; family Rhizobiaceae; genus Rhizobium; species Rhizobium sp. 05L429. The sequence continues at coordinate 61,659 of NZ_JBFTNV010000023.1, read as the reverse complement.
CTCGGCGTCCTTTTCATCCGCCAATGCGGAGTTCAGCAGATCGAGATTGGCTGGATCGGCATCTTTCAGAAGGCCCTGGGCAGCCGCAAAGCGAGCGCCGCGATCGGGGCTCAGCAACGTCAGCTGGCTCATCTGGCTGGCAATGAGCGTGCGCACCGAATTGTTGACCCTGACCTTCGACATCGTGTCGGGATCAATGTCGGCCACAGCCGCGCCGGTGAGCGGATCGGAATAGGTCGGCTCGTCATCCGTGCCGCCCTGCAGGAGCACGGGACCGCCCTCGTCCGAATTGACGTAAAGCAGGCCGTCGCTCAGCTGCTGCAATATCTGGCTGACATGCGCATCCTTGGAAGCGACGAGCGCCTTGATGGCCGCTTCACGCTCCGGAAAACCGCCAACGCCAAGCGCATCGACAAGGGCGTGGACATCATCCTGGGCCTTCAGACCGGCCGTTAGCCCCGTGAGTGTCAGGCAAACAGTCAAAAGAAAGATCTTGATGGCGCGATACATCGGCTTTCCCGCCTAAATTATCCTGGCAACCGCTGGGGACAGAGCTTCCGCCCGGATTTGAAATCCGGACGGAAGTCTTGGAGGCTCGTGTCGGAGCGGCTAACTCAGGAACCCTTGCCGCCGCACTTGCCAGTGGCAACGTTGAAGTTGCCGCAGTTCATAGGCTTGCGCCAATCGGAGATCAGATCCTTGGAGTCCGGCAGGAAGTCGGACCATTCGTCGCCGACGACCGCGGGGGTCTGCTGGACGATTTCGAACTGGCCGTCGGCCTGAATTTCACCGATCAGCACCGGCTTGGTGATGTGGTGGTTCGGCATGACTGTCGCAGTGCCACCGGAGAGGTTCGGAACGGAGACGCCGATAATGTGGTCGAGTACGGCATCCGTATCGGTCGTGCCGGCAGCCTGAACGGCCTTAACCCAGGCGTTGAAGCCGATATAGGCAGCTTCCATCGGGTCGTTGGTCACGCGCTTGTCGTTCTTGGTATAGGCGTGCCATTCCTTGATGAACTTCTTGTTGATCGGCGTATCGACCGATTCAAAGTAGTTCCACGCCGCCAGGTGGCCGACGAGCGGCTTGGTGTCGAGACCGGCAAGCTCTTCTTCGCCGACCGAGAAGGCGACGACCGGAATGTCGGTCGCCTTGACGCCCTGGTTGCCGAGTTCCTTGTAGAAGGGAACGTTGGCGTCACCATTGATGGTGGAAACGACGGCGGTCTTCTTGCCGGCTGCACCGAATTCCTTGATCTTCGAGACTTCCGTCTGCCAGTCGGAGAAGCCGAATGGCGTGTAGTTGATCAGGATGTCTTCCTTCGGAATGCCCTTGGATTCGAGATAGGCTTCGACGATCTTGTTGGTCGTGCGCGGATAGACATAGTCGGTGCCTTCGAGCACGAAGCGCTTAACGCCTTCATTCTTCATCAGGTAGTCGACCGCAGGGATCGCCTGCTGGTTCGGCGCGGCACCGGTGTAGAAGATGTTGCGCGAGGATTCTTCACCTTCGTACTGAACCGGGTAGAAAAGCAGCGAGTTCAGCTCTTCGAAGACGGGCAGCACCGACTTGYGTGAAGAGGAGGTCCAGCAACCGAAAACGGCCGCAACCTTGTCCTTCTCGATCAGCTCGCGCGCCTTTTCCGCAAAGAGCGGCCAATCGGAAGCCGGATCGACGACGACGGCCTCAAGCTTCTTGCCGAGAAGGCCGCCCTTCTTGTTCTGCTCATCGATGAGCATCAGCATGGCGTCTTTCAGCGTGGTTTCGGAAATCGCCATCGTGCCGGAAAGCGAGTGCAGCACGCCGACCTTGATCGTATCGTCGGCGGCAATCGCACCGTGGAAGGCAGCCGATGCCGCCATGACGGCGCCAAGTGCTGCGCCCCTAAGGGTGGATTTGAGATTCATATGGTTGATCCCCTCTTCTTGTTCCGCAACAGGCCGGAAACGGAAATTAACTGTTGCCGAGAGGACTATCGGGTGCTGCAGCGCAAAAACACATACGCAAAATGATGTAGGCGGCAGGGGCAAACGGGCAGGCAAGGACAAGACAGGGCATCCCGCGGAGGGCATGCCCTGTCGGTTTGATATTATCCGCCGATCGTCAAGGTGACCGATGTCGGGCCGTAGGAAAGGGTCGCCTTGTGGCCGGAGAGGGTGAACTTGTCGAAGATGCCGGTGACGGCTCCCGCCTTCAGGATCTCGATCTTCGTTCCGGCCGCCGGGGCGTAGCCCGAGGCAAGTGTCACGTCGAGAGTGCCGGCGAGCGCCGCCTTGCCCGCGATGACCACCGTGCCTGCCCCGTCAGCACCGAGCGTCGGCTTCGCCGTGGCATTGGCGAACTGCTGGTATTCGCCGCCTACGATCAAGGGCTTGTCTGCTGCCAGAACGAGAGAACCGCCATTCACGGACAGTCCGCCGGTGCCGAAGGCCGAGGGCGAGCCTGCCACCAGCACGCCTTCCTCCAGCACCGTGCCGCCAGCATAGCTGTTGGCGCCTGATAGCCCGAGGATGCCGCTGCCGCCCTTCACCAGCCTGCCCTTGCCGCCGATGTCGTTGCGCCAGGTGTCGATCGCGTTGAAGCCGCCCCTTGCCGCATCCATCCTCACGGTCACATCCTGTTCGAAGGCGCCGTAGCCATCGGCGGCGGCAAACAGGTTGAGGCGACCGTAACCTTCCGCGTCATCGAGGAGCGGGTAGCCGGAGGCAACCTCCGTCGTCTTCAGCACGTCGCGGCGCTGTTCACCGTCGAGATAAGGCAGACGTGTTTCGAGAAGCGCTTCGGCGCCCTGCGGCACGCGGGCCGCCCGATCGGTCGCATGGATCGACGGCAGGCCGTAGCTCAGGCGTTGAAGCACATAAGCTCGGTTGGCATCATGATCGGCGAAACGGTCTGCGGCCAGCGGCGCTGCATGAGCCACGACTTCGAGCGCGCCCGCATCCGCAACGCCTGATTTGGCAATGAGCCATGCCTGCGCCTGGGCGTAAGCATCGCTCTTCAACGCGGCATTGCCGGCCTTGTTCAGATTATAGACGACGGTGGCAGTGCCGAGCATGCGGCCGCCCATCACGTCGAGCGGAGAATGCATGCCGGCAAGGATGCGGTCTTCACCCAGTTCGCTGGCGCGCGTGAGCATTTCCTGAAAACGCTGCGGCACGAGATAGGCCATGGCAAGCGCATCCCGCCAGGCTTCCGCCGTGTGTCCGCTCGGGAAACCGCCGTCTTCGGCCAGCTTACCGCTCTTGGCGGTCTCGAGCGCCGGGACAACCGACACGTCCTGGCTCCAGCGGTAGGGACGGCCATATTTGAAATAACGCTTGGCGGGCTCCGTCGAGCCATCACCACTCGCGGCATTGATGAAGTCGATGGCAAGGCCCATGTCCGGATTGGCGTCGGTCTTGTTTTMGGTGTCCGGCTTGCTGCCGGCGCCGCGATTATTGCCCTTGTCGTCGTATTTGACCGTCGTCGCATCGGCCGCGACCTCGGTGATCGTGGTGGTCTGCTTGGAGCCCGCTTTCCAGGCATCCGTCAGCGGACCGAGGCCGTCGACGATGCTGGCATTCTTGCCCCGCCGATCGTCGAGATAGGCGGCAACCGCCTGAGCGTCCGTCCGCGCCCGCGTCGCTTTGACGACATAGGCGATGTTCGCATCGTGGGCGAGCTTGTTGACGACCTGGCCGTCGGTCTTGCTGAAGGGAATGCCGTCCCAATCCGTCTTGGCAACAGCAGGACAATTATCCTTGGCCGGAGCCTCTACGCCGGCATCGACGAACGACGTGCGCGGTGTCCAGATTTCGAGGAAGCCTGAGAGAAGATGGACGGCGGCATTGGCGTCTGCCGTCGAGAAGCAGGCGTCGCCCCGCTTGTTGGTGTTTCCGGCCTCCACATAGGGCGCTTTCGCCGTCGTGGCCTGCTCGGCGGCGGCAAGCGATGGCACGATCGAAAGAAGGCAGACGAGAGCGGTGCTCAGACGGCAAAGGCTTAAGACAGACATGGGCGACACCCGAAATCGTTGAACGAACGGCAGGAGAGTTAGAGCCCTTATGTGACGGACCGGTTTCAAAAATATTGCCGTTCTGTGAATCTGCCAGGGCTCCGCCTCTTGCCTTTCCCGCCCGTCCCGCCAAAAGTGGCATGGAGACGATGAGCCCAACCAGGATGCCGGAAAGAGGGCATGACAGCGCGCCAACGCATCATTCCGGTGAGACGCGAATATAATCGCTGGGTCGCCAACCAGACGCTGGAAGACTACGCGCTGCGCTTCACGGCCAAGAGCGCCCGGCGCTTCTCCTCCCAGCGCATCTCGCAGACGGCGATCGGCGCAATCTCCTTCCTGGCGCTGGAAGCGATCGGCGGCGCCATCACACTGTCCTACGGCACGACCAATGCCTTCTTCGCCATCGTCGTCGCCTCCATCGCCATGCTGGCAATCGGCCTGCCGATCAGCCGCTACGCGATCCGCCACGGCGTCGACATCGACCTGCTGACACGCGGCGCCGGCTTCGGTTACATCGGCTCCACAATCACTTCGCTGATCTATGCAAGCTTCACCTTCATGCTGTTTGCGATCGAGGCCTCGATCATGTCCGGCGCGCTGGAGCTGACGCTCGGCATTCCCTTGTGGATCGGCTACATCATCAGCGCCGTCATGGTGATCCCGCTCGTCACCCATGGGGTGCGGCTCATCAGCAAGTTCCAGCTGATGACCCAGCCTTTCTGGATCATCCTGAACATCCTGCCCTTCATTTTCATCGCCTTCCTGGACTGGGGCCAATTCGATGTCTGGCGCGCCTTTGCCGGCATCCGCCACGCCTCCGGCCCGCCCGGCACGGTCGCAGATTTCAACCTCGTCGAATTCGGCGCCGCCTCTGCCGTCATCCYGGCGCTCATGTCGCAGATCGGCGAACAGGCGGACTTCCTGCGCTTCCTGCCGCCCGACCCACAGCGCAAGTGGCGCCACCGCCTCGCCATTTTCCTCGCCGGCCCCGGCTGGGTCGTCATCGGTGCACCGAAGCTGCTTGCCGGTTCCTTCCTGGTCGTTTTGACCTTTACCTCGGGCGTGCCGCTCGACCGCGCCGCCGACCCGGCACAGATGTATCTGACCGCCTTCGGCTACATGATCCCCTGGCACAATGCCGCCCTACTGCTGATGGCTGCCTTCGTGGTCGTCTCGCAGCTGAAGATCAATGTGATGAATGCCTATGCCGGTTCGCTCGCCTGGTCGAACTTCTTCTCACGGCTAACCCACAGCCACCCCGGCCGGGTCATCTGGCTGGTCTTCAACGTGGCAATCGCGCTGTTGTTGATGGAACTCGGCATCTACAGGTTGCTCGAGGAAACGCTCGGCATCTTCTCGATCATCGCCATGGCATGGCTCTGCACGATCTCGGCCGACCTATTCATCAACAAGCCGCTCGGCCTTGCCCCTCCCGGCATCGAGTTCAAGCGCGCCCATCTTTACGACATCAATCCAGTCGGCCTCGGCGCCATGACGCTGTCTGCCGGCATCGCGCTGGTTGCCCATTTCGGCCTCTTCGGCTCGGTCGCGGCATCGCTTGCGCCTTACATCACACTCGTCATCGCGCTGATCGCCTCGCCCGCCATCGCCTGGGCAACCAAAGGCAAATTCTATCTCGCCCGCAAGCCGCGGCACGCCTGGAAGAAGCTGACTGCTATCACCTGCTCCGTCTGCGAACATCCCTTTGAACCGGAAGACATGGCCTGGTGCCCGGCTTATGCCGCGCCGATCTGCTCGCTCTGCTGCTCGCTCGACAGCCGGTGCCACGACATGTGCAAGCCGAACGCGCGTTTGAACGCACAGGTCGGCGCCGTCGCTAAGACCCTGCTGCCGGCAAACATCGTCCAGAAACTGACGACCCGCCTCGGCCGCTATGGCATCGCGGTGGCGCTTGCATTGACGGCCGTGGGCGCAATCCTTGCGATGATCGCGCATCAGGTCGCCTCGGCCTCACCAGAGACCGCCGAAGTCGTCAACCGCACAATTCTGATCGTCTTCTTCGTCTTTTCGGTCATCGCCGGCATCGCCTGCTGGTTCTATGTGCTCGCACATGACAGCCGCGTCGTTGCCGAAGAAGAATCGTCTCGCCAGAACACGCTGCTTCTCAAAGAGATCGCTGCTCACAAAAAGACCGATGCCGCCCTCCAGAGCGCCAAGGAAACGGCCGAGGCCGCCAACCGCGCCAAGAGCCGCTATGTCGTGGGTCTCAGCCACGAACTGCGCACGCCGCTGAATGCCGTCCTCGGTTATGCCCAGATCCTCGAACGTGATGAGACGATCCCTGCGCCGCGCCACTCTTCCATCAAGGTGATCCGCCGCAGCGCCGAGCATCTTTCCGGCCTCATCGATGGCCTTCTGGATATCTCGAAGATCGAGGCCGGCCGCCTGCAGGTCTATTCGAACGAGATCAATATCCAGGACTTCCTCGACCAGATCGTCGACATGTTTCGGCCGCAGGCGCAGGCAAAGGGCCTGTCCTTCATTCATGAGCGCTCGCAGGCCCTGTCGCAATTCGTGCGCACCGACGAGAAGCGGCTGCGCCAGATCCTCGTAAATCTCCTCTCCAACGCCATCAAATTCACTGACGAAGGCAGCGTCACCTTCGATGTCGCCTATCGCAGCCAGGTCGCGACCTTCACCGTCTCCGACACCGGTCGTGGCATCGCCGAGAAGGACCTGACGCGTATTTACGAGCCCTTCCAGCGTGGAGAGGCGGAAAGCGTGCGGCCCATGCCAGGCCTCGGGCTTGGCCTCACTATCACCCGCCTTCTGACCAACACGCTCGGCGGCGAAATCTCCGTCACCAGCGAGAAAGACAAGGGCTCCACCTTCCGCGTCCGCCTCATGCTGTCGGCAGTGATGCGTCCCGCAGCACCGCCGCAGGAGAAAAAGATCGTCAGCTATGACGGTCCGCGCCGCACCATCGTCGTTGTCGACGACAATGAGGATCATCGCGAGATGATGCGCGAAATCCTGGTCCCCCTCGATTTCATCGTGCTGACGGCGGCGACCGGCCCGGATTGCCTGACGCTGGTTGAAGGCATCGAGCCGGATCTGTTTCTTGTCGATATCTCCATGCCCGGCATGAATGGCTGGCAGCTAGTCTCCCGGCTGCGCGAGACTGGACGCACTGCACCGATCCTGATGCTGTCAGCCAATATCGGTGATGCCGCCGCACACAGCGACAGCGATGACAGCCACAATGATGCGATCGGCAAACCTGTTGATATCAAGCAACTGCGTGACAAGCTGGCTCTGCATCTCGGCCTGAAATGGCTTTATGCCGACGATCAGGCGCCGGCGCCGGTGATCGCCCCCATGCCGCTGAAGAGCCCAGGTGCCGCGCATGTGCATGAACTGCTTCGCCTCGGCGAGATCGGCTATATCAGAGGCATAGAAGCCAAGCTCGCCGACCTTGCCAAAGTAGAGGCAAATCAGCCATTCACAGAGAAACTCCATTCCTATGTCGCCGCCTTCGATCTCGCCGGCTTCATGGATTTCCTGCACAAATTCGAAGAAAAAGGTGAAACCGTTGGCTGAGCTTCCCCGCGACATCGTTCTGCTGGTCGATGATTCGCCGGAGGCTCTCGGCTTCCTGACCGATGCGCTGGAACAGTCGGGCTTTTCCGTGCTGATCGCCACATCGGGCGCAGCCGCGCTCAACATCGTCGAGCGCATCACGCCCGATCTCATCCTGCTCGATGCGGTCATGCCCTTGATGGACGGCTTCGAGACTTGCCGCCGGCTGAAGGCCAATGCCGCAGTCGCCCAGGTGCCTGTTATCTTCATGACCGGGCTGACCGAAACCGAGCATGTCGTGCATGCTCTGGAATCAGGCGGGGTCGACTATTTGTCGAAGCCGATCAACATCGACGAATTGCGCGCCCGCATCCGCGTTCATCTGCGCAATGCCCGCTCGGCACAGAGCGCGCGCGTGGCGCTCGATGCTGCCGGCCGCCATCTGCTCGCGGTGAAGGGCAATGGCGCAATCCACTGGTCCACGCCGCAGGCAACCCGCCTCGTCAACGCCGCCATGGGCAGCGATGACGGCATGGAAGTCGTCTCCCGCACGATCGGCAACTGGATGAAAGAGCGCGCCGCTGCCGCCCGCGATGCCCTCATCTCGATCGCACATGCAGGTCAAGCAGCGCTGCAACTCGCCTTCCTTGGCGCCATCGGCCCGGACGAGTATCTGTTCCGCCTGACGGCCGCCAACAAGCGCAACGACGACCAGGTCCTGCGCCAGCACTTCTTGCTGACGCAGCGCGAATCCGAAGTGCTCATGTGGATCGCCAAGGGTAAGGCTAACCGTGATATCGGCGAAATTCTCKGTCTCTCCGCGCGCACGGTGAACAAGCACCTGGAGCAGATMTACGTGAAACTCGGTGTGGAGAACAGAGCATCCGCCGCCGTGAAGGCGGCGCATGTGTTGCATGAAATGTGAGGGATAGCCGGCGCCGCGCCTTAAACCACGCGGTCCGGAACGTCTCGCCCCTCAAAGAACGCTGTCACATTCTCCACGACCTTCATTCCCATCGCTGTGCGGGTTTCCTCCGTCGCGCTGCCGAGATGCGGCAACAGAACGACATTCTCCATCCGCCGTAACGCTTCAGGCACATGCGGCTCCGCCTCGTAGACGTCGAGCCCTGCGCCGCGGATCGTGCCTTTATCAAGCGCTGCAATCAACGCTGTCTCATCGACCACGTCGCCGCGTGCCGTATTGATGAGAAAGGCGCCTGGCTTCATTGCCGCAAACCGCGCCGCGTTCATCAGATGCCGGTTTTCTGCTCCGCCTGGGCAATGCAGCGAGGTGAAATCGGAAGCCGCAAGCACCTCCTCCACCGAAGCAAGCTGACGTGCACCATAGCGAGCCGCCTCCGCCGGATCGACCTGTGAGCGGTTGTAGAACACGATGTCCATGCCGAAACCGAAATGGCAACGCTGCGCGAAAGCCTTGCCGATCCGGCCGAAGCCGATAATGCCGACGGTCTTCCCGGTCACCTTCGTACCGACCATATGCGTCGGGCACCAACCCTTCCATTCACCGGCGCGCACCTGACGCTCGCCCTCCCCGCCGCGGCGCGCGACKGACAGCAGGAGCAGCATGGCGATATCAGCCGTGCAATCGGTCAGGACCCCAGGCGTGTTCGTCACCACGATGCCCTTCGCCTTGGCACTGGCGATATCGATGTGATTGAAGCCGACCCCGAAATTGCCGAGGATTTTCGTACGGACATCCCCGGCAAAGACCGCTGCCGGCAGCTTGTCGGAAACGGTCGGGAGCACGGCATCATAATCCGCCAGCGCCTGACGCAATTCGCTTTCAGCAAGCGGTACATCATCTCTGTTGAGCGTCAGGTCGAAGCGCTCTGCGAGCACGGCCTCTACCGCGGCAGGCCAGCGCCGGGTGACGAGAATGCGGGGGTTTGGCATGAATCTGGATCCTCCATCCTTGCCTCTGGCTTAGGCCATGAAGGCCAGGAATGGAATGGCTTTCGAACCCGTAAAGACTGAGATCTTGAACTGCGGAGGCGAAACGAAAGAAGCCCGGTCGATGACCGGGCTTCCATAACAGGCATCACTGCCAGAGGCTTACTTCTCAGCCTTCTGGAAGTAGCTGTACTTGCCGTCGTCGCCCTTCTTCCATTCGTACATGACGTAGCCCGGAAGCTTCGGGTCGCCCTTTCCGTCGAAGGAGATGTCGCCGAGAACGGTCGGGAACGGACCCTTTTCCTTCATGGCCGCAGCAACGGCTTCAGCGTCCGTAGAACCGGCAGCCTTGGCAGCAGCAGCGATTGTCTGCAGAGCAGCGTAGGAATAGAGCGTGTAAGCTTCCGGGTTGAAGCCGGCAGCCTTGAACTTCGCAACGAGGTCCTTGTTGGCCGGGTTGACCGTCGGATCCGGGCCGAATGTGTTCAGCGTACCGGCAACTGCGTCACCAGCGATGGAAGCAAGTTCGTTCGAGACGATACCGTCACCCGAAACGAGCGCTGCCTTCAGGCCCTGGTCGGCCGACTGGCGGATGATGAGACCGGCTTCGGTGTGCAGACCACCCCAATAGATGATGGAAACACCGGCTTCCTTCATCTTTGCGATGAGAGCCGAGAAGTCCTTGTCGCCGACGTTCACGCCTTCGTACATGGCTTCGGTGACACCAGCGGCATTCAGAGCCTTCTTGGTTTCGTCAGCGAGACCCTGGCCGTAAGGAGTCTTGTCGTGAATGACGGCGATCTTGGCGTCCTTGAAGTGGTCGGCCAGATACTTGCCGGCAATCGCGCCCTGCTGGTCGTCACGACCGCAGGTGCGGAAGGTGTTCCACAGGCCGCGCTCGGTGAAAACAGGGTTGGTAGCAGCCGGGGTGATTTCGAGAATGCCGTTCTCGGCGTAAACTTCAGAAGCCGGGATGGAAACGCCCGAGTTGAAGTGACCGATAACGAACTTCACGCCGTCAGCAACGAACTTGTTGGCAACGGAGATGCCCTGCTTCGGGTCGGAAACGTCGTCGCCKAGTTCGATCTTGATCTGCTCGCCGTTGATGCCACCAGCAGCATTGATGTCGGCAGCTGCCTRCTCGGCACCCTTCTGCAGCTGTGCGCCGAATGCAGCGTTCGGGCCTGTGAGCGGGCCACCAACGCCGATCAGGATGTCAGCTCGTGCGATGCCGCCGAAAGCGACGATCGCCGTCAGTGCCACCGCTGACAAGAGAGACTTCTTCATATTGTTACTCCCAATTTTTGGGCGGGTTTCGTTAGAAGACCCAGCGCACTACCCACCATTGACTACGCCGGGAAAGCTGTTCCACTCTGGAGGCAATTCATGCCTAGTTTCAACGGGCTGTCAATGTTTCTCCTTCCACGAAAACGCGGAAGTTTTTTCGTACAGCCAGTAATAGTTGTTGACCATTTGATTGGTGCGGCGATAGCGGAACCCGGCTGTCGAGAAGATCAGCAGGGTGATGAAATCAATAATGTAGAAGAACGCGCTGAGCATCGGTCCGTCGAACAGCGCATGATGCAGGAACTGCATCGCCCAGGCCAGCAGGAAGGTATAGACGACGACCAGCGGATAGTTGCTCCAACCGTCCGCAACCGCCTTGCCGGCCCGCCATGCTGTCCAGAAACCGATGAGCACGACAAACGCGCGGATGACGAGCTTTACGCCGTTGTCGCTTTCGAAGAAAAGTCCCTGCATAGTCAAACTCTCCCTTCTGCAGCGATCAATGCCGCCCGCCTTCGAGATAGGCGGCGCGAACTTCCGGATTTGCGAGCAGTTCCTTGCCGCTGCCGCTCATCGTCACCTTGCCGTTGACGAGCACATAGGCGCGGTGCGACAGCTTGAGTGCTGCGAATGCGTTCTGCTCCACGAGGAAGACGGTCAGCCCCTCCTTCTCGTTCAGCACCTTGATGGCCTCGAAGATGCCCTTGACGATCAGCGGCGCAAGCCCGAGCGAAGGTTCGTCGAGAAGCAGGAGCTTCGGGCGCGCCATCAGCGCACGGCCGATCGACAGCATCTGTTGCTCGCCTCCCGAAAGCGTGCCGCCGCGTTGCGACTGGCGCTCCTTGAGGCGCGGGAACATTACAAAGACCTTCTCCACGTCCTCATTGAAATATTTGAGGTTGTCGAGGCCGGCACCCATCTGCAGGTTTTCCAGAACGGTCATGCGCGGGAAGATACGGCGGCCTTCGGGAGACTGCGCGATACGCAGCCGCGCAATCTCATGCGTCGGCAGCTTGGTGATGTCCTGGCCGTCGAAGATGATCGAGCCGGTGCGGGCCTGCGGGCTACCGCAGATCGTCATCATCAACGTCGACTTGCCGGCGCCGTTCGCGCCGATCAGGCTGACGATTTCGCCCTTTTTCACCTCGACATCGATCCCGGCGAGCGCACGGATATTGCCGTAATACGTTTCGACGCCCTGAACCTTGAGAAGCTGTTCCCCGGCCATTAGATTGCGCCCCCCTCTACGATCGCAATGACCTCTTCAACTTCTTCGTCTTCGACACCGAGATAGGCCGCGATGACCTTCGGGTCGTTCTTCACGTGGTCAGGGTTACCGTCGGAAATCTTCTGGCCGTATTCCAGAACGATGACGTGGTCGGAAATTTCCATGACCACCGACATGTCGTGCTCGATGAGCAGGATCGAGGTACCGGTCTCAATGCGGATGCCCTTCAGCAGCGCGTTGAGCGCTGCCGATTCGCGTGGATTGAGGCCGGCGGCAGGCTCGTCGAGGCAGAGCAGCTCCGGACCGGTGCACATGGCGCGGGCGATTTCCAGACGACGCTGAGCGCCATACGGCAGATCGCCGGCCGGATCGTCGGCGCGGTCGATCAGATCGGCCTTCTCCAGCCAGTAGCGCGCCAGCTCGATGGCTGCTGCCGCTTCCTTCTTGTAGGGACCGATGCCGAGAAGACCGAGCACGGTGAAACCCGAAGCTTTCATCAGCTTGTTGTGCTGGGCAACGAGCAGGTTTTCCAGAACCGTCAGGMCCGAAAACAGGCGGATATTCTGGAAAGTACGCGCGACCTTCGCTTCCTTGGTGATGCGAAAATCCGGCAAGCGTTCGAGCAGATACTGCTTACCGCTCTTCTGCGTCAGCGTGATCATGCCCATCGTCGGCTTGTAGAAACCGGTGATGCAGTTGAAGACGGTCGTCTTGCCTGCTCCGTTCGGGCCGATCAGCGCGGTGATTTCGCCGCGCTTGGCCTCGAACGAGAGGTCGTTGATGGCCATCAGGCCGCCAAACTTCATCGACAGGTGCTCGACCTTGAGCAAAGTGTCATTCGACATGGTGTTCTCGACAGGGCTCATCAACCATGGCCCTCCTTGGTAAAGCTTCCGGATATCGCCTTGCGCTCCTTGAGGAAGGCGGTCGGCTCACGCGAGCCGACGAAACCGCGCGGCTTGAACAGCATGACGATGACCATGGCGAGGCCGAAAAGCAGCATGCGATAGAGTTCCGGCGTGAATTCCGGTCCGAAGATGACCTTGAGGAAATCCATTTCACGCAGCAGTTCCGTGCCGCCGACCATGACGACGGCAGCGATCGCGATACCCGTCAGCGAACCCATGCCGCCCAGGACGACGATAGCGAGGATGACCGCCGATTCCAGGAACACGAAGGACTCCGGCGAGACGAAGCCCTGGCGGGCTGCGAAGAAGGAACCGGCGAAGCCGCCGAACATCGCACCGGTGGCGAAAGCCGTCAGCTTCGTCGTCACCGTGTTGATGCCGAGCGAGCGGCAGGCGATCTMGTCCTCACGCAACGCTTCCCAGGCGCGGCCGATCGGCATGCGGCGCAGGCGGATCGTCACATAGGCGGTGAGCATGCAGAGCGCCAGGATAACGTAGAACAGGAAGATCTTGTAATAGGCCGACGACGACGGCAGGCCGAAGACCTTGGCGAAATTGTTCGCCTTGCCGACATCGAAGCTCAGGATACCGAAGACCGAAGCCTTGGCGATGCCAGAGATACCGAAGGTGCCTTTGGTCACTTCGGTCCAGTTGATGATGACGAGGCGGATGATTTCACCGAAGGCAAGCGTGACGATCGCCAGGTAGTCGCCGCGCAGGCGCAGCACCGGGAAGCCGAGAATGACCCCCCAGAGAGCCGCAAAGATGCCGGCGAGCGGCAGCAGTACCCAGAAGGACAGGCCGAAATGGGCCGACAGCAGCGCGTAGGAATAGGCGCCGACCGCATAGAAGGCGACATAGCCAAGGTCGAGCAGACCGGCGAKACCGACAACGATGTTCAGCCCCCAGGCGAGCATCACATAGATGAGGATCTGGATGCCGAAATTGTCGACCCACTTCAGCGCGCCCTGCGGACCGAGGAAATAGGCCGTCGCCAGCGGATAAACCAGCAGGAATACGAGGGCGATCTTCAGGAAATGCGTCCGGAAAAAGCCCTTGTCCGTCGAAATCTCCAGATCGCCCCGGCGCGCCTTGAGAAGCTTGCGCTGGTCGAGATGCGGCTTGACGAAAACCACCATGATGAAACGGCCGATGGCGGCGACCAGCACGAAGACTGCAAGCAGACCCCAGCGCTGAACGATGATCAGCTCGTTGTTGATGTTCTGCTGCGTGCCGAGACCGACATAGAGAACGAACAGGCCAAGTGAGATGAGACCGGCGAAGAAGGCTTCCCTAAGCCCCTTCTGGACAAGCCCCGCGTTGGACTTGCCAGTGGAAGTGTCGATGTTTGCCATGACTTATACCTTCTCGACTTCCGGCCGCCCAAGAATGCCCGTCGGCTTGAAAATCAGCACGAAAGCGAGGATGGCGAAGGTGGCGACATCCTTGTACGCGATGGTGAAATAGGCCGACCACAGGGATTCGATAAGACCGATCATCAGCCCCCCGAGAACGGCACCCGGCAGCGAGCCGATGCCGCCGAGAACGGCTGCGGTGAAGGCCTTGACGCCCGGAATGAAGCCGTCATTGAACGACGCGACGCCATAATACATCAGGTACATCGTGCCGGCGACGGCTGCGAGCGCCGCCCCCATGACGAATGTAATGGAGATCGTCTGATCGACATTGACCCCGAGCAGGGCCGCCATCTTGCGGTCCTGTTCAGTAGCGCGCTGGGCTCGTCCGAGCGCCGTCTTGTTGACGATGTACCAGAAGGCCGCCAGCAGGACCACAGTGACCACGATAATGATGATCTGCTTCAGCGAGATCGAGAGACCCCCAACATTATAGACCGTGCGGACGAGCGGCGGGATCGGCTTGTTGCTCGGCCCCTGCGTGACCTGAATGAAATTCGACAGCGTGATCGACATGCCGATCGCTGTAATCAGCGGCGCCAGGCGGAATGAGCCGCGTAGCGGGCGGTAGGCGACGCGCTCGATCGTCCAGTTCCACAAACTCGTCATCAGCATCGCGACCACAAGCATCGCCAGCAGCAATACCGCTACCGGAAGACCTGCGAAGATGGATGTGAGAACGAGAAAGACGATAAGAGCAGCGAAGCCACCGAGCATGAAAATATCGCCATGGGCGAAGTTGATCATGCCGATAATGCCGTAAACCATCGTATAGCCAATAGCCACAAGGCCATAGATGGATCCGAGAGTCAGCCCGTTGAAGAGCTGCTGGACGAAATACTCCATATGTCATTTCCCCTGGATGCGAACCATATTTAAGTTGCATCTCTTATTGGTTTTATCGCCTGTGCTTTCACACAAGCCACTAGCTCGCATTGCATAGCGGTTTCATTGGAAATGTGAAGACAAAAAGGATTTACTGCGTCAGAATCTTGGGTAAACAGGCCTAAATGGC
The DNA here is from genome assembly GCF_056397645.1 of Rhizobium sp. 05L429. Taxonomy (NCBI): domain Bacteria; kingdom Pseudomonadati; phylum Pseudomonadota; class Alphaproteobacteria; order Hyphomicrobiales; family Rhizobiaceae; genus Rhizobium; species Rhizobium sp. 05L429. The sequence continues at coordinate 46,358 of NZ_JBFTNV010000023.1, read as the reverse complement.
GCAATTCAAACCAAAATCCACACAAAAGCGGCATCGATTGGCAAATTTTTAGCCAGGGCGGAATTCACCAATTAATCTTAGATGCTAAACGAAGCCACGCTGGCCTTCTGCGTAAACTGTTCCGCAAGTTGACGAAATTTCAAGCTCGAAGATGCCGCTCATTGCAAATGCCAGTTTTCGAGCACTGCTCCTGACGAGCTTTGTGCAAACCGGCGAACCCATGCTAGTGTGACTGCATTCCGCCAAAGGGGTGCGGCAGCGCCGGGTATACACTATATAGTGAATGTGATCCCAAGACGAATTCGCAGACGAACGGCAGGAATATGCTGAGGACATTTGAACGCGCGGCACTCGAAGCCGGCAAGGTCATCATAGAAGTCTTCGACAACGGCTGCCCGGTGAGAATGAAGGCAGATGAAAGTCCGGTGACGATTGCCGACCAGGAGGCCGAGCGCATCATATTGGCGCATCTGGAACGCGATTTCCCTGAGATCCCCGTTATCGCCGAAGAATCGGTAGCTGCCGGCAAGGTGCCTGATATCGCCGGAAAGTCCTTCTTCCTTGTCGATCCGMTCGACGGCACCCGCGAATTCCTGGATAAGCGCCAGGAGTTCACCGTCAACATTGCATATGTGGAAAGCGGCGTTCCCATCGCCGGTATCGTCTATGCCCCGGCACTCGGAATCGCTTTTTCCGGCGAGCGCGCAAGCGCGGAGAAGCTGGTGATCGACGAGAACTTTGCGATAACGGAGAGAATGCCGATCAAAGTGCGCAAGCAGCCGGCAGAGAGTATGGCGCTCGCCAGCTTCAGGCATGACAGCCCCGAGACCAGCCTTTTTCTCGCCAGGCATGCGATCTCCAAATGTACCAACATCGGCTCGTCCCTGAAATTCTGCCTGCTGGCAGAAGGCAAGGCCGACGTCTACCCACGCTTCACCCGCACCATGGAGTGGGATACCGCGGCCGGCGACGCAGTGTTGCGCGCGGCCGGCGGATCGACCGTCACGATGGACGGCCAGCTGCTCATCTACGGCAAAACCGGTGCGGCTGCCGATTTCGACTTCGCAAATCCCCATTTCGTCTCCTGGGGCGGCACGAAGCCTGCGCTCGCACGGGCGTAGCGATCGCCGAAAGTTTCGCATCTTTCAGCTTTGTCGCAGGAATATCGCAACGGGGTGGTTTTACATCGGCGCCCTGATGCCCTTCCTCGGGAAATCACACTTGGCTTCGGTCTTCATTTTTGATTCGGAGGAGACGTCCTTCCGCTCGGACAGCGCGACCTCTCGCCGCAATGTCGCCACAATCAGGGCCGCCAGCAAGCTGTGACTTCGGTAACATCGCCGCAGCAAACAGACATAATAATGGAATATCCCGTAATTACGGAAACCCCGTTCCGCTGGATCGTCTCATTCCCACTCTGGCACAATAGGCAACAAACTCGACCCTGGCACAACCGAGATCGCCTCGACCCTGTAGGGGATGGAGCGTTTTGGTACGGTGTGGGTGCCTGCAATCACAACCGTCGTTTGCCGTCCCGAATCTGCCAAACACATAAAATTGCTAATAAAAACCCCGGTTGAAAAATAAAACTCCTGATTTTGCATTAACTTAACGCAACTGCGAAGTTTGCTGCGCTGCGAAATTTCTCTGGACTCGGTTAAACAAATGTCGCAAATTTAGGATGTAGTAGGGTTAAACGTCGCCTAACATTGTGGCGCCTTATTGTGGCGCTAACCAAACCTGCGAATGACACCGCCGAAAGCTTCAAAATAAAAGCTTCAAAATACAAAGGGTAGATCCTTGAGCGTCATGGACCTTAACAAAAGTATTTCTGAAGAGAGCTTTCGCGTTCCGCCTGTTCATCAGGTAAACGCGAGGTTCCCAGTTACCGCACTCGACAGCATCGTTCCGCCACCTGCCTCCATGCAGTTCGTGCTGAAGCGAGCCTTCGATATTTTTGCTTCGATCAGCGCACTCATCGTGCTTGCTCCTCTTCTTCTGGTCGTCGCCGCCCTGATCAAGATGGACAATCCCGGTCCGGTGCTTTTCAAGCAGACCCGCTGGGGCAAGAACTGCCGCTCCATCAAGGTCTACAAGTTCCGCTCGATGCGTACCGACATGTGCGACGTCACGGGCGTTGCCCAAACCGTGAAGAACGATCCGCGCGTCACCCGCGTCGGCGCTTTCCTGCGTCGTTCGAATATTGATGAGCTGCCACAGCTTCTCAATGTGCTGAAGGGTGACATGTCGGTTGTCGGACCGCGCTGCCATGCAATCGGCATGCGTGCCGGCGGCATGCTCTATGAAGAGCTGGTTCCGCAATATCATCATCGCCACGCAATGCGTCCCGGTATTACCGGCCTGGCTCAGATGCGCGGCCTGCGTGGTCCGACGGACCGTCCAGCCAAGGCGCGCGCCCGCATTGCCTCCGATCTCCATTATGTCGAGAACTTCTCGCTGGTGATGGATATCCGCATCATCTTCGGAACACTGATTTCCGAACTGAACGGCGGCAAAGGCTTCTGATTGAAAAAGAGAGGGTATCGGCTGTTAGAGCAGCCGATACCTGAATGCTCGGGCGACAGCCTGCATACGGTTGACCGAATCCAGCTTTCGCATCGCGCTCTTCAAATATCCCACCACCGTATGCGATGAGAGATCGAGAATGATCGCAATCTCATCGCTGCTCTTGCCCGCGGCTGACCAGCGCAGGCATTCGATCTCCCGCCGGGTGAGGCTTTCCGATGGCCTGTCTTCCGGCTTCTCGTCGCTCGGCAGTGTGTCCAAAAGCTCCATGCAGCCATAAACCAGCGCCGTCGCTTCCTCGCGAGAGGGCATGGCACGCGTACCGGAAAAAGCGAAGATGTATTGTTTCAGGTCAGCGTCGTGCAGCGCAAACGCGAAGGTATGCTGCAGCCCGTGCATCTGAAACATCGTGTTCAGACGGCGGTTTTCCTGATTCGCTGCATTGCCACCAAAAGACCCCTCCTCGCAGAAGACAGGCATGATCGTGCGCTTCATGACAGCGACCAGCTTGCTGCAATAGAAGAGGTCCGCCTCCTCGTAAAAGTTGACGAGGCTCTGCGGCCAGTTGCTGATCAGCTTGTTTTCCAGAAAGGCCGTCCGGTCCCCGCGYGGGAATACGGAAAACAGGTGGAATTCGAATCCGGCAGCCTTCGTCAGCTCGTCCAGGCGGCTTGCACCGTCGACGGCGGAAATGCCCGCAGGACGGGCTGCGAAGGGCGAAAATGCGGTATCATCGGCGCAGTCGCGGACTGCGCGTTCACGTCTCTTCATTCTCTTGTTCCTTCACGGGCCTGGCTTCGCCTCGGCCTCGCAACCGGCCGCGGATTGGACGCGCCGGACGATCAGGAAAGACGGCATTTGCCCCGCATCCGAAGGATACGAAGCATTCAAATGGCCATCTTTATTGATACTGCGAGAAGAACGGAGACGAAGTCTTTGCGCTCATGCTTATGTTGCAGCGCTTATAAGATTATCCGGGAAAAATATGTAACATTTATTCCGCATGGCTCCCATGCAGTCGCCTCAAATTGACGTAACGGCAGGCGATCCGCAAATCACCCCCGCTGGGCATCTAAAGTTGTTATCAAAGTGTTACGATGGGTTTAGGCAATTTTTAAATGTGGCAAGTTAGAGTGGCGTCCGTGGTCTTGCGTTGTGTAGAGAGTCCAATGACCGAAATGATACGTCCCCGAGTGAAATATGTCATCGGCCCCGATGGCAGCCCCCTGACGATTGCGGATCTTCCCCCGCCGAATACGCGGCGCTGGGTCATCCGCCGGAAGGCAGAGGTTGTCGCGRCTGTTCGCGGTGGCTTGTTGAGCTTGGAAGAAGCCTGCGAGCGTTACACGCTCACTGTCGAAGAATTCCTTTCCTGGCAGTCCTCCATCAACAGTCATGGCCTCGCCGGTCTGCGCACCACGCGCATCCAGCAGTACCGCCACTGATCCCATTCCATTCTAGTTGATTATTTCGGGCCGGACGCGTTTCCCTCAAGGGAATGAAGAAGGCCCGAAATCATTGCCGAGGCCGCGTAACACCAGAGGCCGGGCTGCGTAAACGCATTCGCAAGTCCCGTCGTCTTCGCCGCCGCAATCACGATCGCGACGAGCAGCACGTCCATCATGGACCACTTGGACAGATGCGGCACGACGTTGCGATAAAACAGGCTGCCGGTGCCGCCGGCAGCCATGGATCCCGCCGCGATCCCGATCATCTTCAGAACCGGCAGGACAATCGAGACGAGCGCAACGACTGCCGCAAGCGCCACGTCACCGCCATTCCAGAGCGAAGCCACGATTTCCAGGAGCGACGGCGTCTCGTCGAAGAACCAGAGCTTCTCGAAGCGGACGAGCGGCAGGACGAGGCCAAGCGCCAGAAGAAACGGCGCTGTCACCAGCAGAACGGGCCGAATCGCCGAAAGCCTGCTCAATTTGCCGCCTCTCCCTTGAACACACTGTCTCCTGCCACCACGRCTTGGCACGCCGGCGCCGCCATGTCACGTTCCCGATCACATAATTCATCAGGAGACGGACATGGATATCAGGATTGAGGAAAACACCTCCGGCGGCCGCTATGTTGCAGCCTTGGAAGGCCATGAAGCGGAGATGACCTATTCTCGCACATCGCCGAAACTGATCATCATCGATCATACCGGCGTGCCGGACGCTTTGCGCGGCAAGGGCGTCGGCCAGGCGCTCGCCCTTCACGCGGTCGAGGCGGCCCGCGAGGGCGGCTGGAAGATCATCCCGCTCTGCCCCTTCTTTAAATCACAGGCGCAGCGCCACCCCGAATGGAATGACGTGGTAAACTGAGGACGTCGCGCATACGATAGAAACACCAAAAGCCATGCATGACGGACACTGCGTCCGGCATGCATGGCTTCTGTGGTTATCCCCAAGGCGCCGGTACCGGCGCCTGCAATATTCGTCAGGCCCGGGCGCGAACTGCGCCGTCGCGCTCTTCGAGCGCCGTTGCCCTGGCATATTCCGCCTGCATTTCCTCTAGCGCCAGTTCCAGCGCCTCCTCCTGAACCTTCAGTTCCTTGATCGAAACCTGAAGATTGTCGGCGCGCTGACGTGCGGCCTTAGCGAAGGTCGGATATGCAAAGTGATTCGGGTCGGAAATACCGGACTTCTTTTCTTCTACGACGATMTGGCTCTCCAGATCCTTCGTCATCCGTTCAAATTCGGACATCATCATCTGCAACTGCTGCAATTGACGACGCTTTTCGTTAACCTGAAACTCTTTCAGGCGAACGAGGCTCTCTCGCGACTTCATACGCATTACTCCCGTGATGCGAGACCCCGGCTCAACTCTAAACTGCCCTTGCGCGCCGCTTTGACACGGTTTGCCGAAAAATTTCCTCCGATATTAACAAAAACCTACCGCTGGTAACCTTTCGTTTACGGGCATCGTTAATGATAGGTCCGATGATTTAAGGGTCGGTAAACGCCAATACAGGAAACCGAACCTTTTCATTAGCGAGTCAGATGAATCACTTAGCGCAGATTCTTAATGTCGAAGTTGAGATTTGTGGTTTGAGATTTCCATTGGAAAACATAGAAATGGAAAAATTATTTAATAAATTCGATACTCCTTGCCAGAGTGAATTAGAATTTGTTAACCATTTCGTGGCAGCTTCCAAATCACGTAGCTTATTCGGTATCGCGTAGGGGGCCAGGCCACCTTTCGGCGGCGGTAAAGGGGATAATTATGCGGGTACTTCTCATCGAGGATGATAGCGCTACGGCGCAGAGCATCGAACTGATGCTCAAATCTGAGAGTTTTAATGTTTATACGACGGATCTCGGCGAAGAAGGCGTGGATCTGGGCAAGCTGTATGATTACGACATCATCCTTCTCGATCTGAACCTTCCGGACATGTCCGGATATGAAGTGCTGCGCACTCTCCGTCTGTCGAAGGTCAAGACGCCGATCCTTATCCTCTCGGGTATGGCTGGCATCGAAGACAAGGTTCGTGGCCTCGGCTTTGGCGCCGACGACTACATGACGAAGCCGTTCCACAAGGACGAGCTCGTCGCCCGTATCCACGCCATTGTCCGCCGCTCCAAGGGTCATGCCCAGTCGGTCATCATCACGGGCGAACTTATCGTCAACCTCGACGCCAAAACCGTCGAAGTCGGCGGCCAGCGCGTTCATCTGACGGGCAAGGAATACCAGATGCTGGAGCTTCTCTCGCTCCGCAAGGGCACCACGCTCACCAAGGAAATGTTCCTGAACCACCTCTATGGCGGCATGGACGAGCCGGAACTGAAGATCATCGACGTCTTCATCTGCAAGCTGCGCAAGAAGCTCGCAAATGCTGCCGGCGGCGCAAATTACATCGAAACCGTCTGGGGCCGCGGCTATGTGCTGCGCGAGCCCGATGGTGCCGAATACGCCGAAACCGCCTGATCCGCCGAATCCCCTTACCGAAGAAAAGTCCCGCCTCTCCGGCGGGACTTTTATTTTGTCGGCAATGTCCGGAAAAGAAAAAGCCGCCCCACAAGGACGGCTCGCGTTAACGATTTGCGCGACCTCTTCAGGCAGCGATTGCGCGATTTCCGAACACGGCGGTGAGGATCTTGCGGTCGAAGGGCTTGAGCAGGAAGTCGGTGGCCCCTGCCCGCTTGCCGGCCATCAGCTTCTTCAGATCGGCCTCGATGACACAATAGTAGATCTTGACCTCTTTGCCGCCGTCCATGGCGCGGATATTGGCGATGAGTTCGAGCGCGCCTTCCATACCCGAATCGACGATCAGATATTCGGGTAGCTCAGCCTGGCAGCGCTGCAGCGCCTCTTCGGCATTCGAAGCTTCGCTGACCAGAAAATCGAGCTCGGAAAGGATTCGCTTGCCGACCTTGCGAACGATGTCCGAACTATCGGTGATCATGAATCTCTGCATGGCGGCTCCTTATCCCTCGCGCTGTCTCCGTCGAGGGCCTTCCTAACCTTCGAGGATAGGTTCATCAGGCTAAGGAATCGTTACTGCGCCCGCCTCGATCAGCGATCGATGAACTAGGCTGCGGCCACCTTGGCAGTGAAGACGATCTCTTCGGCGCTGGCCGAATAATCCAGAATCATGCCGCATTCTTCCGCCAGCAGCACAGTATAATAAGGCTGGATCGAATGCGCATCGATCGCTTCCTCGACGGTACCGGTGGCGATTTGGACGAATTTCGGCGGCATGCGCATCAGCTTGCCCTTCGCCACGAGCTTGAAACTCGCGTCGAATTCCGGATTCTCCAGCGTAATATCCAGATTGCCGCCGCGCGGAATGGAAGAATATGCGACGAGGAAGAGGTTCAGGAGCAACTTGACCCGGTTCTTGGCGACAATCGCGCGCGGGCCGCTCCAGCTCAGCTCGGTCTTCTTCTCGGCCACGGCAAAGTCCTTGGCTGCACGTTCGGCCTCGCCGGTATCGATCGAGGCGCCGACGGAACCGGATGCACCGAAGGCAAGGCGTGCGAATTTGAGACGAACTGAAGCATTGAGCGCACTGGTGCGGATGAGATCCATCGCGTCCGAATCCGCTCCGCCTTCGTCCAGAAGCTCCAGACCGTTATTGATCGCGCCGACGGGCGAGATCACGTCATGGCACACACGACTGCAAAGAAGTGCGGCCAGGTCCGGGCCGGATAGAGTGAGATTCGGGTTCTTGGACATCATCGTCTCCTGAGGGCGGCAGTATCATTCCACCCGGTAGTGTGCCTGATCAAAATTGCGCGAAGTTTGCGACCGTACTTGCCGCCATAATGACACCATATTTGGTAAACCGATTGTTAAGACGATCGGAGCAAAATGCATCAAATGCCAATGCCCCCGACAATGACGAATGGATGACATCATGCGCCTCCAATTTCTCGGAAGATTTATCGGCTTCTGCAGGTTGCTGACCGCTATCATGGTATCGTCGGTGATTGTTGCTGGACAGGCCGCTGCCCAGCAGAACAATGGCCAGTACACGGTGCAGGAAATCGTCGATGCCGGTCACTCCTTCTTCGGCGAAACCAGCGGCGGCCTTGCCAAGGTCGTTGAAAGCGCCTTCCAGAAATACGGCCTGCCGAACGGCTATATTCTCGGCCAGGAAGGCGGCGGCGCCTTCATCGCCGGCCTCACTTACGGCGAAGGCCAGCTCAACACCAAGAATGCCGGCGAGCACCCGCTTTACTGGCAGGGTCCGTCTCTGGGTCTCGACTACGGCGGCCAGGGCTCGCGCGTCATGATGCTGGTCTATGACCTGCCCTCCATCGACTCTATCTATGCGCGCTTCGGCGGCGTCAGCGGCTCTGCCTATGTCATCGCCGGCTTCGGCATGACGCTTCTCAAGAACAACAATGTCCTGGTCGTGCCGATCCGCACGGGCGTCGGCGCCCGCCTCGGCATCAATGTCGGCTATCTGAAAGTCACCCCGAACCCGACCTGGAACCCCTTCTGAAAAGCCCAAATCACCGCTAATATCCTTGGGAATATGGTCTTGCCTGTGCTCGCAGCCTTGCCGCTGCGGGCTCTGCGTRCTTAATCAGGCGGACTGACCCGTATCAACCTTCGAATCGATGGCCGCGCCGTGATCGAATATGCTCTCTTGTTCGGATTGGGCTTCCTGACCGCGGCCTTTCTTGTCTTTCTGGTCTCGCCTGCCGTCCACCGCCGCGTCGTCTGGTATACCGAAAACCGCCTGAAGGCGACCATGCCGCTGAGCCCGCAGGAAGTGCGGGCGCAGAAGGACATGGTGCGCGCCCTCTATGCCGCTGAAAACGCCCGCACCGCACAGGACCTGCACCGCGAACGCGAAAAGTCGCTCTCCCTCCAGCTGCGCCATGACGCACTCGCCGTCGATGCCGGCAGGCTGGCCTCGGAGGTCAACGAGGCGCGTGCACAGATCGGCGAGATGCAGGTCGAGGCTGCCGAGCATCGCTCCCACCTGCGCAAGGACGAAAACTATATCAGCCAGTTGAAGACCAGCCTGCACATTGCCGAACAGGCGGGCTCCAACAAGGATAGCGAATTGGAAACTCTGCGCGCGCGGCTTTCCAAGATCACGGAACAGACCAACAACCTGAAGATCGACCTTGCTGCGCGCGAGACCGAGGCCGAAAATCTGAAATTCCGCACCAATGCCCTGCGAGACGAACGTGATACGATGCGCCAGGACATAACGGTGGCACAGAAGCGTGCCAAGGATGCCGAGCAGAAGCTCAGCCAGCAACAGCACATGGTCATCCGCCTGGAAGACAAGGCCGCCCGCGAGGCCGCTTCTGCCGCGGACAAGGAAGCCCTGCTCGGCCGCCGGCAACAGGAGATCGCCAAGCTGAAGGATCAGGTGAAGGCTGCCAATGCCGAAATCCGCAAGGCCGCAAAGGCGCTGCGCGATGCCGGCCTCTCCAAGGCGATTGCCGATCTGCCAGCCGAACCCGCCGGCGAGACCGAGCCCGCCACGCTGGATGTGGCGGCCATCACCGCGCAGATGGGCGATAATGTGCGCCGGCGTAGCGCCGCACTTGCCGACCATCTGCAGAAGGCAAGAAACAATACCGGTCGTGACGGCGCCCTTCGCGAGGAGATCGCCTCGATCGCCGCCAACATGGTAGCGCTCACGGCGCTCGATGAAGGCCCGTCCTCTCCGATCCTGCCCCTCCTGCCCGGCAGGGAGAAGAAGGGACCGAATGAACGCGTGAACCTCGCCGACCGCGCGGCTGCGATCATCGCCGATCCGCAGCGCTGAACTTATTCAGATCCGCTCCATCGCCGAGGATATGGCAAAGAGCGCAATACCTGTGGCCGTTGCCACATTGAGACTGTCCAGTCCTTCGGACTGCGGAATGCGCGCACTGCGGAAACGGGAAAGCACCGCCTCCGGCAAGCCCTCGCCCTCGGTGCCGACGACGAGCGCCATGCGATCGGAGGCTGGTATCTGCCGGATGTCAGTCTCGCCGCGTGGCGAAAGCGTCCAGATAACAAAGCCCCGCTCGGCAAGGCTCACGAGAAGATCGAGCGCATCGCCGCCGCGACGATAGGGCATGCTCAGAACAGAACCGACGGAAACGCGCAGCGCCTTGCGGTAGAGCGGGTCGCAGCAGGTTTCGTCAAGGAGGATCGCATCCGCCTTGAAGGCAGCGGCATTGCGGAACATCGACCCGGCATTGTCGTGATTGGAAATGCCGCAACCGACGAGGACCAGCGCCTGCTCGGGCAGCGTATCCAGAAAGACGGTTTCCGTGGCCTGCTCGCGGCGACCGAGCGCAAGCACGCCGCGATGCATGTTGAAGCCGACGATACCATCGAGAACATCGGCGTCGGCCACATAGACAGGTACGTCTTTGGGAAAGCGGTCGAGGATCTCCGCCACGCCGTCGAGCCTGTTGCGAAGCAGCAAGATCTTTTCGGCAGAAAATCCTCTACCCGCCGCATGCGCATCGGCGAGCATACGCAGCACGACGGTACCTTCGGCTATGAAGCGGTTCTGTCGCCCCGTCAGGTCGCGCTCGCGGATATCGCGAAACTCCGCGATCCGCGGATCGTCCGGGGTTTCGATCGTGAGAGGCTTTCCGGCCATGCCGGTCTCAATTGCCCGACAATGTGATTTCGGCCACGATGCGGCCCGCCTTGATATCGAAGACCAGCGCCTTGCGCTTGCCGTTGACATCGGCGCCGTAAAACAGGATCTGTCCGCCCGAAAGCGATGTCTGCTCGATCTTGAAGCCGAGTGGCAGCGAGGCCGTCGAATTCACCGGCGCGTCGGAGGGAACACCGGAAGAGCCTGCGGACGCTGTAGTCTGCGAAGGTTCCGTACGCGTCACCTTGTAGACAACAGCGCCGAAGACCGCCATAAGGCTCACGAACATGATGGCGCCCGAGACGATCTGCAGGCGAACCATCTTGCGCCGGACACTTTCCATAGCCGGATCAAGGGGCTTTTCTTCCTGCTCATCGTCGGCTGGCTCGAATTTCGTCATCTATGGCGTCCCGTTCTAAAAAATACGTCGGAGAAGAAGCGTCTTGAGCGACCCCTTTAAACAAGCAGATGACAATAGAAAAGTCCTGACCGCCGATGAGACAGCCGAAGGCCGCCTCGACGCCTGGCTGACCGCGCAGGTCGGCGAGGAGTTTTCCCGCAGCCGCATCAAGGCGCTGATCAAGGATGGGCAGGTCTTTTTGAAGGGCGCACCGATTACCGATCCCCAAAAGAAGGTGCGAGCCGGCGACAGCTACGAGATCATCCTGCCTGAACCGGAAGACCCGGCGCCGAAGGGGGAGGACATTCCGCTCGATATCCTCTACGAGGATGAAGACGTCATCGTCATCTCCAAGCCGGCTGGTCTCGTCGTCCATCCGGGTCCCGGCAACTGGACCGGTACGCTCGTCAATGCGCTGATCTACCATTGCGGCGACACCCTCTCCGGCATCGGCGGCGTACGCCGCCCCGGTATCGTGCACCGCCTCGACAAGGATACGACCGGCGTCATGGTCGTCGCCAAGAACGATATGGCTCACCGCCACCTCTCGCTGCAGTTTGCCGACCACGGCCGCACCATGCCGCTGGAACGCGCCTATCAGGCGATCGTCTGGGGCCGTCCGCGCTCACTCTCGGGCACGATCGACGCACCGCTAGGCCGTGACACCGGAGACCGTACCCGACGTGCCGTCAAGCGCCCGGACAACGAGAACGCCGACGAGGCGATCACCCATTACCAGGTGCTGGAGCGTTTCCATGAAAGCCCGGATGCGAGCGCGCTCGCCTCGCTCGTCGAATGTCACCTGGAAACGGGCCGCACGCACCAGATCCGCGTCCACATGGCTCATATCGGCCATCCGCTATTGGGTGATACCGTCTACGGCGCCGGCTTCAAGACCAAGGCCAATCTTCTGCCCGACGAGGCCCGCAAGATCGTCAAGGCTTTCGGCCGCCAGGCGCTGCACGCCTTCATGCTGCAATTCGAGCATCCGCGCACTGGCGAGGTGATGCACTTCGAGGTGCCGCTGCCGGATGATATGGTGGAACTCGCCGACGCCCTGCGCGCATAAGAAATGCCGCTGCTATCTCTTGGCGCCGGCACCCAGGACCCGATGCGTGGCATTGTCGAGAGCGTGGCTGGTGTCACGCCCGTCCTGCGCCAATCCCCTTGCGGTATTTCCGCAGGATGAAAGGGCGGCCGAAAGCGTGAGCAGCAGAAGGGCGGCAAGGGCTGGTCTGATCATCTGTTTCCCCTCATGGAATCGGCGGGCGAGAGTGCTACCGTCACTGGAAAAATGCAGCAGTTGTCCGTAAAATCAATGCCTCCAGCCGCCACTGGCAGAGGCCGGATAACGCCCTCGTGAACGCCGAGACGACCTTGAATCCCTGTTTCGCCATACTTATCTGTACATAGACTTATTGCGGGCTTGGAGAGAGCCGCATGTCCCGGTTTGCCTTTAACGCAAGGGCGCGTTCCATCGGGAACCGGAATCCATATAAGGAGGGTGCATTATGGCCCGAAATAACTTGCCGTCCATTACCGCCGGCGAAGCCGGTCTCAATCGTTACCTCGACGAAATCCGTAAATTCCCGATGCTGGAGCCGCAGGAAGAGTACATGCTCGCCAAGCGTTACTCCGAGCACGGAGATMGCGACGCGGCACACAGGCTCGTCACCAGCCACCTTCGCCTCGTTGCGAAGATCGCCATGGGCTATCGCGGCTACGGCCTGCCGATCGGCGAAGTCGTGTCCGAAGGTAACGTCGGCCTCATGCAGGCCGTTAAGAAGTTCGATCCGGAACGCGGTTTCCGCCTTGCCACCTATGCTATGTGGTGGATCAAGGCCTCGATCCAGGAATATATCCTGCGCTCGTGGTCTCTGGTGAAGATGGGCACGACCGCCAACCAGAAGCGTCTGTTCTTCAATCTGCGTCGCCTGAAGGGCCGTATCCAGGCCATTGATGAAGGTGATCTGAAGCCAGAACATGTGACCGAGATCGCCACCAAGCTGAACGTCTCCGAGGAAGAGGTCATTTCGATGAACCGCCGCCTGTCCGGCGACGCTTCGCTGAATGCTCCGATCAAGGCTTCTGAAGGCGACAGCGGCCAGTGGCAGGATTGGCTCGTGGATGACCATGAGAGCCAGGAAGACKTGCTGATCGAGCAGGATGAACTCGATACGCGCCGCCGCATGCTGTCCAAGGCCATGAGCGTGCTGAACGACCGTGAACGCCGCATCTTCGAGGCACGCCGGCTTGCTGAAGATCCGGTAACGCTGGAAGACCTTTCGTCCGAGTTCGACATCAGCCGCGAGCGTGTCCGTCAGATCGAAGTCCGCGCCTTTGAGAAGGTGCAGGATGCGGTCCGCAAGGAAGCGCTTGAACGCGCCAAGGCAGTGCGTGTGGTCGAAGCCACCGCATAAGCCGGTTGTCTTTATGATATGAAAAAGGCGGGTCCTTGCGGCCCGCCTTTTGCTTTGCACGATTTTGATGCGCCAGGGAAGCGCCGGCCTTATTTACTGGCTGGTCGAAAGGTCCCCGAGGGCCGTCCATTCCTTGATCGCCGAGGTAAAGGCAGTTCCTCCGGTGGCGCCCTTCTGCATAGTCAGCAGCGCCCGGCGGCCATTGCGATAGGTGATCGGAATGTCGATCCAGTCGCGAGTGCCGAGCAGGTCCAGATTGGCCTTGCGCGCATCCGGATAGTCGTTGAGCGCGATCATGTGGAAATCGTCGGTGATCTTGGCCGGCACTGCAATCAGCGGATCGCCGCGATCCTGCTCCGTGCGCTTCATCGAGATACGCTGAACGCTGTCGATGCTGCCGCCCTCGAAATTCGGCGGAACGGAAAAGACGATCTCGACGAGATGGCTTGCCGGCAGCGACGGATCGGAATTGCGCTTGAAGGTCAGGAGCGCTGAGAGGTTGCGCTCCGGCACGGTGACGTTACCCTGCACGGTGGCTTCCTGGCGGCCGTCCTGCCCGGCTTCATGCTGCATCGTCCAGACAACCGAACCCTCGATTGCGGTCGGCGAGCTTTCGCCGATCCGCTCCTCGTAGAGGAACATCTTTTCCGTAGCGCCAACAGGCACATTCTGCGCCGGTGCGGCCGCGGGGCCGTTCGGCGTCAAGTTTTCGGCAGGCGCTGCATCGGACTGGACGCTCGGTGTGCTGGTATCGGCTGCCGCGACATTCTGCTCGGCGACCGACTTGCCTTCTGCCGTCGGCGTGCCCGGCACTGCCGCAGCGCCGTTATCGACTTCTGTCCCATCGGCGAGCAGCCGCTGGGTGAACTTGGTATTGGCGGCTGAACCGTCCAACGAGGCAACTTGCTGGTTGGGTCGCGTCGGCAGTGTCGCAGCACTCGGATTTGCCGGCGGGGTCGTGGCCGGCGTGCTGCTCTGCTGTGCCGGAGGCGTTGTCGTCGACGTGGCCGTCTCGTTGCGCACAGCCTGTGACGGTGCGGAGCTGACGAGGCCGTCCACCATTTCCATCACCGCATCGCGGTTCATCCAGCCGGCATAGGCGCCACCACCGATAATGCCCAGCGTGACGAGGATCGCCAGAATGGTGCCGATGCCGAAGCGTCGGCGCTTGGGCTCCATGCGGAAGCTCTTGCCCTGCATCTTGGAAGCGACGATCTGGTCCAGATCCATCGGCGGGTTGCCGTCGTCGTCATCGGCAACAGCATTGCGTCGGTCGTAGCCGCGCAGCGCACGCGCCTCACGCCAGTCTTCGCTGGGGGCGGCGGGTGTGGGAGTCGCGGAGCCTGAACCATTGCCGGCATGCACTTCCGCAAAGATATCGACATCGTCGAAATGCGCGGAAGTCGGTGTTTTCTTGTCCGTGCCAGCCTCGATCGGTGGCAGGTCGTCGAAAGCGGCCGCTTCCCAGGAGAGATTCTCCTTGGCAGCCGGCATGACGGCCGGCGATGCGCTATTGCCGAGCGTCGAGATGACCTCATCGAAAGCGCGCGCCGAAGCATCGGCGGGAACGGCGGGAACCGCCTCTGCATAGGACTCGAGCTCTTCGCGCGCCCACTCTGTCTCGGCTTCCTGCGGCGCAGGGGCCGGCGTTTCGGCAGCCGGTTCGGACCACATGCGATCGAAATGCGCCGCCGCATCTGCAGCAAGCGGTTCCTCGCGTGCATGCTCGACGAATTCCTCGACTTGCGGCTGCGATTGCGGCTCGAAATTGGCCATCGGCTCGACGAGCCGATTGGACGCACGGTCTATGCCGCGCGGAGCCGGCTGATGAACCTCCTCGTGCTGAAGCTCTTCTTCCACCTCATGGGCGGTTTCAGCTACCGGCTCGGCAGCGACCTCATCCAGCCGCGGCTCTTCCGGATAATGCTCTTCTACAAGCTCAGGAAGCTGCTCGGGCTCGGCATGAACCTGCGCCTGCTCCGGCGCACGCCATTCTTCGGCAGGCGTCTCTTCCTCATGAGGCGGATGCCACTCGGCATGCTCGGGCACCACCTCTTCGGCGGAAGCGGCAGCCTGAACGACCTCTTCCGGCTCGGCAGGCTGCTGCTCGTTGACAGGATGTTCTGCTTCCTGCTGCTCAGGGCTTTCAGGGACAGGGGCCTCAGCAGCAGGCGCCGCCTCTGCGACAGGCTCCTGCTCTAGAGCAGGCTCTTGATGGACCTCGGGGGCCGAAGCGGCCGCAACCGGCTCCTCGACATCAGTGGCCTCTGCATGCTCGGTCTCGACTTCACGGATTGCGGCCTCAAGCTTATCAAKCTGACGTTGCAGCATGGCTTCCGGCGGACGCGGCTTCATGTTCTCGAGCTGCCGCTGCACAGCGCCGCGCGCACGCTCGTAGACCTTCACCCGCATTTCGGGCGTATTTTCAGACAGGCCGTCGACTGCCCGCCGAATAACTGCAATAAAATCCGCCATCAGTACTTTCTCAAGAAGTCCGGCACACTCCCGAACGGTCGCCCTAAGTGACCCGCGACATTAATCCTCAAACGGATCGGTCACAAGTATGGTGTCGTCACGCTCAGGGCTTGTGGAAAGAAGCGCGACGGGCGCACCGATCAGCTCTTCGACCTGGCGAACATACTTGATCGCCTGCGCCGGCAGATCGGCCCAGCTGCGGGCGCCAACCGTCGATCCCTTCCAGCCTTCCAGCGTGATGTAAATCGGCTCGACTCGAGCTTGCGCCGCCTGGCTTGCCGGAAGATGGTCGATCTGTTCGCCATCGAGCATATAGCCGACGCAGATCTTCAATTCATCGAGGCCGTCGAGCACATCAAGCTTGGTGAGCGCGATGCCACTGATGCCATTGGTCGCGACCGACTGGCGCACGAGTGCGGCGTCGAACCAGCCGCAACGGCGCTTACGGCCCGTTACCGTGCCGAATTCATGACCTTTCTCGCCGAGGAACTGACCGATCTCATCCGTCAACTCGGTCGGGAACGGACCTTCGCCGACTCGCGTCGTATAGGCCTTGGTGATGCCGAGGATATAGCCGAGCGAACCCGGACCCATGCCCGAACCGGCAGCGGCCTGGCCGGCCACCGTGTTGGACGAGGTCACGAAGGGATAGGTGCCATGATCGATATCGAGCAGGCTGCCCTGCGCACCTTCGAAAAGGATGCGGGCGCCCTTGCGGCGTTCCTTGTCGAGGAACAGCCAGACTGTATCGCGGAAGGGCAGCACACGGTCGGCGATCGAGGTCAGCTCATCCATGATCGTCTGGTGGCTGACTTCGGCAACACCGAGGCCGCGGCGAAGCGCGTTGTGATGGGTCAGGATGCGATCGACCTTGCCCGGCAGGGCTTCAAGGTCCGCAAGGTCCATGACGCGGATGGCGCGGCGGCCGACCTTGTCTTCATAGGCCGGGCCGATGCCGCGCCGCGTCGTGCCGATCTTGGTGCCGCTGTTGGAAGCTGCATCTTCGCGGAAAGCGTCCAGTTCGCGGTGCAGGGAAAGAATGAGGGTCGCGTTGTCGGCGATACGCAGGTTTTCCGGCGTGACCTTCACGCCCTGGGCTTCCAGCCGGCCGATCTCCGCAATCAGCGCATGCGGATCGACGACGACGCCGTTGCCGATGACGGCCATCTTGCCCGGGCGCACCACGCCGGATGGCAAGAGCGAGAGCTTGTAACTCGTGCCGTCGATGACGAGAGTATGACCGGCATTGTGTCCGCCCTGATAGCGCACAACGATATCCGCACGTTCCGAAAGCCAATCGACAATCTTGCCTTTGCCTTCGTCACCCCATTGCGAACCGACCACGACTACGTTCGTCATCAAACTCTTCCTGTTACCGGCGGAGAACCGCACACCTGCTCAAACCCGCGCATCTATAAAGCTTTGTTTTTGGGAAAGCGACCCTGTTGTCACAGCAGATTCGGCTTTTTACGTGACAAATCAGCCGTCAGCAGGCTAAGCCCGATCGAAAAAGCCTCCCAGAGACGGCAAGACGGGAAGATCAGCCTTTGCAAGCTACAGCCTATATCTGCCTCGTCATTGCAACTCTCTGCTGGGGCGGCAATGCCGTTGCAGGCAAGCTGGCGCTCGGCCATGTCAGCCCGATGATGCTGACCTTCCTGCGCTGGTTCCTGGCCGTCATGCTGATCGCCGCCGTCTCGCTGCCGCAGTTGAAGAAGGACTGGCCGGTCGTGCGCAAAAACCTGCCCCTGCTCTTCTTCTACGGCGTCATCGGCTATACGATCTTCAACGCCATGCTCTATTCGGCCGTGCAATACACGACTGTGATCAATGTCGCCATCGAGCAGGCCGGCATTCCCATGCTGATCTTTCTCTTGAATTTCGCCTTTTTCCGAACCGGTGTTTCGCTGGCGCAGGTCGTCGGCTTCGGCATGACGCTTATCGGCGTGGGGCTGACGGCAGCCCACGGCGATCTCGCGACGCTCCTGCGGCTCAACCTGAACCGCGGCGACGGCCTGATGCTGATCGCGGTGGCGGCCTATTCCGTCTATACGATCTTTCTGCGCTGGAAGCCCATCGTCGACTGGCGCACGCTGATGGCGATCCCGGCACTCGGTGCGGCCCTGACTGCCCTGCCGCTGCTCTTGTGGGAGGCCTCCCGCGGCGCGGCTCAATGGCCCGATGGACAAGGCTGGGCGATCGCCTTCTATACGGCAATCTTCGCCTCTCTGCTGGCGCAGATACTTTATATCAGAGGCGTCGAGGAAATCGGCGCCAATCGCGCCGGCCTGTTCATCAACCTCGTCCCGGTTTTCGGTACGCTGCTGTCCGTCGCCCTGCTCGGTGAAACGCTGCAGCTTTTCCATATGATTGCGCTGGCGCTGACGCTCGTCGGCATCGCCATCGCCGAAAAGGGACGGCCGAAGTCGGCTGCGCCCACCGTGCCGGCTTCGCCTGTCGACTAACCAAGCTCCAGCGTCGTCACGCCAAAGACGTTCTTCAGCGGGATTTCCGGCGCCGGACCGCGATACATGCGCGCGGTCTCCATGACCKGCTCAAGCCCCGCGCTTTCGGCAAGCGCAATCGCCTCGGCATTGGCGGCGGGGATATCAATATAGATCGACGCACCGTGCGCCTGGGGAATGAGGCCGGCCAGAAGGGCGGCAGCGCTGTCCGCCTCAGCGGCGAAAAGCGGGCCGATCTTGTAACCCTCATAACAGCGGCGGATCGTGCCGTAACCGCGGATCTTGCCGCTCTTGCGCACGACAACAGAACTTCGCCCCTTGCGGCCCGTGCACCAGGCAGAAAGGAAAGCCGGACGGGGCTGCGGGAAAATGCCGCTGTCGTAGCGCTGCAGGCCTTCGAGCCGCGCATCCGGAACCGGTTGTGCGACGAGCGAGGATTGCGGCACGGATGACGGCACGCCGCCATAGCGGATCGTGTTGTAGGCAACCTCGAAACCGGCCTTCCGATAGGCTGCCTGCTGCGCAGCAACCCCGTCGAGACCGATCGTACGGTTTCCCGCAGAAGCGATGCCCGCGTTCCAGATCGCCTTGCCGAAACCTCGGCCGCGGAAGTCGGGGTGGACAATGTAGAGGCCGAGGAAGGCGAAGTTGTCGCCATATTTGACGACAGAGATAGAGCCGACCGGCACCTCACCGATGGCGCCAACGAAAAATCCGGAAGGATCGGCTTCATGGAATGCGATCGCATCATCGAGGCCGGGATTCCAGCCCTCCTGGCGTGCCCATTCCAGCGCAAGCTCCAGTTCGCCGGGCCGCATGGAACGAACGACAAATTCCGAATTCATGCAACCTTCCCAGATTGAAATCAGCAAGTCCATTCGGTGATGCACCAAGCAATCGTCAAGTCGATTGTCAGTGCGCTCGGACCGGTGATGATGAACTCGCGTTCACGGCTTGAACGATGCGTATCGTCGTTTTGAAATGCAATGCAAAAGAACTTCGATCTCGCCTTACCATGAAACAATGCAATTGCAATCTCAAGAAAATTACTGCGCCCGCAGGATCCTTCCGGCGGGCGCAAATCGAAAGACGGCAGTATCCAATATTTAAGTGTTAACGCAGAAACGGACCCAGCGCTTCGGCAGCACCGATGGTCTGGGCAGCCTGGCTGAGAACGCTGTCGAAAACGAAGCCGACGACGACAGTCAATTGGTGCGAATAGGCCTTCAGCTTATATCCTTCGCTGTCGACCTGTGCCGGAGCACGCAGAGCGAAGGGCATGTTCGGACGAACGAAGCCGGCGCTCGTCGTCAACGGCTCCTCAGGCAGATGGCCGATGGCCGAGGTGTACATGAGATCGCGACCGAAGCCACCAGGGCCAAAGGCAAAAGCCGGCTGKCTTGCAGCCGATACGGTGATTGCGAGCGTCGCGGCGAGAAGAAGTCTGCTCATCTTGAAGTCCCCGTTTTCCAGTCGGCCCGACGATTTCCGCCTGGCCGCAGCGCCGGTCGCATCTGTCCATGCCCGGCCGCTTTCATGAGGGTCACTCTACATGTCGGTATTTGCAGGCCTTTTAAGCCGATCCGTACAATTTTATTGAAACGCGATTTTTTAGACTGTCGCTCTTCAGGCGGAAAACAATCTTTACCATACGCCTTGACCGTATCTTCGCATCCTTACTTCTAAGGTGCCCCAAAACAAAACAGGGCCGAAAACAATGCACGAAGTTCCAGTCAAATCCAGGATTATCCAGAACGTCTATTTCAGCCAGGAAGACGGGCGCCTGCGCATCTGCTTCCGCAACGGTGAAGAGCGTCTGTTCGAAGGCGTGCCGGTCGATGACGTCAATACCATGGTGGCCGCGCCCTCGCCGGGCCAGTACTATATCGACCAGATCAGAAAACGTTATCGTCGTATCGCGGCTTAAGGCGCGTCGATACTTTCACCGGCGCGGCTTTAAATCGATTGCCCCATGCTCCGGATGAGATCGATTGCCACATTGGTCCGAGCCTTATAAATGATGACTTCCGTTGTCCGAGGTCTCGCGAACTGACGATGCAGTCGTCCGATCAGAATATGAAACTAGCGCCGCAGCCGCGAAGAGGCCGCGCCGTCATGTGGCTTCTGATCATTCTCTCCTTTTCAATTGTCGCCGCCACTGTGCTGCTGTCGAATGACATGCGTCACCTGAAGTCGCTGGCTCACTACTTCGGCATAGAACTTTTCCCGCCGGAGGYACCCCCGCCTCCCCCGCCGCCTAAGGTTTTCCGCCGAACCGAACCAGTCAGCATCAAGATCGCGCCGCGAATGTTCGACCCGCCGCAGCCGGCTCTTGCGAGCGTTTTTCTGCGGACCTGGCGCATTTCCGGTCCGGCCATGTGCGAGGCGCTGCGTTCTGCCGGCGTCCAAACAAGTGATTGGACGGCGACCGCCTTCAATTCCGATACGTTCGAATGCTMGTACGAACAGATTTTCAAGAAAGAGAAGGAGCACATCGCCAGCTCGCTCTTCCTCGTCGTTCGCGGCAACGGCAATGGCACGATATCAAGCATGCGGGTGAAACTCGTCGGCCCGGCAACCAACAATGACGGGCAGCTCGACGCTGGCACAATGCGCATCTTCGAAACCATGCTCACGCAGCCGGCGTGGCTGGATTTCCATGATGCGCTGGCAGCAATCCGTAATCTCAGGGATGTGAAGGACGAAGGCTTCGGCTCGCTGATCAACTTCACCCAGGAACATTCGCGTCCGGGCAGCTTCAATTTCACGCTCCTGCTTCAGGAGACCTCCCCCCAACAGCGCCGCACGAAGGATTATTTTTCCGCGAAGACCTGGCTGCCTGCGCCCGATCCCTCCTGGCTGGTGCCGGAACTCATCTTCTGGCGACGCGCCTGATCACTTCGCGCTGGCAACAAGCTGCGGCCTTGACGTGTCGTTGAGCACGCCGGCAAGATCCTGACCGTCCCGTCTGCAACTGACCATGAACAGCTTCGGCGCCAATTCCTTGCGGCTGCATTCGATGAAACTGCGGCGCAAGGCAGTCCGCAGCGCGCCCGCTGCATTCTGGCCGCAGGCAAGACGGCGCCCCTGCACATCGACACAGAGCGCCTGCGGGGCGATGCGCGATACACCAGCAATGACGAACGTGTCGCCATTAAGGGAAAAGGTCGCATTGTCGATGACCTTCAGGGACCGACCGGCGGAGAATTTGAAGGGATAGCGGTCGGGCTCGCGGTCATAGGGCTGATGGCCCGGATCGATATGAACCRGTACAGAGGTCCAGATCGCTCCACTTTCCGCATCCATCCGCGGCGTCGCATCGACCGGAGAGGCAATCAGATAGGAGGCAAAAGCCATCGCACCCGCCACGGCCACAAGCGCGCCGCAGACGCGGCCGAAAAGAATGAGCAGCTCTGCAATCACTCGCAAGAAATCACCGTGCCTGAGGCTAGATAGAACGTTTTTTGAACGCTCACCGGCGGACGATGGTTCCGTGAAGGGCGCGCTCCATTTTCCATAGTGCGCCCGGCCTAATTTAGGGCGTCAAACTTCAGACGCATTTAACTCAAAATAGGTGCAGCCAAACTCTTTCGATCCTTGACTTGAATCGACCAGGGATTAGCTTTGACGCTGTCTTGAACCGCTCGTCGGATCCAGCAGCCACCTCTCTCGCGCGAAACACATCGGGGAGTACCGCATGGAAACTAGACTGCAGTCCAAACTCATTGAAGCGATTGATTATAAGCGCGAAACTCGACACCTCACGCTCTATCTGACCAACGGCCAACGCCGTCATTACGAAGATGTCCCCGAAGGCATCGTCGTCGGACTTGCCGCAGCAGCTTCTCCTGGCGACTTCTACATGAGCCAGATCCGGGGCCGCTTCCGCACTACCTGAAAAATACGGCACGCACCCAAGGCGTGCCGTGTCGGTGCACTAGGAACCAACCTAAATTGTTCACCGATTGGACCGTTCATACCGAGATCGGCCTCGCATCCCTCCATCGACTAGACTTCAGCCTCAAATCTCAGCCGGCCACACTTCGCGATTTGTCGTCGTGGCCGTTTGATGCAAGAAGGCGTCCCGTATCGGCAGCGCTCGAGGGATAGCCGAGCGCAAAGCCCTGCAGGCTGTCGCAGCCGAGCCATGACAGCGTCACGGCATGAGCCTCGGTTTCCACCCCTTCGGCGATTACTTCGACATCGAGAGCCTTGGCGATCTCGACGATCGATCCGACCACGCGCCTCTGCTCGGCCGATTCCACGACATCTGTAACGAGCTGGCGGTCGATCTTCAGCCGTTTCGGTTTCAGCCGCACAAGACCGATGAGCGAAGCATGGCCGGAACCGAAATCGTCGATCTCGATATCGATGCCCATTTGCTTGATGAGGTCGATATTGGCGAGGAACTTATCATCGCAATCGTCGAGGAAGATCGTTTCCACCAGCTCGAAGACGATGGCGCCCGGCGGAATGGCAAGCCGGCGCAACTTGTCCAGCAGAGCTGGATCGGCAAGACGCGCAGGAGAAATATTCACGGCGATGCGAGGTACGCTGCAGCCCATAGCCTGCCAGACAACGCGATCTTCGAGCGCACGCTGCAGGATCGCGGCATCGATCTCTGCCGAAAGCCCATACTCATCCGCAATGCGGAGGAAGACGCTCGGCGCCAGCAAACCCTTTTCCGGATGGTTCCAGCGTGCCAGCGCTTCCAGCCCGGTGATCTCGCGAGTGCGCGCATCGAGCTGAACCTGATAGTAGGGAACGATCTGGCCCTGCTCCAGAGCTTGGGCGAGCTCCTCGGCGAGGCGGCGTTTGCCGCGCAGGTCTTCCTGAAGCTGTCGGCTGAAGAATTCGATGCGGTTGCGGCCGAGCTTTTTCGCCTGATAAAGCGCCAGATCCGATTCGGCGAGCAAATTGCGCGCCCGCCTGTTGCTGCTCCAGGATACCCCGATCGACGCACCGGATTGCAGCATCTCCTGCCCAAAACGAATTTTCTTCCGCAATCGCCGCTGCACATCCTCGACAATCGCTTTCAGTTCGGCGAGGCCGGCGAAGTTGATCAGAACGATGACGAATTCGTCGCCGCCGACACGCGCGGCCATGCCACTTGCAGGAATGGCAGCTGCAATTCTGAGCGATGCCGCGCGCAACACGGCATCGCCAGCCGTGTGACCATGGCTGTCATTGATCTGCTTGAACTGGTCGAGATCKAGGTGCAGAACGGCAAGCATGGATACGCCCCTGTCGGTCGGCAGTTCGGCAAGCCGCTTGTCGAGCAGACGCCGGTTCGGCATGCCGGTCAGGTAGTCACGGTCGGCTACATGCTCGATCCGCGCATTGCTTTCCTCAAGTGCGAGCGCCCGGGCCTCGGCCACTATCTTCTGCTTGCCGAGTTCGGCATTGAGCAGCACGTCGGAGGTCACGTCCCATTCCGCGCCGATGAAGGACGGGGCCCCCCCCTCATCGACATAAAAATGCGCCCGCGACCTCAGATGGCGGATCTCACCGCTCGGCAGGATGATGCGAAACTGGGAATTATAGGCGCCACGGGCGGCAACCGCTTTTTCGAAGTCTTGCTCGGCCCGTTCCCTATCCTCTGGATGCAGGGCATTCGACCAGATCCAGGTCGGCACCTCCCGGTTTGTCTGACCGGTTCCGTAGAGGCGGTGCATCTGCGCATCCCAGAGAATGGCATTCTTATTGATACTGTGCTCCCACACACCGATCTGCGAAGCGTCCAGCGCAAGCTCCAGTCTCCGGAGAAGATCCTGGAACTCTCGCTMGGATCGCGTTGGTTTATTCTCGGGCAATTCGGTTTCAGCCTCGAAGCCTGCAAAAACTCTAATATAGTCGCAAGCCCTCATTAATGAAGCCTTTTTGTAAGTACCGAACTAGTTACTAGGTGAACTGTTCGTTACGACTGCCTCCTTTTCGATCAGTATTGCTTTAGCCAGACAATTTCTTCAATTAGTGATTGTGACGGGGCGAATTCTTGGCAATCTGGCGGAAGTCCGCCGCACCCTCGATCACCGCACCGTCCGAAAGCTGTGTGACCGAACTGCGGTATAGGCGCTGCCAGGGCGTCGCATCGGCCGGCACAGGCGGAATTCCGTCCCCCTTGCGCCGCTCGATTTCGGCATCGTCGACGAGCATGTCGCAGCGCCCCTGGTTGAAATCGATGCGGACGATGTCACCCGTCCGCAGCCAGGCAAGCCCACCGCCGGCAGCACTTTCGGGCGAAGCATTGAGGATCGAGGGGCTGTCCGACGTGCCGGACTGGCGCCCGTCGCCGATCGTCGGCAGACTCTTGATGCCGCGCTTCAGGATATGATCCGGCGGCTGCATGTTAACGACCTCCGCCGAGCCCGGCCAGCCGAGCGGACCGGCGCCGCGGATGGCAAGGATCGTGTTCTCGTCGATACCGAGGCCCGGATCGTTGATGCGCTTGTGGTAGTCTTCCGAGCCATCGAAAACGACAGCCTTGCCTTCAAAGACGCCTTCGCGGCCTGGCTCCTGCAGGTATCGCTTGCGGAAGTCCTCGGAGACGACGCTCATCTTCATGATGGCGAAATCGAAGAGATTGCCGTTGAGCACGAGGAAGCCGGCGCGTTCCTTCAGGGGCTCGTCATAGGGCTTGATGACATCGCGGTCACGCGCCTCACGCCCTCTCAGATTGTCAGCCATGGTCCTGCCGGTGACGGTGCGACAGTCACCGTCGAGCTTGCCGGCCTGCAGCAATTCCCACATTACCGCGGGGGTGCCACCGGCACGGTGGAACTTCTCGCCGAGATAGGCACCTGCCGGCTGCACATTCGCCAGTAGTGGAATGTCGAAACCATGGACCTGCCAATCCTCGGGATATAGCTCGACTCCTGCATGTTTCGCCATGGCGGCAAGATGCGGCTGGGCGTTGGTCGAGCCGCCGATGGCCGAATTGGTCTTGATGGCATTGAGGAAGGCTTCGCGCGTCAGGATATCCGACGGCTTCAGGTCTTCGAGTACGATTTCGACGGCGCGCCGGCCCGTGCGATAGGCCATCTGGCCACGCTCGCGATAGGCAGCCGGGATATTGCCGCAGCCCGTCAGCGACAGGCCGAGCGCTTCGGCCAGTGCATTCATGGTCGAGGCCGTGCCCATCGTGTTGCAATGACCGATGGAGGGTGCCGAATCGAGCGCCGTTTGCAGGAATTCCTCTTCATCGATCTCGCCTGCCGCCAGCTTCCGGCGCGACTGCCAGATCGCCATGCCGGAACCGGCGAGCTTGCCTTCGTGCCAGCCGTCGAGCATCGGCCCGCCCGAGAGAACGATCGCCGGAATATCGACCGTCGACGCCGCCATGATCGCCGACGGCGTGGTCTTGTCACAGCCGGTCGTCAGTACGACGCCATCGAGCGGATAGCCGTAGAGGATTTCAACGAGGCCGAGATAGGCAAGGTTGCGATCAAGTGCTGCCGTCGGGCGCTTGCAGTTCTCGAAGATAGGATGCGTCGGAAACTCGATCGGGATGCCGCCCGCATCGCGGATGCCGTCACGCACGCGCTTGGCAAGCTCGATATGGACGCGATTGCAGGGCGTCAGATCGCTGCCGCTCTGGGCAATACCGATAACAGGCTTGCCGGACCGCAGCTCCTCCGGCGTCACACCATAGTTCATGAAGCGCTCCAGATAGAGCGCCGTCATGTCGATATGATCAGGATTGTCGAACCAGTCCTGTGAGCGCAGGCGGCGCTTGCCGGTCTTGCTGTCGGTCATTTCTTCCCTCCCATTCGGGCATTCGTATCTTCGAGATGGAGCAGCAAGGCACTGTGATCCGTCTCGCCGTTGCCTTTGCCAACAAATTCTGTGAATTCGGCATGCACCGCTTCTGTCAGCGGCAAGGTCAAAGACAGCGTCTTTGCCATCGCCATGACGGCGTCGAGGTCCTTCAACTGATTGGCCGAAGAACCGCCCGGTGCAAATTGCCGGTCGATCATGCGCTTGCCGTGGATCTCCAATATGCGACTGTCCGCAAAGCCGCCACGCACGGCATCCCGGAAGGCCGCCGGCGAACCCCCGCCCGCCTCGATCAGCATCATCGCCTCGGCAACGGCGCCGATCGTCACGGCCACGATCTGCTGGTTTGCGAGTTTGGCAAGCTGCCCTGATCCACTTGGCCCGACATGTGTAGCACGCCCCATTGGCGCGAAAACTTCGGCGAGTTCGGCAATGACCGCAGCATCCCCGCCCGCCATGATGGCAAGAGTACCGGCCGCCGCGCCGACCGTGCCGCCCGAAACCGGCGCGTCGATGTGACGGATGCCGCGCGCGGACAGTTTTTCCGCATGCTCCCGTGCAAAAGGCGGGGCGATGGAACTCATGTCGAAGATAGCCGCGCCCGGTCTCATGGCGTCGGCAACGCCCAGATCGAACAGAACCTGCCCGACGGCCTGTGCATTTGTCAGCATGCAGATGACGACATCGGCTGAAGAAACGGCTTCAGCTGGGGATGCGGCGATATCGGCACCATCTGCGGAAAGAGCCTCAGCCTTGGCGCGATCACGGTTCCAGACGGTGACGGCAAAGCCTGCGCCAAGCAGGCGCCGCACCATCGGCGCTCCCATGAGCCCAGTGCCGAGAAAGGCAATCTTCGGCTTTCCAGTGTTTCCCGATGCGTGTGTCATCCAGCCCTCCCGAACCGTTGCCTGCCTTTGATACCCCCCTTACCTCAGCATGCAACCGTTTTGATGGACGTAACGCATTTTTGTCGCATCCCGCGACATCGCCCCTAAAATCGAATTCGATCGAGTGTACTTCACCTTAAAAACGAAACGGGCGAGGACCGAAGTCCCCGCCCGGTTTACCCGACRAAGGAGAGGTTATTCCGCAGCGACGCTCATATGGTCGTCCTTGTCCTGCGGATGATTGTCGTTGTGCTGGACGAGCGGACGGTTGCCCGTCATCCGGCGCAGGAGCACGTAGAACACCGGCGTCATGAAGATGCCGAAGAAGGTGACGCCAATCATGCCCGAGAACACCGCGACACCCATGGCGGCGCGCATTTCCGAACCCGCGCCGGTCGAGGTGACGAGCGGCACGACGCCCATGATGAAGGCCATGGAGGTCATGAGGATCGGCCGAAGACGCATGCGGCTGGCCTCGATCGCGGCTTCACGCGGCGTCCTGCCTTCGAACTCCAGTTCGCGGGCAAATTCCACGATGAGGATCGCGTTCTTGGCCGATAGACCGACAAGCACCACTAGGCCGATCTGCGTGAAGATGTTGTTATCTCCACCGGTGAGCMAGACGCCGGTCAAGGCGGCTAGAACACCCATCGGCACGATCATGATGATCGCAAGCGGCAGTGTCAGGCTTTCATACTGGGCAGCGAGCACCAGGAAGACGAGCAGCAGGGCGAGCGGGAAGACGACGATGCTGGAGTTACCGGCAAGGATCTGCTGATAGGTCAGATCCGTCCACTCGAACTCGATGCCCGCAGGCAGCGTCTCGTCCAGGATCTTCTCGATCGCTGCCTGCGCCTGCCCGGACGAGAAGCCCGGTGCCGGACCGCCGTTGATATCGGCAGCGAGGAAGYCGTTATAGCGGTTGGCACGCTCCGGACCGGTGCTTGCATCCACCTTCAGGAGAGCTGCAAGCGGGATCATCTGGCCCGATGCCGAGCGGACCTTCAACTGGCCGATATCTTCCGGCTGGGCGCGGAACTTTGCATCGGCCTGCACGCGGACGCTGTAGGTGCGACCGAAGGCGTTGAAGTCATTCACATAGAGCGAACCGAGATAGATCTGCAGCGTCTGGAAGACGTCGGTGACGGAKACTCCGAGCTGCTCGGCCTTGGCGCGGTCGAGGTCGGCATAGAGCTGCGGCACGTTAATCTGGAAGCTGGAGAACAGCCCCGCAAGTTCCGGCGTCTGATAGGCCTTGGCAAGCACCGCCTTCGTGGCTTCATCAAGCGCCTGGTTGCCCAGACCCGCACGATCCTCGATCTGCAGCTTGAAACCGCCCGTCGTGCCGAGGCCGTTGACCGGCGGCGGCGGGAACATGGCGATGAAGGCATCCTGGATGACGCCGAACTTCTGGTTCAGGGCCATCGCGATCGCCCCGCCCGAAAGGTCGGGCGTCTTGCGCTCATCGAAATCCTTCAGCGTCACGAAGACGATGCCGGCATTGGACGAGTTGGTGAAGCCGTTGATCGACAGGCCCGGGAAGGCGATGGCGTTGGCAACACCCGGCTGGGCMAGGGCGATATCGGTCATGCGCTTGATAACGTCTTCCGTGCGGTCGAGGCTTGCGGCATCCGGCAACTGGGCAAAGCCGATCAGATACTGCTTGTMCTGCGACGGCACGAAGCCGCCCGGAACCGTATTGAAGATACTGTAGGTCGCACCAACAAGCACAAGATAGATCACCATGACGATGCTCTTGCGCGATACCAGACCGCCGACGCCCTTGCCGTAATAGTTCGAACCGGCACCGAAGGCGCGGTTGAAGCCACGGAAGAACCAKCCGAAGATCGCATCCATGAACCGCGTCAGCCAGTCCTTGGGCGCATGGTGACCCTTCAGGAGAAGAGCGGCAAGCGCCGGAGACAGCGTCAGCGAGTTGAAGGCGGAGATGACGGTCGAGATTGCGATCGTCAGCGCGAACTGGCGATAGAACTGACCCGACAAGCCCGAGATGAAGGCGAGCGGCACGAAGACCGCAACAAGAACCAGCGCGATCGCGACGATCGGGCCGGATACTTCCTTCATGGCCTTGTAGGTCGCAGCCCGGGGACTGAGGCCGCTTTCAATGTTGCGTTCGACGTTTTCGACGACGACGATCGCATCATCCACGACGATACCGATCGCCAGCACGAGACCGAAGAGGCTGAGTGCGTTGATCGAGAAGCCGAACATATACATGACCGCGAACGTACCGATGATCGATACAGGAACGGCGATCAGCGGGATGATCGATGCGCGCCATGTCTGCAGGAACAGGATGACGACGAGAACGACGAGCGCGATCGCTTCCAGCAGCGTGTCGATGACCTTCTCGATGGAGGCGCGAACGAACTTCGTCGTATCGTAGACGATCTCGTACTTCACGCCTGTTGGCATGGCGAGTTGCAGTTCGTCCATGGTGGCGCGAACATTGTCGGCAATCTCGATTGCATTCGAACCCGGGGCCTGGAGAACGGCGACGGCGACAGCCGGCTTGCCGTCGAGCAGCGAACGCAGCGTATAGTCGGCGGCACCGAGTTCGATCCGGGCAACGTCGCGCAGACGGGTGATCTCGCCATTGGCGCCCGTCTTGACGATGATGTTGCCGAATTCCTCGGGCGTACGCAGACGGCCCTGGGCGTTCACGTTGAGCTGAAGGTCGACGCCCGGCTGGCTCGGCGAAGCGCCGATGATGCCGGCGGCGGCCTGAACGTTCTGCGAGCTGATCGCATTGCTGATGTCGCTGGCGGCAAGATTATGCTCGGCAGCCTTCTGCGGATCGATCCAAACGCGCATCGAATAATCGCCGGCACCGAAAACCTGCACCTGGCCGACACCGGCGATACGGGCGAGCCGGTCCTTGACGTTCAGTGTCGCGTAGTTGCGCAGATAGGTGATGTCATGGCTGTTCCCGTCGGAGACGAGATTGACGACCATGATGAAGTCCGGCGAGCTCTTGACGGTGGTGATGCCGAGTGCACGAACTTCCGCCGGCAGACGGGGTTCTGCCTGCGAAACGCGGTTCTGAACCAGCTGCTGCGCCTTGTCCGGGTCGGTGCCGAGCTTGAAGGTCACGGTAACGTTCAAGGCGCCGTCCGACGTCGCCTGGCTGGACATATAGAGCATGCCCTCGACGCCGTTGATCTGCTCTTCGAGCGGCGTCGCAACAGTTTCGGMGATGACCGACGGGTTTGCGCCGGGATAGGTGGCGTGCACGACGATCGACGGCGGCACGACCTCGGGATATTCGGAGATCGGCAGCGCCTGGAGGCCGATGAGGCCGGCGACCACGATGAGGACCGAAAGAACACCGGCAAACACCGGGCGGTCGATAAAGAATCTGGATATGTTCATTTTAGAGCCCTCTCCGGGGTGAACATGGATGCAAAGTCCCTCTCCGGTGGCCTGAAAAGCCCACCGGCAGGTCATGTCTTTTAGGGTAGCGGCCTCCTCCCCGAGGGAAGGAGGCTCAGATCTTACTGAGCGGTCGCGACTTTCTCTTCCATCTGAGGCGCAACGACTGCACCCGGACGGATACGCTGCAGGCCGTTGACGACGATCTTGTCGCCGACCGCAAGGCCGTCTTCAACCACGCGCTGACCGTCGAACAGCGAACCGAGCTTGATCTGCCGGTAACTGACCTTGTTCTCACCGTCGACGACGAAGACGAACTTCTTGTCCTGGTCGGTACCGACGGCGCGGTCATTGATGACGATCTTGTTCTCGGCCTTCGGCTGGCCCATGCGCACCCGTACGAACTGGCCGGGGATCAGCCTGCCGCCGGGATTGTCGAAGACTGCCCGCACTGCAATGGTACCGCTTGCGGCGTCGACTTCGTTATCGACGAGCTGCAGCTTGCCCTTGATCGGCGTCCCGTCATCGGCAAGCGTGCCGATCTCGACCGGGATCTGCTCGACGGCCTGCAGTGCCGCGCCGGTTTCCGGAAGCTCGGAGAGCGCCTTCGTGACCATCTCTTCGCTCGCATTGAAGCTTGCATAGATCGGATCGACAGAGACAAGCGTCGTCAGCTCAGGAGAAGCCGAGCCGGCCGCGACAATATTGCCGACCGTGACCTCGATCTTGCCGATACGGCCGGAAACCGGCGCTTGAACCTGCGTATAATCGAGATCGAGCTGCGCGGACTGGAGAGCCGCCTGTGCCGAACGCAGGCTTGCCTGGGCTTCAGCTAGCGTGCTCTGGCGTTGGTCGAGGTCGCTCTGCGAAATCGTCCGGTTATCTGAAAGACGGTGGCCGCGGTCGAGTTCCGTCTGCGCCAGGCTGACCTTGGCTTCGGCCGAAGCGACCTGACCCTGCGCTTGGGAGACGGCCGCCTGATAGGGAGCAGGATCGATGGCGAAAAGCAGATCGCCCTGCTTGACCAAAGCGCCCTCACGGAAATGCACTGATTGAATGGCGCCCCCGACGCGGGGACGGATCTGCACACGGTCGATGGCTTCCAGACGACCGGAGAAATTCTCCCAGTTCGTCACATCACTGCTGGCGACGACGGCAACCGTCACCGGCACGGCGGGAKCCTGCGCAGGTTCGGAGGCGGCCGTGGCGGTTGCACTCATCGGCAATTCGAAAAAGATGGCAGCGGCCGAAACGGACGCAGCAACACCCAGACCGGCGCCCACTAGGGCCCAGCGCTTATTTCTGGACGTCATTGGTACTCTCCTTGCGGCCCTGAATGGCCGTAAAAAATCAGTTCGTCTTCAATGCAATTGTGGCTCAACGCTCACGTCCTGAAGGAAATCTCCGAAATGGCGGCTGACGTTGCCCTGCCACGTGGGAGTTCCCTCAGATTTCCCGCCGTAAATGGATGGCCAACCTGTCCCGGCGGGAAGAACATGCTGGCGCACACCAACGCCTGCCTTCTTCAGGCGAGCGGCGTAACCGATGGTTTCGTCGTGCAGCGGATCGTCCTCCGCCGTAAAAATCAGTGCCGGTGCAACACCTGATATACGCGAACACAGGCAAGGCGCAGCATAAGGGTGGCAGCCGCCGCCGCTCAAATAATGGCTCCAGCCTTCCGTCCAGCGCTGGCGCATGCCGATCTTTTCCGCCTTGCGGATCGAGGACGTACCCATAAAAGGATCGAGAAGCGGAGAAAGCAGGATCTGGCCGTCGAGCGCATCCGGCATCTGGTCACGCGCCTTGAGCGCAACACCGGCAGCGACATTGCCACCCGCCTCTTCGCCGGCGACGAAAAGCAGCGACTTGCGGTCGCCGAGGCCGGCCTTCTTGAGGGCGAGATAGGAAAAGATCGAGAAGGAAACTTCGAGCGCCTTCGGAAAGACATTGCCCGAAAGCGTGCTGTAATCTGCGCAAACAACGATCGCGCCTGCCTTGGCGAGGCTGCTTGCGATCGGGCGGTCGGCCTTCGGATCGCTATCGAGAAATGCCCCGCCATGCAGGTAGAGCAYGATCGGCGGACCCTTGCCAAAATCAGCGCCCATATAGACGCGCGCAGAAACGGGGCCTGCGGCMACCTTTTCCAGCACCATGTCTTTGATCTCGGGCACCATCGTCTCTATCTCTTCGCTGCTTAGCGATGGACGGACAACGCCCGCCTCTTGCATTTTGAACTAAAAAGATATTGTTATTCAAATCGGGGAATAAGAAGCGATATCGCGATAACACTATTCCAAATCCCGAACAATGTTGCAACGCAAACTGCGGAATTGAACCGATGGATCAGCTCTCGGCAATGCGCGTCTTCATCCGCGTGGTGGAGACGGGCAATTTCACCCGCGCCGCCGACATGCTCGCCATGCCCAAGGCGACGGTGACCAATCTCATTCAGGGCCTGGAAGCGCATCTGCGCACCAAGCTCCTCAACCGCACAACGCGCCGGGTCATGGTGACGACGGACGGTGCCCTCTATTATGAACGCGCCGCACAGATCATTTCCGAACTGGAGGAACTGGACGGCAGTCTTTCAAATTCCCAAAGCCTGCCGACGGGACGGTTGCGGGTAGAGATGGCCGGCGCCTTTGCCGACTCCATCATCGTGCCAGCGCTTTGCGATTTCTACCTGCGTTATCCCGATATCCGCATCGACCTCGGCGTCGGCGACCGCACCGTCGACTATCTCGCCGAAAACGTCGACTGCGCGCTGCGTGCCGGTACGCCCGCCGACCAGTCGCTGATTGCAAGACGCGTTTCGGAGATCGAAATGATCACCTGTGTCGCACCCCTCTACGTCGAGAAATTCGGACTGCCACAGCGGCCGGAAGAACTTGAAACGGAACATTATTCCGTCAATTATTTCCGAGCTCAGAACAATCGCACGGTGCCTTTCGAGTTTCGCAAGGACAATGAGGTTGTCGAGGTAAATCCGCGATACATCGTCTCCGTCAACGACAGCCGCACCTACATGACAGCGGCACTCGCCGGCCTCGGCCTCGCCCAGATCCCGATCTTCATGGCGCGTGGACCGCTCGCAAACGGCGAACTGGTTCAAACCTTGACGGAATGGACCCGCGAGTCGCTGCCGMTCTACGTCGTCTATCCGCCGAACCGGCACCTCAGCAACAAGGTCCGCGTCTTCGTCGACTGGCTGGTGAAACTGCTGGCGGATGCGAATCTCAACGCCCGTTGAAAAACTCACCCACAAAAAGAAAGCGGCCCGTGATGGGAGGGATAACCATCACGGGCCTTGATCTGATGTCTGAAACTGAAGGCCTGTCGCGCGCAGGGAAGGCGCGGCAGGCCCTGGAGTGGAGGTCAGGAGGCTGGCGGCAATCTGCCGTCCACCTCCGTCTAAGCTGATATAGGTGCGCTTAGCCGGATAGTAAGGGGCAGCGCCCAAGAGATCGTTCACAACTTTGCGACAGCCGGTTATCTCTTGATAGCAGGCTTCAGCAGATCCTCGATGCCGATGCGGCGGAAGAGTTCCGCACGGACACGATCGGCGACGCCATTGACGATCTCCGCACCGTCTTCCGTTGGATCGATATGGGTGCGGAACGGCCGCTTGCCGAAGGGCATATTCACCACATCGACGATGGCGGTCGCGACGGAGTCGGCATCCGCATCGGCAGGTTCGAGAGAGGCGAGGCCATTCAGCGCCTGTTCCGGCAGCCCTTTGTAGGGACCGTCGTCATATTCGGCGGCGCGAGCCTTATCGGCCGGCGAGCCGGAATGGGCGAAGTGGTTCGTGCCCTTGGTGAAGGCGCCGGGAACGATGATTGCCGTTTCGATGCCCCAGCGGGTCAGTTCACTCGCATAGGAGACGGCAAGCGAGTCCATCGCCGCCTTGGCTGCGAAATAGGGAGCAAGGTACGGAGGCGTGCCGCCGCGGGTGCTCGAGGAGGAAACCCAGACAACCAGGCCTTTGCCCTGCTTGCGCAGGTGCGGAAGCACAGCGCGGTTCACCCGCTGGGTCGACAGCACGTTGATATCGAAAAGCTCGGCATATTGCTCCGGCGTGAAGGCTTCGGCCGGGCCGAAGGACATATGGCCGGCATTGTGGATGATCGTATCGATATGGCCTTCGGCAGCGATCACCCTGGCGACGCCGGCTTCGACGGAGGCATTGGAGGTGACATCCAGTTCGACGGCTTTCAGTTCTACGCCGTTTTCCTTCGAGAAGGCTTCGACTGCCTCGACCTGCGGCCTGTTGCGGCCTTCGGTTTCGCGCATCGAGGCATAGACAGTGTAGCCGGCCTTGGCGAGCGCGCGGGCAGTAAGGGCGCCGAAACCACTGGAAGCGCCGGTGATGACGATGACTTGCTTGCTCATGATCCTGTTCCTTCTGGAAGAATTGGGTTGCTTGAAAGAATACGGGGAAGAGCGTGGCGGCGCGCCGCCACGAAACCTGTCTCAGACCATGCCGCCATTGGCGCGCAGCACCTGACCGTTGACCCAGGCGCCATCGGGCCCGGCGAGGAAGGCAACGACAGCAGCGATATCCTCTGGCGTACCGAGACGTTCGAGCGGGTTTGCCTTTGCAAGGCGGTCGATCAGCTCGTCGGACTTGCCGTTGAGGAAGAGATCAGTGCCTGTCGGGCCGGGAGCGACCGAATTGACGGTGATCTGGCGGCCGCGCATCTCCTTGGAAAGGATGGCGCTCATCGTTTCGACGGCCGCCTTCGTAGCGGCGTAGACGCTGTAGGTCTCCGGCTTCAGCCCGACGACCGAGCTCGAGAAGTTGATGACCCGGCCACCGTCACGCAGGCGCTTGGCGGCCTCGCGCAGGGTGTTGAACGTGCCCTTGAGGTTGACGCTGATCTGGCGGTCGAACGTGGCGTCATCGACATCGGCAAGACGGGAAAGCAGCATGATGCCGGCATTGTTGACGAGCACGTCGACACCGCCGAAAGCGGCCTCTGCGGCATCGAACATGCGGCGCACCGCGTCCGCATCGGCGACGTCGGCCTGTGCCGTCAGCGCCTTGCCGCCGGCCTTTTCGATCTTCTGGGCCAGTTCTTCAGCAAGAGCTGCATTGCCCGAGTAGTTGATGACGACGGTAAAACCGTCCTTTGCGAGACGTTCAGCGATCGAAGCTCCGATGCCGCGGGAAGCGCCGGCAACGAGAGCGACCTTGTTTTGATTGGCAGACATTTTTCTTTTCCTTTGCTTCGGCGCCGCAGCGCCCCTTCGATGAGAAGAAGATGCCCCTTTCTATCGCACGGATAATCAGCCATTATTCGGCATCACTATCCGGGAAATACGAACAAATAAAATGGACAGATTCGATGCCATGCGGGTTTTCTCCCGCGTCGTGGAGCGCCGCAGCTTCACGCTTGCGGCCGAAGATACCGGCCTGCCGCGCTCGACGGTGACGGATGCGGTCAAGCAGTTGGAGGCCCGCCTCGGCGCGCGCCTGCTTCAGCGCACCACGCGCCACGTTAGCCCGACGCTCGACGGCGAAGCCTATTACCAACGCTGCCTGTCGATCCTCGCCGATATCGAAGATGCCGAAGGCGMCTTCGCCGGCGCCAAGCCGAAAGGCCTGCTGCGGGTCGACGTCCACGGCACGCTTGCAAGGCATTTCGTGTTGCCGAGCCTGCCCTCCTTTCTGGAAACCTATCCAGACATCGAATTTTACATGAGTGAGGGTGACCGGCTGGTGGATCTGGTGCGCGAAGGCATCGACTGTGTGCTGCGCGTCGGCACTCCGCAGGACAGCGACATGGTTGCGCGTCGCGTCGCCATGCTCGACGAGGTCACCCTCGCCTCACCGTCCTATATCGCCGCTTTCGGCACGCCCGACCATCCCGACAGGCTGGACGCGCACCGCATGGTCGGCTTCCGCGCATCCGGCAGCGCAGGCCCGCTGCCCCTGGAATTCATCGTCAACGGCAGTGTCCGCAATATCAGCATTCCCGCGACTGTGACCGTCAATGCCGCGGAAAGCTACATTTCCGCTGCCCGCATGGGCCTCGGCATGATCCAGATCCCGCGCTACCACGCCGAACAGGATCTTGCCGCCGACACTCTTGTTGAGGTGCTCGCCGATTTTCCGCCCACGCAGACACCGGTCTCGCTGCTCTACCCGCGCAATCGCCAGCTTTCGCCGCGCGTACGCGTCTTCATCGACTGGCTGGTCAAGGTCTTCGCTCGACAAAACCCCGAAAACGCGGTTCACTCATATTAGCATTTTCGGAGAAAGAAATATGGCAGTTAGCGATATCATCGTCTACCAGACGGATGAGGGCTTCGTCGTCGAATTCGGTGGCGAGGGGGAGGACAGGATCGCAGTCACACTGCGCAATGCCTCCGATCTCACACATGACAATGCTATCGCAAGGGCGAAGGCACTTCTCACCTCCGCATTCGAGCCTGCTCACGGCGACGGCGCCCGCAACAAGGATGCGGCATTGCTCGAAGAAGAACTCCAGGAAGGTCTCGAGGACTCGTTTCCCGCAAGCGATCCTGTTTCCGTCACCGTTTCCTCCATCCCGATGCGCGACCCGAAGGCCGGTCACAAGATGTGAGCATCAAGAGGCTGTCCTCGGTCAGACCTGTGTCGAGATGATATTGTCGACCCGGACCTGGCCGCGCACGACGCCGCGCTCGGTGATGTCGGTGCTCGGCGCTTCCTCGATAACGGTGTAGAGTTTCTCGTTGCGAAAGGCGCTCGCCATCTTCGTCGACTTGTCCTCTGCCGGCGAACCGTCGATTTCCAGAAAATCGAGCTCAGCCTCCGCCGCCACGACACGTGCATCGCCGGACGTCAGCGCGGCGACGACGACCTCTCCGTGGGAAGGTGCGAGATCCCAGTGGGGGTCATCAGGGGCAGCGGCCGGCACCAGCCGATAAAGCTTGAGACCGTCCATGTTCCATCTCCTTGCTATTGTTGGCTTGCATCCGAAACGCCGGCCGGCGAACCATTGTTCCGGGTGGCGGATCGGCAAAGGGGATGATATCGGCAATTCCCATGACGACAGAAATGATTGACGGCACGATCGGCGCCGGCCCGCTTGCCGGGGAGAGCCTGCGCCATTTCTTCGAACGCGATGCGATCGAGGTCGCCCGCGACCTGCTCGGCTGCCACCTCACGGTCAACGATACGGGCGGGCGGATCACCGAGACGGAGGCCTATTATCCAGACGACGAAGCCTCTCACAGTTTCCGCGGCCCGACGAAGCGCAACGGCGCCATGTATGGCCATCCCGGCAACGTCTATATCTACCGCATCTACGGCATGTATTGGTGCCTGAACTTCGTCTGCACACCGGGTTCGGCAGTGCTTATCCGCGCGCTGGAGCCGGAAATCGGCCTGTTCGGGATGATCGAGCGACGTGGGACCGATGTCCTGACCCAGCTCTGCAGCGGCCCCGGCAAGCTCTGCCAGGCGCTTGATGTCGACATAACCATCAACGACCGGATGCTCGACCATCCGCCCTACGCGATCTCACCGTCTGCGCCCGTCCCCATCGTCTCCGGCAAACGTATCGGCATAACGAAAAATGCCGAAGCACCGTGGCGCTTCGGCATTCAGGGATCGCGATATCTGAGCAAGCCGTTTCGTTAGAGCAATTGCAGCAAAGTTTGCAGCGGTTTTGCGTCCGGAATTGCGTGAAACCGAGAGCTCTGGACGAAGGCGTGCAAACTCATTCCATGACGGCACTGTGGTCGATTGCCGGCGCGGCCCTCGGCTTGCGCAGCAGCAGCACCAGCGGCATGACGGCAAGCGACATCAGCATCAGCAGTTTGAAGTCATCCATATAGGCGATGATGGTCGACTGCAGCGTGATGACGTCGTTGAGCGCCGCGCGGCCGACCGCCGTCAGTGGGCTGAGGCCTTGTGCCGCCGTGGCATTGAAAGCGTGGTTGAACGGCGTCACATAGGCGGCGATCGACTCATGATTGCTCTGCGTATTCTCGACGATCAGCGCCGCGACGATGGAGATGCCGACCGAGGAGCCGATGTTTCGCGACAGATTGTAGAGGCCGGTTCCGTCGCCGCGCATCTGGGCCGGCAGCGTCGCAAAGGCGATCGTCGTCAGCGGCACGAAGAGGAAGCCGAGGCCCGCCCCTTGGATGAAGCCGACCGACACGATCGTCCACTGCGAGACGTCAGGCGTCCAGCCGGTCATGTCGTACATCGCCCAGGCCGTCAGGCCGAGGCCGAGCAGCAGCAGCCAGCGCGTATCTACCTTGCCGATCAGCCGACCGACGATGAACATGCAGAGCATGGTACCGAGGCCCCGCGGTCCCATAACGATGCCCGCGGTGATGACCGGATAGCCCATCAATGTCTGCAGATAGGGCGTCATCAGCGCCAACGAGGCGAGATAGGTGATGCCGATCACGAAGATGAAGATCATGCTGACGGTGAAATTCTGGTCGAGGAACAGCCGCGGATTGACGAAGGATTTTTCCGCCGTCAGCGTGTGCACCAGGAGCAGGTAGAAGGCGGCAGCACAGATGATCGCCTCGACCACGATCTCCCCGGAGGAGAACCAGTCGAGCTGTTCGCCGCGGTCGAGAAAAAGCTGCAGCGAGGCGATGAACAGGCTCATCATCCCGAAGCCGAACCAGTCCAGCTTGGCGAGCACATCCCTCTTCGTCTCCGAGACGAAAATGACAATGCCGGCAAAGGCGAGCGCGCCGATCGGAATGTTGATGTAAAAGACCCAGCGCCAGCTGATATTGTCCGTCAGCCAGCCGCCGATGACAGGACCCAGAACCGGCCCGACCATGACCGAGACGCCGAAGAGGGCCATGGCCGAGCCGCGCTCCTCGACTGTATAGATGTCGAGAAGGATGCCTTGGGAAAGTGGGACCAGCGAAGCGCCGAACAGGCCCTGCAGCAGGCGGAAGGCGACAATCTGTGGCAGCGACTGCGCCAGACCGCAAAGGATCGAGGCGATGACGAAACCGACGATCGCAGTCAGCAGCACGCGCTTGCGGCCGAACTTGGCAGCAAGGAAACCCGACGGCGGCGTCATGATCGCGGCCGCGACGATGTAGGAGGTCAAAACCCAGTTGATCTGGTCGGCGGAAGCCGAAACACTGCCCTGGATATAGGGCAGCGCCACGTTGGCGATCGTCGTATCCAGCGCCTGCATGATGACGGCCAGGATGACGCAGGCCGTGATCGCGCCGCGATTGGCAACCGGGGTTGCCGGTGATGCAGGAGCAGTACTCATGGCCGTTACTCGGGGCTCTTGCCGTGGCCCAGAAGGTTGTTGACGAAATCAGGCAGGCCGCGCGCATGGCCGGTATCGACGTCGACGACTGTGCTCATGCCGACGCGGAGCGGCGGCTTGCCCTGAGAATCGTCGATGCTGACGCGCATCGGGATGCGCTGCACGACCTTTACCCAGTTGCCGGTCGTATTCTGTGCCGGCAGCAGCGAGAAGGAGGAGCCCGACGCCGGGCTGATGCTCTCGACCTTCCCCTTCCACATCACGCCCGGATAGGTATCGACGTAGATATCGACCGACTGGCCGGGCTTGACGTAAGTGAGCTCGGTTTCCTTCGGGCTTGCGGCGATCCATAGATGCGAGGTCGAAACCAGTGAGAAGGCCTGCTGCGAAGCCTGGAGGTAGGAGCCGACCTGCAGCGCGTTCACGTTGGTGACGATACCGTCGAAAGGCGCCTTGACGACGCTGTGGTCCAGCTCGCGCTGGGCGTTGTCGACCTGAGACTTGGCCTGCAGGTAAAGCGGATTTTCCTCGACCGGCTGGTCGGCATTGCCGCCGAGCTGGGCAAGCGTCGTTGCGGCTTCCGCCTTGGCGACGGAAACCTTCTGCTGCGCGGCCTCGAGATTGTGCTTGGCTTCATCATAGGCCGACTGCGTCGCGCTGCCATTGTTGACGAGATTTTGCTGCCGGTCGAACTGATCCTGATAATAGGGCAGATCGGCTTGCGCCTGCGTGATCTCGGCAAGCGACTGCTGGTAGCTGGCCTTGAGGTTCATGATCTGATTGCGCTGCGCTCCAAGCTGCGCCTTGTCGCCATCGAGCGCGATCTTGAAGGAATCCGGTCGCAGGCTGAAGAGCACCTGACCGGCCTTGACCTGCTCGTTCTCATGCACGTTGATTTGCTCGACAAGGCCGGAAACATCGGTCGTGATGCCCACCATGTCCGCCTGGAGATAGGCGTTGTCGGTCGACATGATCTGACCGCCATTGACATAGTAGTAGCCACCGACGGCGAGCGCCACAGGCAGTAGGGCAAAGAGGACGGGTCGGGTGAAGCTGCGCCGGCGGCGGACCTTGTTGCCGCCAGGCGCAGCCACCGCGGCAGCCGCGGGCGCTGAATTGGATGAAGGCGCCTCAGCCACCGTTTCCGGTTGTTGGGGAATTTCTTTTTCTTCGACAGGGTTCTTGGCGTTCGCGTCGGACACGACACGCAGGGGGGATTGGTCAGCCATGTTTCGTCTCATTATCGGCGACCGGAGACCGGCACGCCTGCACCAGGTTCGTCTTCATTATGGATAGGGTGTGGAAAAGCTGCTCGCGCTGTTCGGGCGTGACGCTTTCCAACGCTTCGCCGCGCGTCACGTCGCCGATCTCACGCATTTCGGCGAGAATCGGATGAGCTTCCTCACGCATGTAAAGCAGCCAGATACGCCGGTCCGTGGGATGCTGACGGCGTTCGACCAGACCGCGCTCGGCAAGCTTGTCGAGGATGCGGACCAGCGTAATCGGCTCGATTTCGAGGATTTCGGCAAGCCCGCTCTGATGGATGCCCTCATTGTTGGCGAGATAGGCAAGCGTCTGCCACTGAGACCGCGTCAGCCCAAGGTCCTTTGCGCGCTGCTCGAACCGCTTGCGAAGCAGGCGGGCAACGTCGTGCAGAAGAAAACCGAGTGTTGGATTGTTGGTCATATACCTTCGCCGGTAAGTAATAAGCATCCTTATGATATCGGTAGATATATTGAGCACGGGCGTTGCACAAGGATGCACCCGCAAGATTCCGCATCTGCGGCCAAAATGCCGCAGCCCACGATAAGCAGAGCTTTCGATATGGCTTTTGAAAGATTGAAAGGTGATCGGAGGTTTGCTTGACCAACACCCGGAAGCAAGCTCCGGTGAAAGCTGATGCCTGGAAACCCAAACCRGTTCAATCAATTGGCATTTGCAATTTTTTGATTCTCCCGTTTATAGTCTCTCTTCAGAGGGTTACGGAGAAGCAGATCTCTCCCTCCGGTTGTTTTCGGGGTGCTGACTTGCACCTGTCATCTTACGGCAGCCGCACATGGGTAAGTTCGGACTTAGGACGAAGGCTCGGTGCTTTCGTCTCCACAGCAGGCATGGACAGCGCATTCAAGCATAGGTTCAGGCGGCTGCGATATGCCGCCCGCAACGGGGGACTGGCATGGCTAATTCGCTTCGACAGACATTGGCGCTCGGCTGCTTTGCGGCCTTCCTGCCGCTCATCGCTCAGGCGCAGCAGGCGGCCGCTCCCCCGCCCGTCACCGTTGCCAAGCCCGTCATGCGCGACGTGGTCGACAATGATGAGTTCATCGGCCGTTTTGAACCGGTCGATGAGGTCTCCGTCCGTTCGCGTGTCGGTGGCTACCTTCAGGAAATCGACTTCACCGACGGCGCTCTGGTGAAACAAGGCGACCGGCTCTTCGTCATCGATCAGCGACCCTTCGTAACCGCGCTCAATCAAGCCAACGCCGCGCTGGAAGCGTCGAAATCGGCTCTGGTCTTTGCCGATGCGCAATATAAGCGCGCCCAGTCGCTTGCTTCGAGCGGCAGCCAGTCGGCGCAGACGCTGGACGATCGCCGCCGCGAATTCGATTCCGCCCAGGCCAATGTCCGCGGCGCACAGGCTGCATCCGATCGTGCTACGCTCGACATGGAATATACCGAGATCACCGCGCCGCTCAGCGGCCGTATCGATCGCCGCCTGATCTCCGCCGGCAACCTCGTGCAGACCGACCAGACCGTGCTCACGACGATCGTTTCACTCGACCCGATCGATTTCTATTTCGACGTCGACGAACGCCGCCTGCTGAATTTCGCCGATACGGCACGCAAGCTGGGCAAGGATCTCCAGCAGGGCGGCGGCGGCCTTGATGTCATGGTCACCATCTCGGATCCCAATGCCAAACCTTTCAAGGGGAAACTCGATTTCGCCGAGAACCGGATCGACAATGAGAGCGGCACGATTCGTCTGCGTGCCCGCTTTCCCAATCCCGATCTCGTCCTTCAGCCCGGCCTCTTCGGCCGCATCCAGGTCGAAGCCTCCAACACCTATCAGGCCATTCTCGTCCCCGACGAAGCCATCGGCTCGGACCAGAATGAGCGCGTCGTTTACGTCGTCGGCGCAGATGGCACGGTTTCGACCAAGCCCGTGAGGCCCGGTCCCCGGCTCTACGGCTACCGCGTCATCCGTGAAGGCCTCGACGGCACCGAGACGATCGTCGTCAACGGCCTGATACGCGCCCGGCCCGGCGCAAAGGTCACGCCTCAGATGACCGAACTGCCGAAGGAGCGGACGGACGCTCCGCCGGAAACCGCTGGTGCGGAGAGCGGACAATGAGATTTGCTCATTTCTTCGTAGACCGGCCGATTTTCGCGGCCGTCATCTCGATCGTTCTCCTCGTCGTCGGCAGCATCGCCTATACGCAGCTGCCGGTCTCCCAATATCCGGAGATCGCGCCGCCGACCATCGTCGTGCGCACCTCCTATCCGGGCGCCGATCCGCAGACGATCGCCGATACGGTTTCGACCCCGCTCGAACAGCAGATCAACGGCGTCGAAGACATGCTCTATATGTCTTCCTACTCCAGCGCCGATGGCGCCATGTCGCTGACGATCACCTTCAAGCTCGGCACCGATCTCGACAAGGTCCAGGTTCTTGTCCAGAACCGCGTTTCCATCGMCCTG
Source organism: Rhizobium sp. 05L429 (assembly GCF_056397645.1). Lineage (NCBI taxonomy): Bacteria > Pseudomonadati > Pseudomonadota > Alphaproteobacteria > Hyphomicrobiales > Rhizobiaceae > Rhizobium > Rhizobium sp. 05L429. The sequence continues at coordinate 3,010 of NZ_JBFTNV010000023.1, read as the reverse complement.
CCCCGCCTTCCCGAGGAAGTCCAGCGGCTCGGCGTGACCACCGATAAAAGTTCGCCTGACCTGATGATGGTGGTGCATCTGCTGTCGCCCTCGCACCGCTATGACCAGCTCTATGTCTCGAACTACGCCCGCAACCGCATTCGCGACACTCTCGTGCGCCTTGATGGCGTCGGCGACGTGCAGCTTTTCGGCGAGCGCCAGTATTCGATGCGAATCTGGCTGGATCCGGAAAAGCTCTCCGCCTACGGCATGACTTCGGATGACGTCGTTGCCGCGCTGAGAGACCAGAACGTCCAGGTATCGGGCGGCAAGATCGGCGCCCCACCTGTTACCGGTAAGAATGCCTTCGAATATACGGTGCGAACGGACGGACGCTTCTCGGACGTGCGCCAATTCCGCTATGTCATCGTGAAATCGACGACCACCGGCCGGCTTGTGAGCTTGCAGGATGTCGCTCGCATCGAGCTTGGCGCGCAGGACTACGTCACCAACAGCTATCTCAACAATGACCCCGCAGTCGCGCTCGGCATCTTCGCCCGGMCTGGAACCAATGCGCTGGATACGGCCCATCAGATCCAGGGGATCATGAAGGACCTGTCGCAGAATTTCCCGCAGGGTCTGGAGTACCGCATCGTCTATGATACGACCGAATTCATCTCGGATTCGATCAATGAGGTCTACAGGACCATAGCCGAGGCGGCGATTCTCGTGGCGATCGTCGTCCTCGTCTTCCTGCAATCCTGGCGAACTGCCCTCATTCCGATCATCGCCATCCCCGTATCGCTGATCGGCACCTTCGCCGTGCTGCTCGCCTTCGGCTTTTCGCTCAACATGCTCACCTTGTTCGGTCTCGTGCTGGCGATTGGTATCGTCGTCGACGATGCGATCGTGGTGGTGGAAAATGTCGAGAGAAACCTGGCGCGGGGCATGACCCCGAAACAGGCCGCGCATGTCACGATGGACGAAGTCGGAACCGCGGTCGTCGCCATCTCGCTGGTGTTAATCGCGGTGTTCGTGCCGACGGCGTTCATCCCAGGCATTTCCGGCCAGTTCTACAAGCAGTTTGCAGTGACGATATCGGTCACGACGGCAATTTCCGCATTGAATTCACTGACCCTTTCGCCTGCGCTCGCAGGCATTTTGCTCAAAACCCATGATCATGAGAGCAAGCGCAAGAATATCTTCTCCCAGCTGGGAAGCGGTCTTGCAAACGGCTTCAACCGTGGCTTCGATCGAATGAGCTCCGGCTATTCCTGGATCGTCCGGCATCTGGTCAGCAGCTGGGTCGGATTGACCTCTTCGCTCGTCGTCTTCGCCTGCCTGCTGGGCGCGACCTGGTATATGGGGCAGAAGGTTCCTTCCGGCTTCATCCCCACCATGGACCAGGGTTACGCGATCATCGTCATCCAGCTTCCGGACGGCGCATCGCTTGCGCGTACTGACGCCGTCGTTAAGCAGGTGGGCGATATCGCCCGAACGGTGCCCGGTGTCGGCAATGCCGTGCAGTTTGCCGGCTTCAGCGGGGCAACCTTCACCAACGCCTCGAATGCCGGCGTCGTTTTCGTCCCGTTCAAATCCTTTGCCGAACGTGAGGAAGGCGGCGAGACCGCCAACAAGATCATTGGCGAGCTTTACGGCAAGCTGCAAAGCATCCAGGAAGCCTTCATCATTGCCATCCCACCGCCATCCGTGCGTGGCGTCGGAAATTCAGGCGGCTTCAAGATGCAGATTTCGGATCTTGAAAACGCGGACATGACACGCGTCCTTGGTCTGGCCCGCCAGATGATGGGTGCCGCTGCAACGACCGAGGGGCTGACCGGCGTCTTCACCACGTTCTCGGATGCAAGTCCGCAGTATTTTCTCGCAATCGACCGCGACAAGGCACGTTTCCTCAACGTGCCGATTCCCAATATCTTCAACGCACTTTCCATCAACCTCGGCGTCGCTTACGTAAACGATTTCAATGCGTTCGGGCGCGTCTACCAGGTTCGTGCCCAAGCCGACCGACAATATCGCATGGACAGGGATGACATCCTCGCGCTGAAGGTTCGATCGGCAACCGGCGCGCTGGTTCCGCTTGGCACCCTGATGGATATCCAGGATTCCAGCGGTCCGGCGCTTGTCCAGCGCTACAACATGTATGTCTCGGTACCGCTTCAGGGTAATCCCACACCCGGCACATCGACCGGCGACGCAATCAAGAAGATGGAAGCGCTGGCGGCGCAGATCCTTCCGCCGGGAACGACGTTCGAATGGACGGAGCTTGCCTATCAGGAAACCCACACCGGCAATACCGCCGTCTACATCTTCGCCCTGTCGGTGATCTTCGTCTTCCTTGCGCTTGCGGCACAATATGAGAGCTGGGTCCTGCCTCTGGCGATCATCCTTATTGTCCCGCTCGCAGTGCTCGCCGCGTTGATCGGCGTGTGGCTCCGGGGAATGGACAACAATGTCCTGACGCAGATCGGACTTATCGTGCTGATCGGCCTTGCTGCCAAGAACGCCATTCTGATCGTCGAGTTTGCAAGACAGGCCGAGGAAGAAGGAAAAAGCGTCGTGGATGCCGCAATCGAGGCAAGCCATCTTCGTCTGCGCCCGATCCTGATGACGGCCTTCGCTTTCATTTTCGGCGTACTGCCGCTAGCCATCGCCACCGGTCCCGGTGCTGAAATGCGCCAGTCGCTCGGCACCGCCGTGTTCTCCGGCATGCTTGGTGTAACGATCTTCGGCCTGTTCCTGACGCCGGTCTTCTACGTCGTGCTGCGCCGTTGGCGCAAAAAGCCGGCAGAAGTGCCGGCTCAAGCCGATGCTGAGGAAAATGCCGCCTAGAGCAATTCCAGCAAAAGTGCATTGCGGTTTTGCGTCCGGAATTGCGTGAAAACAAAGAGATAGAGTATTTTCATGTTTCGAAGAAAAACGGAAATACTCCAAGGCTCAGGTGGAGAAGAGGTGAACCTGCCCCTGCCAGAAGGCTCAGGTGGAGAAGAGGTGAACCTGCCCCTGCCAGAAG